>CACYKE010000025.1 GCA_902774925.1 uncultured Prevotellaceae bacterium | reverse complement strand
TGACGATAATGTAGCAAAATTCGTCGAAAAGAAATGGACTTCCAAGCTGCTGAAGTACAACATCCAGTGTCTGAATCCTTCGCAGGAGGTAGAGAAGGGGGCTGAAGCTGTGCCCGTTCACTTCTTGCTGCAGAAGACAGAAGGAAACGATTTAACAGCGTGGGCCCACAAACGTGTGGAGTTCGTTGCCACCAACGGTACCGTAACACCCACCATTAACTATACCGACGAGAATGGTCTTATAACGGCTTACTTCACACCTACGAATAGTGCCCCCGAAGGTGAGGTCTTAGCCATCGTTACCGAGGAGGGCAATAAGAAAGTCTGGGAAGGCCGTGCCACCGGCAAGATTACCATCAAAGGTGGCGGTGGCGGAGGCGGCGGTGACGTCTTCGACAAGGCGAAGAAGCTGGACGACAACGTATACGTTGTGAGCGACAAGGACGGCAACGAGTCAACGCGCGGACTGCTGCAGGATTGGTCGCAGTGGAACAGAGGCAAGGCTGGTTGCGACAGCCAGACGAGGGTGATTAAGATTAGCCTCGAAGATGGCAAAACCGATCCTGCAACAGGTAGCGTGGATACGCAGGGCGGTGGCTACTTTGAGATTCCTATCGACCACTTCGGTGAACCTATGCAGCTGCTCCTTGACTATCTCTCGAACTACGGAGCAATACAAGGCAGTTTCTTCACCTTCAAGAAACCAGATGAAGGCTACTCCAGCAGTAACTATCTCAACCTGAAGTTCGGCTGCGGCGACATGCATAACCTGAAGTCTGGCACGGTTCAGTTGCAGAAGAAGGGCAGTTCGGCCAATGCTCCCGCAAAGGCTTCGCGCCGCGCACTGGAGGAGGACTACTCCGGTGAGTTGGAACTCGTGTTCGCCTTCACCTTCACCAACCTCATTTACGACAATGAGACAGGTCAGGAGACAGAGGACGCTGAGTACACCGTCTACGGCAAGGCCGTGGTAAACGAGTTCTCTCCCAAGATTACTTATTACAAACTGGAGCCGGAGAGCGGCTTCGTGGGTGTAGGAAAGTCTGTGGCGGTCAACGTGAAGGAGTATTACGACGAGGATGCCGTCTGGAATTGGGACGATGTAGAGCTGGTGGCTTCGTATGTGAATTACGCAAACTACGAGACTGACGAGGGCTACTTCTCATGGGATCCCGCCACACACAGCCTCACTTCGCTGAAGTCGAACAACAATGAGAGCGTCTATGTACGCTTCCGTCTCAAGAGCAATCCCGAGCTGACATCATACTTCACCATCAGGACAGGCGACGGCTGGCCTTACACGGCCTTCACCATCAGCCCTGCCGAGCAGACGGTGGAACATGGATACACCTGCCAGTTCAACATAGAGAGCTGGGAGCCTGCTGACATCGCGTGGGATCCCTACGCCATCGAGATTGACCCGGCTACCAATCCCGGTGCATATCACAAGTACTTCATCTATGAGCCGGGCTTCCCAAGGTTCCGTAGCTCATACGCCGCTGAGGCGGGCACCTATGATGTCCGTATGCGCCTGATGAGCGACCACAGCGTCGGCTTCACGATGAAGATCACCGTTACGGCAGAAGAATAGTCTAACATAACACTATTTCCAGTGTCACACCAGAGCCCCTTTAGTATCATACTAGAGGGGCTTTACTATTAGGGTAGAGGGGAATGAACGTTACCCAAGGTAATCAGTTTCGTCACCTTACAGGCTGAACGGCGCTCTGCTCCCTGCTGTCCGGCCGAGAGCAGGGAAGTGTCGAGCCGACAGCAGGGAGGAGAGTGACGATTAGCAGGGAAGGTGTTGGAGTCAATACTTTCGGAGTAATCGAAAATACTCCAAGAGCATTCAAAATTACTTTCGGATTATTTGAAATTACTTTTGGAGTAATAAACCTAACAGGCATCAACAATGATTTTATTCCCAGGCTGGGAATGGTTTCTTCCCAAGGTGGGAATAAATGGTTCCCAGTAAGGGAACAATTAGCGCAAATAAGGTAAGGTTTAGCGCAAATAAGGCAGCATTATCGAGAAATAGGCATGCCTTATTCACAAATAACCAAAAGTTATTAATGAAAATGGCTCCATCTCTCCCGTCGGACGGCGAAAAGCCCTTTAAATAAAGGGATTTTGCCATTTTCATCCCTCCCGTCATCTCTCCCAAATCTCTCCCATATCTCTCCTATATCCCCCCATCGACTCTCCGAATATGAGTATGGTGAAGGGAGAGATGAAGGAGAGAAATGGGAGAGATAAAAATAATCTCCACCGTGCCGGAATGCCTTTCTATAAAGGGAATTCCAACGATGACGGGAGAGATGGAGACAAAATTGTTCGAGGCGTCGTTACCTTACCCCATGGACAAGCATTTTCAGGGTATAAACGGATTTTGAGGCGGTAATAAACAGGATGTTACGCTCTTTTCCGCCGAAACAGACGTTGGCCGTCCAGTCCTCGGGAATGGGGAAATGGGCAATCTGCTGGCCATCCTTGTCGAATACGGTCACGCCGTTGCCCGTCAGATAGATATTTCCACGGTCGTCAATCGTCATCCCGTCCGACCCCATGTCGGCAAATACCTGGCGGTTTGTTAGGGAGCCGTCCGTCTGAATGTCATATCTCAGGATTCTGTTGGCCCTTGCCTCTGCTACATACAGATACTTGCCATCAGGCGTGCCCACAAGACCATTGGGCTGGTTAAGCGTTGAGTCGAGCATCACCAGCTGCTTGCCTCCAGGAGCCAGATAATACAAGCCTTCCACAGGCTGCTGGCGGTCTGGATTGCGCGTCCAATAGTCGCGCTTGAAATAAGGGTCGGTCAGATAATAACCTCCATTCTTCGCAATCCATACGTCGTTGGGGCCGTTCAGCAACTTTTTGCGATAGTCGGTCACAAGTATCTTGTGTTGACCTTTCATGTCGAAACGCCAGAGCTGGTTGTCCATGTCTGCGCAAGCTATCAGATTGCCTTGGGCATCGAAGTACATCCCGTTAGAGCGGCCGCTACGATCGGTGAACAGCGTTATCTCTCCCGATTCGCAGTCCCAACGGTAAATTCTGTTGTTGGGCTGGTCTGTGAAGTAGACGTTACCCCTTGCATCGGCCGCAGGCCCTTCTGTAAAGCTGTAAGAATCAGCGACCTTTACAGGGGTTTCCCCTTCTGAAACGATATCATTTGAGTGAGCTGTCGCACATGCAGTTAGGCTAAGCAGAATGGCGAGGATGAAGAAATAGCTTTTGTAAATCATCGTTTCTATCGTGTTCATATCATCTTCTTTGCCTGCTCTTGCGCCTCAATGACCTTGTCGCACCATTGGTCGAACTCTGGGTCTTCCACTTGTAGCTCGGGGTGCACGAGGATGTAGTTGACACAGCGGCGGACGCCCTCGTCGAAACGCGTTGTGGCCTGGAAGCCGGGGACGGCACGCTTCAGCTTGGTGCAGTCGAAGATGACCGTTGCCGCCTTGTCTCCGATGAGGTTGCCCTCCAAGTCATAGTCTTTCGGGCAGACGGCAGCCAGGAAGTCGGAGGCGACGTGATAGAGTTTTGGTGTGACGTTCAATGCTTGGCCGACGCACTCATAGATCTGATCCCACGTCAGCTGTTCGTCGCTCATAATCTGAAATGCCTCGCCGATGGCCTTCGGATTGCCCAGCAGGCCGATGAAGCCGCGTGCGAAGTCCTCGTTCCACGTCAGCGTCCACAGCGATGAGCCGTCGCCATGCACCAGCACGGGCTTGCCCTCAAGCATACGTTTCAGCACGGGCCAACTGCCTTTCGGACCGTGGATGCTGACGGGTACGCCACGCTCGCAATAGGTGTGCGAGGGGCGGACGATGGTCACGGGGAATCCGTTCTCGCGATATTCTCGCATCAGCAACTCCTCGCAGGCAATCTTGTTGCGAGAATATTGCCAGTGGGGATTGGCCAACGCAGTGCCCTCGGTGATATAGGGACTACGTACAGGCTTTGCGTACGCCGAGGCCGACGAGATGTAGACGTACTGCCGCGTGCGTCCGCGGAACAGCCTGATGTCGCGTTCCACCTGCTCCGGCACGAAGCCGATGAACTCGCAGACGGCATCGAACTGCGCGTCGCCCAGACCGGCGAGCACGGCTTCCGTGTCGTCGATGTCGGCAATCACATGTTTCACACTTCCGGGCACCTCCTGCTTGCGCGTGCCTCGGTTCAGCAGCCACAGTTCGTGGCCGCTCTCTGCTAACTGTCGGGTAATGGCACTGCTGATCGTGCCCGTACCACCAATAATGAGAATCTTCAATCTTTCCATAAGTCTAGTTATTTAATAGTTTCACAAATGACGCTCGAAACAAGAGCAGAGTCAAGCTCGCTTGGACTATGCCTTGCAAGAAGGAATTGCAATAAAATTGAATTATTCTTAAATCTTTTGGCAAATATACACATAATTCCCGAATTATCACTATATTTGCAAATAAAATTTGCGAAAACAGGCTTCACCTCGGCAAAAAGCGAGCTTTCTGCACTCGGTTTGCGCTGTTTTTGCGGAAACTTTTAATAAGTTTTGTGAAATCCTAAAACCAACACAAAGATAATGAGAAGAATTACTGTATTTATCAAGTTTGTATTTTTGAGCGTGAGCATGGTGGCGACTTATGCCTCGGCCCAGACATTCCGGCTGAACAGCGACGGCTACTTTAATGCTGGCGGGACGGACGTGATGGCATTCAGCGACTTCTACCCCGAGGGGCACCAAGGCGGTGTCTGCGTAATCATGAACGGCCATCGTATTGCCACCAATGGCGACATACGGCTGGAGGCGACGCCCGGTCAGTGGCAGCCCGTGCCGAAGCAGCTGAGCCGCCGCGTCAAGGACGGCAGGATTGTCACCACGCTATGCTATCCCGACTCCTCGCGCCACTTGACGGGCTTCAATCCAATGGTCTATCCCGATTGGCATGTCAACTACACCGTCATGGTGGAGCCGCAGGGCAAGAGCATCCTCGTGACCGTCGACCTCAATAAGCCGGTACCCGACTTCCTGCTGGGGAAGGTTGGCTTCAACCTTGAGTTCTTCCCCGGTGAACTCTTTGGCAAGCCGTGGCTGATGGACGGTCAGAGCGGCATCTATCCGCAACAGCCGAACACACCGTTACTGCAAGTGCCGACAAACCGAGGCCACGACGGGAACTACTTCACCGGGCGTGGGCAGCAGGCAGACCTCGCTCAGTTGGACGGTCTCCGAGTGTCCGACGGTTCTGCCGTCGGAGCCCCCTACAGCCCCCTCCGTGCCGACGACATCATCGCTGCACCTTACGCCGTCGGCCGCAAGTTCACCTCACGTCCTGATGACCTTAGCCAGAGGCTGACCGTGGAGTCGCTGACTGGAGACCTGAAGCTCTTCGACGGCCGCATGAACCATAACAACGGATGGTTTGTGCTTCGCAGCGAAATTGCACCGGGGGCGACAAAGGGCGCCGTCCGCTGGCTCATCACGCCCGCCGTCGATGAGACGTGGCGATACCCCGCCGTCATCCAGACCTCGCAGGTGGGCTACCTGCCCAAACAGCCTAAGCGTGTCGTCATCGAGACCGACAAGCGCGAAACTACGGTGGGCAGTGTTCAGCTCGTGCGCATCGGTGCCGACGGGGAGACCGTCGTCCGCGAGACACCGGCACAGGTCTGGGGACAATTTTTGCGATACCGCTACCTCACGGCCGACTTCAGCGATGTGACGGAGTCCGGGCTCTATCAAGTACGCTACGGCAACAGTCAATCGAGTGTCTTCCGCATCGCCGACGACGTCTATGAGCGTGGTGTCTGGCAGCCCGTCGTCGAGTACTTCCTGCCCGTTCAGATGTGCCATGTGCGAGTGGCTGACAAATACCGCGTCTGGCATGATGCCTGCCATTTGGACGATGCACTGATGGCGCGTGTCGGCAACCACATAGACGGCTACGACCAGCGGCCCGGTCTCAGTAAATATAAGGAGGGCGAACGCGTGCCGGGCGTCAATATCGGAGGCTGGCACGATGCCGGCGATTTCGACCTGCGCGTGGAGTCGCAGGCTGGCGAGGCCTACATCCTTGCATTGGCTTACGAGCAGTTCCGTCCGGACATCGACGTGACTGCCATAGACCAAGCCCGCCATCGTGTGGAAATCCATGAGCCGGACGGCAAGAATGACATCCTGCAACAGGTGGAGAATGGTGCGCTCACCGTCGTTCGCAGCTATCAGGCCCTGGGCCGACTCTATCGCGGCATCATCTGCAGCACGCTCCGTCAATATGCCATGCTGGGTGATGCCGCCGCCATGACTGACGGCGTGACGGGAAATGACGATGACCGATGGATATTTACGGAAGATCATCCTATGCGTGCCCTCTCGACAGCAGCCCAACTGGCCGGAGCCGCCCGCGCCCTCCGTGGCTTCAACGACCCGCTGGCTCAAGAGTGCCTTGACATCGCCGCCGAACTCTATCACCAAACACAAGTGAACGACCGCATGGCGGGCATAAAGCTACAGACCGCCGTCGAACTGTATCTGACCACGGGCGAGGTCGAATACCTGGACTTTATCCTCACCCAGCAGGACGCCATCATTAAAAATATTGCCCGCACAGGCTGGTTCACCGCCCGTATTGTCAAACAGCTTGAGGCGAAAAGTCAGGCCAAAGGCGTCAGCAGTCGCGACCGCAAAGCCTACCGCGCCTTCGCTGCCGCCTTCCGCACGGCCCTCGTTGACTACAAGGCTCAGCTCGACCGTCAGGCCGCTGAGACCCCATACAGCGTGCCCTATCGTCCCAGCATCTGGGGTGCAGGATGGGACATCCAGCGCTTCGGTTTTGAGTATTACTTCCTGACCGATGCCTATCCTGACATCTTCCCCAAGGAGACAGTGTATAACGCCTTGAATTTCGTGCTGGGCTGTCATCCCGGCAGCAACACCGCCTCGTTTGCTTCAGGCGTGGGAGCCCGTAGTGCGACCGTTGCCTACGGTCTGAACCGCGCTGACTGGAGCTACATCCCCGGCGGCGTGGTCAGTGGTACTGCCCTCATCCGCCCGGACTTCCCCGAACTGCTGGAATTCCCCTTCCTTTGGCAGCAGACCGAATACGTCCTCGGCGGCGGCTCTTCCCACTATATGTTCTTGGTTTTGGCAGCCAACTCTAATTAAAAATTTCACTGGAGAAGGAAAACAACGATTATTTCATTCCCGTCCGGCTGCTGAAGTTGATACGCACGCCTTTGTCATCGACCATCATGTCCATACCACCATTGTTACCGTTGCTGACGGTCGGCTTGCGTTCACCATCCAGTATCTCACGGCACATATTCTTGATGTCGGTGACCCGCTGGAGCGTCTCCAGGTTGTCACCGCTGTAATGACCAGGGAATAGGAAGCGGATATCGTTCTGCTTCATATAGCGCTCAATCCGCTCGGCAGTATACATCTCGGTCGAGAGGTTAGTGAACACCAGCAGATTGGTCGAGCCGAAGGCATCGCCGCTAAAGCCGTAATGCCGGGCCTTGTCGAAGAACGTGGCGCTGCCAGAGGTGTGACCAGGCGTGAAGATGACCTCTATCTCACGGCCGCCAAGGTCTATCACCTCGCCGTCAAAGAGATACTTGATCTGGCCCTTGTAGCTTCGCATGCTATTCGAAACGAGAGGCATGTCGCCCGCGTTCAGATAGACCTCGGGGAAAGGTCCTACCCCACCCGCATGGTCGCCGTGGGCGTGGGTCAGCATCATGGTGACGGGCTTGGTAGTAATCTTCGCCACGATCTTGTCCAACCCGGGAATAACCGTTCCTGCATCTATCAAGATTGCACGGTCGTTACCCTCAACGAGGTAGAGTGACTCATTATAGCAGAGGTGTCCGTTTCCTATCCATGTATGCTCGTCAAGCTGGCGGAACACCACTTCATCATCCTGATAAACCACATTGCCGCGAAGGTCACGGCTGTTGATGTCAGTATCCTGTGCGCCGACCGTGAGAGGCATCAGACTAAGCAGCATGGCTGCGATAAAAAAGCTTTTGATAGTCATTGTTTATCTGTTTTAGAAGAACTTAACGATATCGTCTAAGGGTCTGCGTTCAGGGCGATTAGGCTCTCCAGCTCTGTAGCCCAAAGAGATGACCGCCATAATTGTCTCGTTTTCTGGAATATCGAAGAGCTTGCGCAGTTCGTCAGCATCGCGCATTCCCATGATGAGCGTATCGAAACCCATAGCACGAGCCTTCAGAATCAGGTAACAGTTGCTCAGACCATTGTCGTAGGCGCCCCATCCATCGCCTACCTCATTCGTTTGGTTACCTTGGAAGAAGCCAGACTTGCCCCGCTCATACGTTGAGACAATCAGAACTGGGGCGTCCTTGATGCGCTCCTTATTGCCTCCCACCATATTCTGAACAGCGGACACTTTCTCTTTGCTAATAGCCACGTAATACTTCGTAGGCTGCTGATTGGCCCACGATGGAGCCTCCTGGGTAGCCGTCAGAAGTTCACGGACCTCAGTTTCAGAAATCTTCTTCGAGGCATCATAGCTGCGCACGCTTCGTCTTGTCGTCAATACTTCGTCGAAAGACACGACATCCTTCGATGCTTCCTTTTTCTCACTACAACCAGTCATGGTCACCATTGCTGTCAAGGCAGCAAAAATCATTACTTTCTTCATTTTCATATTCGTTTAGTTTTTATTGGGTTATTACTTGAAAGCTTTTGTACGTTATAGTTTATCTGATATAATCGCAGCCATGCGGGCTTCTTTCCAACGGGGGAAGAATTTGTCCATCAGTGCATGGAAACGTGCATTATGGCTTGGTTCCAACAGATGGCACAGTTCATGAACCACCACGTGCTCGACACACCATTCCGGCAACAGCAGCAGATAGGCCGAAAAGCAGATGGACTTATCTTTGACATTACAGACACCCCAACGTGAGATCATCGCCTTGTAACGTACTGCGGAAGGTTTCACACCCATCTCCTTTGAGTGGCGGTCCACCATTGGCTCTATCAAGGTTTTCAATCGCCGCAGGGCATCGTCAGCCTGTTCTCTCGTCTTCAGCGGCAACTGATTATAAAAGTCAGCCCTACGCTTCTGGCTCTCACTGGTTTTCTTACGTGCCTTGGCTATCCACTCGCGGTGTTCTTCAATGAACCGCTCCACCTCTTTCTTAGGCATACCAATAGGTGCCGACACATGTACATCGCCGTTCTTTACGATGCGCATTGACAGCCTCCTTGTTCTCCTGTATGTCACCTGTATAGCCATACGACCCTCACCTGGCACGTAGATAGTTAGAATGCTTCCGATGCTCCAGCATCGACAGGGAGGAAAGCACCGTTCACGTAGCTGCCGGCAGGCGACGACAGATAGAGTGCGGCATAACCGATATCCTCGGGCTGTCCGAAAGTCTTCATCGGTATACGGCGCAGGATGTTAGCCTTGCGCTGCGGGTCGGCATCAGTAGCCTTATGGAACATGGGGGTATCAATCCATCCAGGTGCTATGGTGTTGATACGAATGCCCTTGGGCGAAAGTTCTGCCACGAGACTGCGCTGCAAACCGCGGACGGCTGTCTTGGCGGTAGTATAGGCCACTATCTGTTCCAAGCCCATAAGGGCAGCCATCGAACTGATGAGGATAATAGACCCCTTGCCGCGCTCGACCATCAGCCGCGCAAACTCACGGCTTAGTGCAAAGACGCTCGTTACATGGACGTTCATCACATCCAGAAATTCGGCATCGCTGACATCCAGCGCCCATTTCTTGAGGTGCGTTCCGGCACAGTTTACAAGTATGTCGATACTACCAATCTCCTGAACGAGGGCAGGAATCCTGTCCAGCTGTGTGACGTCGAACGCACGATACGAGCACCGCTCGCCCAATTGCTGTTGGGCCACGCGCAACTTCTCTTCATTGCGTCCTATAATAATCACTTCGGCACCTGCCTCAATAAACACTTTGGCAATGCCGAAACCAAGTCCGCTGCCACCTCCGGTAATCACGGCACGCTGGCCGTCTATTCTGAATGCATTCATCATATTCAATTTGTAATAACATGTGTCTAGGGACTGGTACGTGTCATAAAATTACTTAACCAGTATTTTTTTGCCTTTGTTGATATAGATACCCTTTTGCGTGGGTCGGGCGTTCAACTTGCGACCGTCGAGCGTGTACCAGCCGTCGTTGGTTCTCCAGTCTGCCGTCTGGTCTCTGACGGCGATGATGTCCGTCGAGCCGCTTTCGTCGAGCCACTGGAAGTACTCACCGTAAGTACCGGTGGTGGTGAGGGCGAGGTAGAAGGACGTTCCCACGGCAATATGGTCGTCGGTCAGGCTGTCGTCTATCCTGTAGATGGTGCCCTCTCTGTCGGGATGGGCGTCGTGGAATGCGAGGTAGTTGCCGTAAGGCACCACCATATCACCCTTCGAGTGGACGAACTGTATGCGGTGCTTGGGTTCCCAGCCGCTGCTGACGCTGTTGTCAACCAGCGCCCGGTGCAGGTCCTTGAAGGCATTGCCCTTCTCCGTGGGCACGGCGTTGAAGTTGGAGGCATTAGTCAGATAATTATAGAAGCCGGGCGTGAAGAGCTTGCTGAGGTGAGCCCAGACGCGGTCCTCCTTGGGCGATTCAAACAATTCTGCCATCTGCTCCTTGGTGTAGTGGCGGTCGCCGGCATCGAATCCTTCCTGCAGCTGGTCGTACCACAACTCATGGATGTCGTTGATCTTGTACTTCTTGCTTGCCAGCCAGTCCATGATGCCCGTGTCGAGGAACTGCTGTGAGAGATACTCCGACAGCTGATGGCCCTTCATGTCGGGGTGCGTGTCGATCATGCCCTGGATAATCATGGGTATCACCATCGGCATGGTGTTGATTCCCTTGCGATGCTCGGTCTCCACACCATAGCTGTTGCCATCGTCCTCTATGTAGTAGCGCATGGTGGCAATGAGGTCGTAAGGGCCGTCGCCGCAGATGGTGCCACGGTAGCGCAACGCCTCATCCAACCCGTGTTGCTCGATGTATCGCTGATAGGCCACGGCCACGGCGCCGCCTTGTGAGAAGCCGAAGCCGAACGAGCGCCAGTCGTCCTTGAAGGGCAGCGCGCGCTTGTCGTTGACGTGCTTCTGGTAAAGCTTCAGTCCGTAGTTCACGGCATCCATCACCTGCTGGGCGGTCAGTTCCTGCGCCAGATAAGGGTGCCGCACGTCTTTGGTGACGCCATAACCCTCATAGTCGGGGGCAATGATGATGGCGTGGCTGATGAAATCCTGAGTCGGGTCCAGTTCCATCGCGTATTTCTCCTTCAACAGAATGCCGAAAAGCGCCAGTTCCTTCAGGTTGAGATTCGATGAAGGACATTCGTTGTCGGAGGTAATGGTGAAGTGGCTGTAGATGTGGAGCGACTCGATGGCGTCGGTCTCCTTGGGTTCTTTAGGGGTCCAAGCGACGAGCGCCGACGAGAGCACTATGTCCTCACCCGCAGCATTCTTCGACGGATAGTTGAAGACGTAAGTCGTGGCTTCGTTGAGGATTTTCAAATATTTCAGACTGTCGGAAATCTCGGCAGCCCACGCGCCGCTGGCAAAACTGCTCAGGAGGGCAATCATCAAGTAAAAGTTTCTTTTCATACGCAATATTTTGTTTGTTAGTTATCAATATTGCCCGCAAAGATACGAATAAATTCCCATACCGCCAAGCGATATGTGATTTTTTTTGCTCATCGTTTGGTGGGCTCGTTTTTTATTATTAAATTTGCACCGCGATGAAGAAGATAAAGAAGAAACTCAATAAAACAGAAGGATTATGGATTGGTTACACATTGCAGCAGTAGTGGTATTAATCGTTATCGGCGTCGTGATTTACCTGAAGAAACGAAACGAGAAGAATTATGAATAAGACCGTACTGGTTGTTCTGTTTCTGCTGACAATAGCGCTCGCGGGGCATGCCAATACCGACCAAGAGGCGGCTATGCGCGTGAAATACAAGGGAACGCCCGGGTTTATCTACCGACTCTATCTGACAGACAAGCAAGAGTCGGCAAACCTGTTGGCACACCCTACCCGATTTCTGTCGCGACGCAGCGTGGAACGTCGCAGACGACAGGGGCTGGCAGTGGACTCTACCGACCTGCCCGTCAGTCGCCGCTATGTCCGCCTCATCGAAAGCAAGGACGTCAGCATCGTCGGTGAGAGCCGTTGGCAGAACACCGTGTTGGTGCGCGTCAAGGACTCGACGCTGATTCAGCGCCTCCGCCAGCTGCCCTGCGTCAAGGGGAGTCGGCTGGTGTGGCAGTCGCCCGACTCGGTGCCCGCAGGGACGCTGAAGGTGAAGGTGCACGAACGTTTCGAGGAACGTGACAGCATGCCCGGCAACGTCTATGGCACGGCAGCAGGTCAGATTACGACGGTGAAGGGCGAACGCCTGCACAGCATCAGTCTGCGCGGCGAAGGGATGATGATTGCCGTCATCGACGGAGGATTCAAGAACGTGGACAAGATTCCCGCCTTCCAGCGTGTGGACATCCGCGGCAGCCGCGACTTCGTCAATCCCGAGGCGCCCAACCTGTTCAACGGCATCGACCACGGGACGAAGGTGCTGTCGGCAATGGCCGTCAACGTACCTTATTATTATATTGGCACGGCTCCTAGGGCCAGCTACTGGCTCCTGCGCTCGGAAGACCAGCAGACGGAGCAGGAGGTGGAGGAAGACTACTGGACGATGGCCGCCGAGTTTGCCGACTCCGTGGGGTGCGACCTCATCAATTCGTCGCTGGGATACAACGAATACGACCACCTGTGGATGACGTACCGCCTGTGGCAACTCGACGGCAGGACGGCATTCGTCAGCCGCTCGGCATCGATGCTGGCCGCGAAAGGTATCATACTGGTCAATTCGGCAGGTAATTCGGGCATGGGAACGTGGAAGAAAATCGGTGTGCCAGCCGACGCCGACCACATCATGAGCGTAGGAGCCGTCATGGATAGCGAGCCCCACAAGATAGCCCCTTTCAGCAGCGTCGGTCCCACGCAGGACCAACGTATCAAGCCCGACGTCGTGGCCATCGGAGCCCCCACGCGGCTGGTGAACGGCCGGGGCGTCATCATGAGCGATATGGGCACGTCGTTTGCAGCTCCCGTCATCTGCGGACTCATGGCGTGCTTGTGGCAGGCAATGCCCGAGAAGAGCGCCGAGGAAATCATCAACCTCGTCCGACAGTCGGGCGAAAACAGCGAACATCCCGACAACGTCTATGGCTACGGCATGCCCAACTTCTGGCGGGCGTATATGATAGGAAAAGTGAACGTTGAACATTGAACATTGAACGTTGAACATTATGGAGCGACTGACACTGGTTGAACTCAACGGCCTCGTGCACGACGCCATCGAGAATGCCCTGCCCGAGGAATATTGGGTAGAGGCGGAACTGTCGGAGTGTCGCGAGCACGGAGGGCATTGCTACATGGAGCTGATAGAGAAGGACGAACGCTCCGCCACCCCCGTAGCACGAGCATCGGCCAAATGTTGGCGACAGACGTGGGTGATGGTAAAGCCCTATTTCGAGCGCACCACAGGGCAACAGCTGCGTGCCGGCATGAAGGTGCTGCTGCGCGTCTATGCCCAGTTCCATGAAGCCTACGGATTTTCGTGGATTGTCAGCGACATAGACCCCACCTATACCCTCGGCGATATGGCCCGCAAGCGTCAGGAGATTATCCGACAGCTGAAGGAAGAGGGCGTGTTCGACTTGCAACGTGAACTTCGTATTCCCACCTTCGCCAAACGCATAGCTGTCATCTCCGCAGAGCATGCCGCAGGCTATGGCGACTTCTGCCGACAACTGGAGGACAACGACTACGCCTTTAAGTTTGACGTGACGCTATTCCCCGCCATCATGCAAGGCGAGCAGGTGGAAGCGTCCGTCGTGGATGCCTTAAACGAGATATACCAACACATCAGCGATTTCGATGTGGTGTGTATCCTGCGCGGTGGTGGTGCAACGGCCGACCTGAGTGGTTTCGACACGCTGGCGTTGGCTGAGAACGTCGCACAATTCCCCTTGCCCATCATTACCGGTATCGGTCATGAGCGCGACGAGAGTATCCTTGACATGATTAGTAATACCCGCGTAAAAACGCCCACAGCCGCTGCGGCCTTGCTGACAGACAACCTCCTGCGCGTCCTGGAACGGCTGGACGATGCCAGCCAGCGTCTGAGCTATGCTGTCAACCAACGGATAAACAGTCAAAAGGCAAGGATGGCAACGCTGACGACACTCATCCCTACCCTCGTCTTGCGAATGGTAAGCGACCAGCGCCACCGCATCGAAACAACGAAAAGCCGTCTGCCCATAGCCATCGAGCGACGACTGACCCACCAAAAGCACTTGTTGGAAAGCCTCAGCCTGAAGTTGCAGGGCTTCGACCCGCAACTATTGCTGAGTCGCGGCTATAGCATCACGCTGAAGGATGGACGGGCCGTGCGCGACCCGCAACAGTTGAAGCCCGGCGACGAGATAGAAACGAGAGTGGAAAAGGGAACAATACGATCAGTTGTGAAGAGTTAAGAGATAATAGATAAGAGTTATGGAAGAAAGCATCAAATACGAACAGGCGCTGGCGCAGTTGGAAACCATCGTGCGCAAAATGGAAGCCAACGAGTACGACATAGACGAACTCGCTGCGCAGTTGAAAACCGCGCAGCGATTGATTGCGTTCTGCAAGGACAAACTGACCAAGACAGAAGCCGAACTCCTGAAAATTCAGCAGTTAGAAGAAAAGACCGACTGAAACAGAACGGAACTGAGGACCCTTGTCGCTCTTCAGCACGCTCATGGGTGAATACTTGCAGAAGAGGCTCAGTTGACGCCAGCTTAACATAGCCATGATGTCGAGCGTAACAGGACGATACTCGAAGCCCTTGGTGTTGATGCTGAACTCGTTGTCGCCAATAGTGTACTCATTATAGATGCGTCCATAGACGTTGAAATTCACGACAGGACCGAGCGTAAAGCGGAAATCGCTGGTACGACCGAAACGCTGGGTGAAGAAGAACGGAACAGACAAACTGAATATCCTCATTGCCGAATACTTGTCGCTGGCATTGGCAGGGAATGCACCTAGAACCACGATATCGTTGGCATCCTTGGCAAACGCATAGTCCGACTTAAGGGCATAAGTGCTCCAGTTAAGCCATAAACCCGTAGAATAAGTCTGCAGCGCCTTTTTGGGCGTGTACTTATAGCGTAAACCCAAAATTATCTCCCACGACTTGGCGGAAAAGCCCCAGCCGTCGGGAACATTGGTAGCAATGGGGATTCCAACACCAAAGTCAAAGTCCAAACCGTTATTCTCTGAATCATTTTCAAGCTTGCATTTCTTAACGTTAGGATCCGTAATCTTGATAGAATTCACATAACGGTAGTCCCGACTTCCCTCCTTGCCGTTAACCATGACTGTCTGCACAGAATCGCCGGTAATGACCATCACTTTGTAGGCATTCTCAATAATTGTCGTGTCATTTTTCTCACTGGCAAAGGCTGTCATACCGACTGCGATCAATGCCATCATCATTATTTTTCTCATTGTTATATCTATTAATATGTTACCTGAATTGCTCCTTTTTCTATTTCGGGCTGCAAAATTAGCAAGAAAAAAGGGAAAATAGACATTTTTCACTAAAAAATGTTGCATAAGAGCGATATTTTGATTACTTTTGCGCACAAATAGTAAACAATTAGCATAAAAACATAAACATTATGAAGAATTTAGACTGGGGTAGTTTGTCGTTCGGCTACATGAAGACCGACTACAACGTACGTTGTTACTACCGTGATGGTAAATGGGGCGAGATTGAGGTCTGCTCCGACGAGTATCTGAACCTGCACATGGCCGCTACCTGCCTGCACTACGGTCAGGAGGCATTCGAGGGTCTGAAGGCTTATCGTTGTCCCGACGGTAAGGTGCGCATCTTCCGCGTCGACGAGAATGCAGCCCGTCTGCAGAGTACTTGCCGCGGCATTATGATGCCCGAGGTGAGCACAGAGTTGTTCACGGAGATGGTGAAGAAGGTGGTGCGTCTGAATCAGGAGTGGATTCCCACCTACGAGAGTGGTGCTACGCTCTATATCCGTCCGCTGCTCATCGGTACCAGCGCCCAGGTGGGTGTACATCCCGCAAAGGAGTATTGCTTCCTGATTTTCGTCACACCCGTAGGCCCGTACTTCAAGGGTGGTTTCGCCGCTAATCCTTATGTGATTATCCGCGACTACGACCGTTCGGCTCCCCTCGGCACAGGTAAGTATAAGGTAGGTGGTAACTACGCTGCTTCTTTGTTTGCCAACAACCTGGCTCACGAGAAGGGCTACGCCTGCGAGTTTTACCTGGACGCCAAGGAGAAGAAATATATGGACGAGTGTGGTGCCGCCAACTTCTTCGGCATCAAGGACAACACCTATATTACCCCGAAGTCAACGTCTATCCTGCCCTCTATCACAAATAAGAGCTTGATGCAGGTAGCAGAAGATCTGGGCATGAAGGTAGAGCGCCGTCCCATCCCCGAGGAGGAACTGGAGACCTTCGAGGAGGCAGGTGCATGCGGAACAGCCGCCGTTATTTCACCTATCTCATATATCGATGACCTCGACACCGGCAAGCGCTACTCGTTTGGCGACAAGCCCGGTCCAATGTCGAAGAAGCTCTTCGATACCCTGCGCGGCATCCAGTACGGCGAAATCGAAGACAAGCACGGCTGGACGACAGTTGTCATTGAGTAATCTCATTCATTAATGGGCAAAGGCAAACAGGCTAAATTCGCCGACATGGCGACCTACAACAACGTCTTTCAGTACCCTTACGGGGCGCTGAAAGACATTGCTTTTCCCCTAACGGGCCGTTGGCGCGAGAACTATTTCCATAACGACAATCCTATCATACTGGAGTTGGGTTGTGGTAAAGGGGAATATACTGTCGGGCTGGCAAAGATGTTTCCTGACGTGAACTTCATCGGTGTCGACATCAAGGGCGCCCGCATGTGGACAGGAGCAACGCAGGCGCTGAACGAAGGTCTGAAGAACGTGGCCTTCCTGCGCACGAACATCGAAATCATCGACCGCTTCTTTGCCGAGGGCGAAGTGCAGGAAATTTGGCTGACGTTCTGCGACCCGCAGATGAAGAATCCAAGGAAGAGACTGACTTCGACGTGGTTTCTGGAGCGCTACCGCAAGTTCCTGTCGGACGGTGGTTTTGTACACCTAAAGACGGACTCGAACTTTCTGTTTACCTACACGTCTTTGTTGGTAGAGAAAAATCACCTGCCCGTATTGGTAAAGACCACCGACCTGTATGCCGACGCGTGCAAGGATTCGGTTGCCGCCAGCATCCAGACGTACTACGAAGGGATGTGGATAGCCCGCGGACTGAATATCAAATACATGAAATTCTGCCTGCCTCGCGACGGAGAACTGACGGAGCCCGACGTAGAAATAGAGTTGGACGACTACCGCTCGTACCACCGCGACAAACGCAGCAGTAAGGACAAAGCAAAATAGAAACAAAATAACAAACCTAAAAAAAGAAGTGTTATGAAAAGAATTATCTGTATCCTTATGGCCGCCATGCCATTGCTGGCTATGGCTCAGGGCCGTACAAGTGTTAAGTTGGACGCAGCAGGCCAGCTGGCTTCAAAGATTTTAGAAGATGACCGGTTTAAGATTACAGAGCTGAAAGTGAGCGGACCGATGAACGGTGCCGACATCAAACTGATGCAGCAGATTGTGAACCGCACCAAGGCAAAGGAAAAGAACGGTGAATGTCTGGTGATGAGTGTCGACCTGTCGGAAGCCACTATCACTGAAGGCAAGGATGGTATGAAAACTAAGGCCAACGAGTTGCCTAACGGACTATTCTCGGGAGCCAAGGCACTAACTACGGTCATATTGCCACAGAACATCACCAACATCAGCAAGAGCTGTTTCGAGGACTGCAAGGCGCTGGTAACGATGACTATCCCCGAGACTGTCACAACTATCGATAATGCCGCATTCAAGAACTGCGAGAGCCTTTCGGCCATTAGCATTCCCAGCTACGTGACCACCATCGGCAGCGAAGCTTTCGAGGATTGCAAGACGCTGGCCGTCATCGAGATTCCCGCCAATGTGAAGGAGATGGGTACACAGGTCTTCAAGGACTGTAAGGCACTCACCACCGCCAACATTCTTGCTCCGCTGAAGAAGTTGGACAACGAGACATTCCGTAACTGCGAGAATCTGGCCAACATACAGTTGCCCGAGACGCTGCAGGAAATTGACAATAACGTATTCCAGGGCTGCAAGAGCCTGACTACCGTCGTACTGCCCGACGCCACCAACGAACTTGGCAGCTCAGCGTTCGAGAATTGCAAGAGCCTCAGTTCCATCCGTATGCAAGGTGTGAGAAAGATTGGCAGCTACACATTCCAGGACTGCACCTCGTTGCAGGAAGTAGGTTTCGAGAACCTCTCGAAGATGGGTAGCTCTGCTTTCCAGAACTGTAACAGCCTGACCACCGTCGTGCTGCAGGGATCGCTGGACGATATCGGCAGCGATGCCTTCAAGGGCTGCTCAAACCTCAACAATATCAATATCCCCGGAACCGTAAAGACTATCAAGAACAATGCCTTTGACGGTTGCCGCTCGCTGACCGCCATTGAACTGCCCAGCAGTCTGACAAAGATTGAGAGCGAGGCTTTCGAGGGCAGTGGCCTGACCAGCATCAATATCCCCACGATGGTAAAGAGCATTGGCAGTTCTGCTTTCGAAAAGTGCAGTCAGTTGACCAATGCCAGCATCGGAGGATTCATCGAGGAAGTTCCCAACGGTCTGTTCAATGGTTGCTCAAGCCTGACCAGCGTCTCGCTGCCTAACACCGTGAGGAAGATCGGCACGAAGGCCTTCCAGGGCTGCATCGCGATGAGCAGCATCAGCCTGCCAGCCGCCTTGTTGACGATTGGCGATGACGCTTTCGAGAAGTGCACATCGCTGACTGAGATTAAGATTCCCGTAGCCGTGACAAGCATCGGCAGCGACGCTTTCTACGAGTGTTCCATGCTGACACGCGTGGAACTGTCGGCAGCCTTGAAGAAAATCGGTGGCTCTGCATTCCAGAAATGCCCAATGCTGCGCGAGGTCGTGCTGAACTGCCCGACGCCGCCATCTATCTCGAAGAGCACGTTCAAGGACGTGGCAGCCACATTCCTGATTCCTGTTGGCAGCAAGCCCTTGTATAATAACGACAAGGACTGGCAGAAGCTTGCCACCAAGGAAAAGACAATAATGTAAACTGCATGACATTATACCCTAAGATAATTATGGATGCGCTGGCGACGGTGACGTACGCCGGCACGAAGAAGAACCTCGTGGAGAGCGGGATGGTGGCGGACCAGCCGGCCGTCAGCGCTCCGGAGAACGAGGGCGAGCCGTGGCGTGTGACGGTGGTATTGGAGTTCCCGCGGGAGACCGATCCGTTCCTGAAGTCGACTGTCAAGGCCACAGAAGCCGCCATCAAGTACCACTGCGGCAAGGATGTCGAAGTGACGATTCAGACGGAGTTCAAATCGAAGCCGCGGCCAACGGGCGACCAACTGTTGAGCGGCGTAAAAAATATCATCGCCGTGAGCAGCGGCAAGGGCGGTGTAGGCAAGAGCACGGTCTCGGCCAACCTCGCCATCGCGCTAGCACGCTTGGGTTACAAGGTCGGGCTGCTGGACTGCGACATTTTCGGTCCTTCGATGCCCAAAATGTTCCACGTCGAGGACGAGCGGCCGTATGCTGTCAAGGTGGACGGACGCGACTTGATCTGTCCGATTGAGGCGTATGGTGTGAAGATGCTGTCAATAGGTTTCTTCGTCTCGCCCGATACCGCGACATTGTGGCGTGGCGGCATGGCGACGAGCGCGCTGAAGCAATTGATTGCCGACGCCGACTGGGGCGAGCTGGATTACTTCATCCTTGACACGCCGCCGGGCACGAGCGACATCCATCTGACACTACTGCAAACGCTGGCTATCACCGGCGCCGTCATCGTCTCGACGCCGCAGCAGGTTGCGCTGGCCGACGCTCGCAAGGGTATCGACATGTATCGCAACGAGAAAGTCAACGTGCCCATCCTCGGCTTAGTGGAGAACATGGCGTGGTTTACGCCTGCCGAACTGCCGGAGAGCCGCTACTACATTTTCGGCAAGGAGGGCTGTAAGCGTCTTGCGGAAGAGATGGACGTTCCGCTGCTGGCGCAGATTCCGCTGGTACAGAGCATCTGCGAGAGCGGTGATGCCGGTGAGCCCGCCTCGACAAGTAGCGACACGGCCACGGGCCTGGCATTCATCAACCTGGCGCAGGCCGTTGTCACCGTGGTGAACCGCCGCAACCGCGAGCTGCCGAAGACGAACATTGTCGGTGTGAAAAAGACTTAAATATTCAACGGCCGCGACGCAAATTCCAATTAAAAATAGTAACTTTGCAAAAGTTTCAAACGAGATTCATTACACATTATTTAAAATACAAAGCATTATGACAATTAACGAATTCAACTTTGCCGGTAAGAAGGCAATCGTACGTGTAGACTTCAACGTACCCCTGGACGAGAATGGTAAGATTACAGACGACACCCGCATCCGCGGCGCACTGCCCACGCTGAAGAAGATTCTGGCTGACGGCGGCGCAACAATCATCATGTCGCACATGGGTAAGCCCAAAGGTAAGGTGGACAAGAAGAAGTCGCTGGGTCAGATTCGCGAGGCTGTAGAGAAGGCACTTGGCGTTCCCGTGGCTTTCGCTCCCGACTGTGCTAAGGCTCAGGCTGAGGCTGCTGCCCTGAAGATGGGTGAGGCGCTGCTGCTCGAGAACCTGCGTTTCTATCCTGAGGAAGAGGGTAAGCCCGTTGGAATCGATAAGGCCGATCCCGCTTACGACGAGGCTAAGAAGGCCATGAAGGCCAGCCAGAAGGAGTTTGCCAAGACGCTGGCTTCTTACGCTGACTGCTACGTGATGGACGCTTTCGGTACCGCTCACCGCAAGCACGCTTCTACGGCTGTCATCGCCGACTACTTCGATGCTAACAACAAGATGCTGGGTCTGCTGATGGAGAAGGAGGTTCAGGCTGTTGACAACGTTCTCAGCAACATCAAGCGCCCATTCGTGGCTATCATGGGCGGCTCTAAGGTTTCTTCCAAGATTGGTATCATCGAGAACCTCCTCGGCAAGGTTGATAAGCTCATCCTCTGTGGTGGTATGACCTACACCTTCGCAAAGGCTCACAATGGTGAGATTGGTGATTCTATCGTAGAGCTCGACAAGCTCGATGTCGCTCTGGGCGTTGAGGAGCTGGCCAAGAAGAATGGCGTAGAGCTCGTGCTCGGTACTGACTGTAACGCTACCAATGGTCTCGACTTCGACACCATGACTGTGAAGCCCGGTGCTGAGATCATCACCTGCCCTGCCAATAAGGTACCCGCTGGCTTCGAGGGTGTTGACGCTGGTCCTGAGAGCCAGAAGGCATTCGCCGAGGCTATCAAGGGCGCTAAGACCATCCTGTGGAACGGTCCTGCCGGTGTCTTCGAGTGCAATGCCTTCACCGCTGGTTCACGTGCCATTGGCGATGCTATTGCCAAGGCTACTGCTGAGGGTGCTTTCTCACTCATCGGTGGTGGTGACTCTGTCGCTTGTGTCAACAAGTTCGGTCTGGCTGATCAGGTATCTTACATCTCTACTGGTGGTGGTGCCCTCCTCGAGGCCATCGAGGGTAAGGTGCTCCCCGGTGTGGCAGCCATCAAGGGAGAGTAAACTAATTGACAAGTGACAATTAAGTTGAAACGACTTTTTATAACGATTTCGATGGCCGCGGCGCTCAGCGCTTGCGGCCATCGTGCTTCTACAGCGGACGTGGCGGCAGAGGACAGCGTGGATTATACGACGACGGAATCGCCGTACACTGTGCGCGTCGATTCCGTCGACGCGAAACCGGCGCTCACCATCGACACCATCCGCATCGAGCGTAGCGACAAGATGGCCGAAGTGTCGCTGCTGGTCCAGTGGCCCACGGGTGGCGACTCGGCGCTGGTCGGTAGCGTCCGTCGGTTCATTTGCGACGTCTGCGGCATCCAGAACGCGGCGTTCAAGGGCTCGCGGGCAGAGTGGCGTGACGTGGTGGACGCGGAGTACAACGGACTGGTGGAAGGCTGGAACGGCACGTACGGCGACAGCGACGAGGGCGGCCCGTCGTTCTCGTCGACGACTGAGGTCGTGCTGCTGGCCGAGACCGCGGGGTTCGTCACCTTCTACGGCGAGACGTCGGGATACACCGGCGGAGCACACGGCATGGCGGTACACGTCGGACGGACGTTCCGCAAGGGCGACGGCCGCGCCATTGGCTACGAGACGGATATGGACGACCACTTCAACGTCGAGCACAAGGACGACAATCTGTTTGCCAATACGGAGTCGCCCGCGCTCTACGCCCTCATCAAGGGCGGCGTGTACAGTTACTTCAAGGCGTGCGGACAGCCCATGGCGGATGATGAGGAGCTGGCCGACTTCCTGCAGGTGGACAACGTGAACCGCATACCGCTACCGGGCAACGCGCCGTACTGGACGAAGACGGGCATCGTGTTCTGCTACACGCAGTACGAGATAGCGCCGTACGCTGCGGGTATGATAACGTTCGAGATTCCCTACAAACGGATACGCGAATTCCTGACCGACGAAGCCGCGTCGCTGATTCCGTAATAAAAGTTTACCGGCACTAAACTCCGACTTTACCGGCACTAAACTCCGACTTTACCGGCACTAAACTCCGACTTTACCGACACTAAACTCCGACTTTACCGACACTAAACTCTGGCGCTGACGTACTGCTTCAAACATCAGTATGGCGGCGCTGACGCTTACGTTCAGCGAGTCGATGCGGCCGAGCATGGGGATGCGGATGTGGGCGTCGGCAGCCTGTCGCCACTGGTCAGTCAGTCCGTCGTGCTCGGTGCCCATGACGATGGCTGTCGGCACGGTCATGTCGGTGTCATAGTAGAGGCGGGAGTCCTGCAGCTGAGCGGTGAGAATCTGAATGTTTTTCTGTTTTAAAAAGCGGATGCACTCGTCGGACGAGCAGGCCACGCAGGGCACCGTGAAGACGGCGCCCACGGACGAACGGATGAGGTTGGGATTGTAGAGGTCAGTCAACGGATCGCACACCACAACGGCATCCACGCCAGACGCATCGGCCGAGCGAAGAACAGCCCCGAGATTGCCGGGTTTCTCGACACTCTCGAGTACAACAATCAACGGACGTTCGCGTAATTGTAGGTCGTCCAACCGAAGGTTCCGCGTACGAACCTCAGCAATCACGCCCTCCGTCGAACCACGATAGGCAATCTTTTCATAAATGGCCTTCGTCACGGCAAAAGAACGAACGCCGGCGGGCACTTCGGCCCCGAGTTCGGGACAACAGAAAACGCTATCGACGTCGTAGCCCGCTGCGATGCAATGCTCGAGCTCCTGACGGCCTTCGACCACGAAGAGCCCGGCCTTGCGGCGCTCGCTGGACTTCTGTTGCAGGGCCGTGAGCAGCTTAATTTTTGAATTCTGAATGCTTGTAATCTGTTCCATCATGGTGCAAAGGTATGAAAAAAAATTGAGAATTGACAATTGCCAATTAACAATTAGAACGATTACGTGAAAAAAATCGTCATTCGTAAGCCGTAATTCGCAATTATGTTGTATCTTTGCACGACAAAATAAAAAACAACCGACTATGCAATACAGGAAGTTAGGAAATACAGGAATGGAGGTGTCGGAGCTGGGCTTCGGCGCCTCGTCGTTGGGTGGCGTATTCCACTCGTTCAACGAGAATCGCGGCATCGACGCCGTCTTCGCAGCGGTCGACGCCGGCATCAACATCATCGACGTGTCGCCCTACTACGGCTATTACAAGGCCGAAATCGTGCTGGGCAAGGCGCTAAAGGATATTCCCCGCAACAAGTTTTACCTCTCGACGAAGGTGGGACGCTACGGCGAGGACGGCCACAACACGTGGGATTACTCCGCCCGTCGCGCCAAGGAGAGCGTGTACGAGAGTCTGGAGCGCCTGCACATCGACTACATTGACATTATTAATGTGCACGACATCGAGTTTCAGGGGCGTATGGAGGGCGGACTGCAAAAGGTGGTCGACGAGACGCTGCCCGCCCTGCACGAGCTGAAAGCGGAGGGCGTCGTGCGCCACGTGGGCATCACCGACCTGCAGCTGGAGAACCTGCGCTGGGTCATCGAGCACGCCGAGCCCGGCATGGTGGAGAGCGTCATGAACTTCTGTCACTACTGCCTGTGCGACGACAAACTCACGGACTTCATGGACTTCTTCGACGAGCGCAGCATCGGCGTACTGTCGGCCAGCCCGTTCAGCATGGGACTGCTCACCGAGCGCGGCGTGCCCGACTGGCATCCCGCACCGAAACCGTTGGTAGAAGCGTGTCGTCGTGCCGCCGAGCATTGCAAGACGAAGGGATACCCCATCGAGAAACTTGCCATGCAGTTCTCGTGCAGCAATCCCCACATTGCCTCGACGGTGTTCAGCACCACCCGCCCCGAGGCTATCAAGACGAACATCGCTTATATCGAGGAACCGATGGATGAGCAATTGGTGAAAGAGGTACGCGAGATTATTGGTGACCAACAGCGAGTATCATGGGCCAATACATAATCGATGCACACGCCCATTTGTGGCTTAACGTGGATACGGTGGTGAATGGTTCGCCCATTCACGCCCTCGAGCCGAACCGCAGCCGCTCGCTGTTCTTCGGTGAGGAGCGCCAGATGTTGCCGCCGTACATGACCGACGGCCAGAACACCGCCGAGCGCTTCCTGTCGAATATGGACTACGCGCAGGTCTCGGCGGCCGTCATCACGCAGGAGTTCATTGACGGCCCGCAGAACGACTACCTGTTAGACGTCCAGCAGCGCTACCCCATCCGTTTCTTCTGCTTCGGCATGCCAGAGACGCGCCAGCCGGGATTCCTAGCACAGGCCGAGACACTGATGGCCCAGGGTTTCCGAGGATTGAAGATTCCTGCCGCCCGACTACCGCAGCAGTTCCTCACCGACGAAATGATGCAGATGTTCCGTATGATGTCGCAACACGACATCCTCCTCGGCATCGAACTCGCCGACGGCGATGCACAGGTCGGCCAGATGGAGGAAGTCATCCAGGAATGTCCCCAGCTGAAGATCGCCATCGGCCACTTCGGTATGGTGACACGTCCGAACTGGATGTCGCAGATACGTCTCGCCCGCCACGAGAACGTCTTCATCGAAAGCGGTGGCATCACGTGGCTGTTCAACGACGAGTTCTACCCCTTCCTCTCTGCTGTCCGTGCTATCAAGGAGGCTGCCGACGAGGTGGGTATGGAGAAGTTGATGTGGGGCTCGGACTATCCGCGCACCATCACCGCCATCACATACAAGATGTCGTACGACTTCGTGACAAAGAGCAACGAACTGACGGACGACGAGAAACGGATGTTCCTCTGCGACAACGCCCGCCGATTCTTCGGTTTCGGCGAACTCGTCGACCTACCCTATATAAAAAATATGAGTGAATAATTAAGGTAAAAAGATATGAAAGCATTACAGATTACTGAACCTTCGGTGATGAAGGTTGTAGACATGGAGAAACCCCAGTGTGGAGCAGACGAGGTGCTGCTGAAGATTCATTATGTCGGATTCTGCGGCAGCGACCTGAACACCTATCGCGGTCTGAACCCGATGGTCCGAATGCCCGTCATCCCTGGCCACGAAATCGGCGCCGAAATCGTTGAGGTTGGCCGTACAGTTCCTGGGCATTTTTGCCCAGGCATGCCTGTCACCGTCAATCCCTACACCAACTGCGGCCACTGCCCGTCTTGCCGCAACCGCCGCTACAACGCCTGCCAGCACAACGAGACGCTCGGCGTTCAGCGCGACGGTGCCATGCGCGAGTACATCGCCGTACCCTGGCAGAAGGTCATACCTATCGGCTCGATTTCCGTCGAGCACGCTGCACTCATCGAACCGATGAGCGTCGGTTTCCACGCCGTTAGCCGCGCGCAGGTCGTCGATACCGACACCGTCATGGTCATTGGTTGCGGCATGGTGGGCGTCGGGGCTGTCGTTCGCGCCATCATGCGCGGTGCCAAGGTCATCGCCTGCGACATGGACGATGAGAAACTGGAAATCGTTCGCGGCCTCGGTGCAGAATACACGATTAACAGCGCAAAGGAAAACGTCCACGAACGACTGCAGGAAATTACTGCAGGCGCCGGCCCTGACGTCGTCATCGAGGCTGTCGGCGCGCCCGTCACTTATCAGATGGCCGTTAACGAGGTTGCCTTCACTGGCCGCGTGGTTTGCATTGGTTACGCCAAGCAGGACGTATCGTTCACCACCAAGCTCTTCGTGCAGAAAGAGCTGGACATCCGCGGCTCGCGAAACGCACAACCCGAAGATTTCGAAGGTGTCATACGTTATCTCGAAAGGAACAATCCGCCGTACGATATCCTGATTTCGAACGAGGTGGCACCGGAACACGCTGAGGAAGCTATGCGACAATGGATGCAGGCTCCCGCGAAAGTGTTTCGTATATTGGTTAAATTCGCATAACCGTCTCACAGCCAGCCTCAATGCTGAGTTGCTGGTCACCGTAATAGAGCGTGCCGCGGCCTTCCGTAGCACGCACTTTTATTTCGTGGCGCGACATCTCGACATGAATCAGGCCATTGGGCGTGGGAACGTCGCCCGCTATCCATTCAAGGTCGCCGAGGTTCGGACGGACTTCGAACTCCTCGTAGCCGGGCTTCGTGGGACGCACGCCAAGGTAGTATTTGCCCAAGAGATAGACGGGCGAGGCGCCCCAGGCGTGACACAGCGACTTTCCGTACGGACGGCCGTACATGGCCAGATGTTGTGCACCTGATTCGGAGGGAACGTATTTCTCCCAGAACGACGTGGCACCCTCGCGCAGCATGCCGCCCCAGTAGTCGCGGATTTCTTTCAACACTTGTTCGTGGCGGCCGTCCAGCAGCAGCGTCTCGAGTTCGTAGAAGCGCATGTAGGGCGTGGTAATGGCGGGAACGTCGGGGTTGAGCATGACGCTCTGCATGATGTCGTGGCGCTCCTCCTCGTCAGCCAGTCCGTAGAGAATGGCGAACATGTTGGGGAACTTGGTAATCTGGCGGTTCAACGTTCCTTCCTCAATAGCGTGGAAGAAGGCCTTCAGTTCGTTGCTCCAGAAAGTTTGCTTTATTTTATTGCGGAGTGTCTCGGCCTTAATGCGGTAACCCGATACTTGCGCGTCGCCGACGAGTTCGGCGCAGATGGCCATCGTCTCCATCGCCTTCATCAGCAGTATTTGCTCAAAGGCGAGCGTGCCGCGTTTGTGCATGGGGAAGTCCACCCAGTCGACGAAAATCCAGTCGTCGGGCAGACCTTCGGCCATGCCATGGCTGTTTATACGGCCTTCGACGTAGTCCATGAGCGTCACCATGCGGGGCCACATCTCGCGGACGAAGGCGACATCACCAGTATATTCGTAATAGTCATGTATGGACTTGAACCAATAGAACGTGTAGTCCATGATGGTGTTGACGTGGGCGGTGACGGGATCTTTCCCGCGGAGCTGGCGGATGGTGCGCTTGACGCACTCCGCGTCGAAACGCAGGTAGTAGTTCATGAGATACGACTGGATGGCGTCGCCCGACCACGTCCAGCGATCGCGCTTAATACCGTCCATGAAAAATTCGCGTGTGGTGAGGTCCATCGTGTAGGCGGCGACGTCCCAGATGCGGTTGATTTCATCGTCAGAACAACGGAATTTGCCTGAACGCTGTTCGTCGAAGGGCGCATACTCATACTCCATCCACACATCATCCCACCAAGCCCCCAGTGCATAGTCGCCTTCGATATACACATAGCGGAAGGCTTTGCTGTCGGGCTCACGACGCCCCGGCTTTAGTTGATCGAGGGTTTCACAATGCTCCTTGTCGAGCGCTTCCTCGCGACTCTCCCCGTAGTAGACATTGATAATGTATTCTTGATTCGATAGCCTCAGGTAACCAAATACCTCACGTCCGAAGTCATAAAGCATACCCTTGGTTAATCCTCCCTGAGTACAGATTTCCTCCTTGCTGACGGGGCGTAGCTCGCGACGTTCTAGGTGATATTTTGAGGGCGGTGTGTCGGCAGAGTTGAAGTTCCAATAACCCACAGGCACATAGATGCCGGAACCATGTGCTATGCCATTCTCGTCAATCCATACCTTATCCTCGGAAGTCGTTTGCCACGACGCATCGGATTTTATGGTCTTTCCACAAACAAAAACGGCAGGTGGTGTCGCCTGGTTCCACACCTTTATCCCTATCCGATGGTGCCCCTTGGGGATGTTCCGCGAAGTCTGCAATTTGCCGTCAACCGTCAGACCGTACTGTCCTTCGGCAGTTATCACGATGTCTTCCGGATTCTCCAGCTCTACGGTCGTTGTGAACTCGACGGTAGGGTAGTGAGAGTCCTGTTTCCAGAACGGAGGGAACATCGCGCCACGCTCGGTACGACGGTTGTTGAAGATGTTGCCGAGCCAGATTTCGAAGTCACCAGGGTACCAAATCCAAGTGGGTTTATAGTTTGCCTGCATTGCGTTTGATGTTTTCGTTTACTTGTGGGCCATTGTTGTCCCAAACATTACCGGGACCATTAGCGTTCTTGAGGAACTTTTCCTCGGGCGTCCAGTTGTCCTTTATCGTGATATTACTGGAGCCTTCGTCAGTGTAGAGGTAGAACCAGTGATTAGGGTCGTGGACATAGCTCGGGCGGGCGATGTCGCGGACGACATTCTCGCTGATGACGGTGCCGGGCTGGTTGCCGAGCGTGTAAATGCCGGCGCAGTCGTACATGTGCTGCGCGTAGTTATAGATAAGGTTGGCGTGGACGCGGTTGTCGCGCATGCAGACAGAGTCGCGGTTCCAGCCCCAACCAAGGCTGATGCCTGTGTACGAAACGTCGTGAATGGTATTGTGGTCAATGGTTATGCCACTAACATATCCCGCCGCGATGGCGACACAGCCCCAGTCCTCGTTGGTAACGTCGTAAAAATCGCAGTCACTGACGGTTTGCCCCGTGCAAACCTCGCGGAAGTCGGTGGGCGCATATGGCAGATGGGTCTCAAGTCCTTCGGGCGAGAAACTGCCGCAGACGTAACCATTCATAGCGATATCGGTAAAGGTACAATGTGTCGCGGTTCCGCCGCGACAGCCAATAACGTAGTCGAGACCGGAACCGCCGAGGTGTTCGAAGCGGCAGCCGTCGAAGTTGACATCCTCGGTGTAGCGCAGTTCGACTGCAGCGTCAGCACGACCGAGCCAGCCCTGATTGTCGAGCTTGTGGTTGTTGGGGCGGTCAATCTGCGGGCGGAGCTTGTAGGCTTCAATGAGATACATGCCGGTCTGCAAGGGGACGTGCCCTCTTTCTGAAGGACGCATCCATGTAGTGTGGGCGAAGGTAATACCTTTCATAGTGATATTACGAACAGGACGTTCGGCAGTGCCAACGACGTCGATCAGCGTTTTCAATACGGGTACAATGGCTTCGCGGATGGTTTCGCCCTGACGAGGCATATAGTAGAGCTTGTGGCCGCGGATGTCGTGATACCATTCGCCGGGCTCGTCAAGAAGTTCCTTGGCATTGGTTAAATAGAACGGCGAGGGGTGTTCGGTGTCGGGCGTCATGGGCGAGGGCCAGGGGTGCTCGAACTGAATCTTCGCCTCTGGGTTGTGGAAACGCACGGCAGCGGAGTCACCCTGAATATCAATGCTTTTGATGCGGAGGTTACTGGTGCACCACATCTCGTGCAACACCATCTCTGCGTAAGGTGCGTTCAATATTTTCGCTACAGCAGTCTTAGGAACCCATAATATGTGGCCTTTTTTGTCGTAGGTGCGGATGCGGGGCATCTGTTCAAATGGGTCGTTTCCATCGGCAAGACCGACGGACACACTACGGGCACGGACGACTTTGCTACCGTTAATCCACAGCTGGCGGAAGTCGATGGGCCGACCGTTGAAATCAGGGACGTCGGCAACCATCAGTTTCCCTTGCTTCTTCCAATTCGTAATCTTCATCCCACCACTGATAACCGCGTTGTTGCCGGTGATGGTGAGGCCGCTGTCCTCAGGACGGAGGCGAAGGGGATCATAGAGAAAATAGGTACCGGGAGCGAGGTGGATGGTAACATCGGTAGCTTGACCCAAACGACGCATCTCACGGGCATGGCGGACAGCATCGGCGAGAGAAGAGTCGGGGGTAATATGGATGTCGGCAGCGTGAACGTTCAGACCGCAGACGAGGAAAATGACAATTATGACCTTTCTCATGATCTTAACGTGCTAAAGGAAGCCATAGGCTCATGTCGTCAATGCCGCGGTTATCCCACGCGTAATAGGGGATGAGGCGAATCTTTACTTTCTGCTTGCTGACAGGACGGAGTTCGCGGTAGAGAGTGTTGTTGTCCCAAGCATCTTGGCCAGTGAGAAGAGCATCGGTTTCAAGGGCGAGCATCTTGGTACCGGCGATGGTGACGGGAACTTCAGTGAAGTGGGCATCGGCAGGGATAGCGATGTCGTTGATGCGTACGCCTTTGGCTATATCCTGACCTTCAAGGCAATAGACAATGGGGCCGCGCATAACAGCCACTTGATTCTTGGCTTCCTCGACCAGTGGATTGGCCTCGACGAGGCGGACGGGCATGGGCAGGTCAAGCTCAATGACGTCACCCTTTTTCCATTGGCGAGGTTGGCGCAGGTCTTCCACGAGGATGGACTCACCATTCAGTTTCAGCGACAAGTCGGTGCTCCACCCTGGAATATGCATACGAATGCTCTTAAGGTGCTTGGCTTTCTTGATGGTAAGGCGGATGTGACCGTCCCAGGGATAATTGGTCTGCTGCTCTATTTCAAGATCTTTGGTCTTGAGAACATTTTGGCCGTAGAGGTTCACCCAGAGCGTGTCCTTGTTGATGCTGTAGGCGTATTCCTGAGCCTGACAGAGCGTGCGGAGGGTGTTCGGCGGACAGCAGAAGCAGGATATGTAGCGCTGGCGGTGCTTGGGCCAACGCATGACGTAGGGGAACTCTTTGGTGCGGCGCAGGGCCTCGGTATAGAAGAAGTCCTTGCCGTCGAGGCTGACGCCTGAGAGAATGCCGTTATAGAGTTCGTTTTCGATGTTGTCGATGTACTTGGGGTCAACTGTGGTCTGGAACAAACGCCATGAGAAGAGCATCATGCCAATCTGGGCACATATCTCGTTGTGGGCAGCCTCTTGCGGCAGCTGGAACTGGCGACCGTAGGCCTGATGAATCTGCTGGATGCTAGGCTGGTCGTAGGTAGTGCCGTCAGGACTAACACCGTCGTAGAGGGCGCCGCAACCACCCATGAGGTATATCTTATGATTGACGATGTCATCCCAAATGGCGGTAAGATTCTTCAGCAATTGGGCCTCGCCTGTCTCTGCATAGAGGTCGGCAACGCCGGCATAGAGGTAGTTGGCACGAACAGCGTGGCCCATAGCCTCATACTGGTCGCGGAACTTATGACGGTCTTGATTGTGGTCCTCGCCATTGGTGACACTGTCGCGGATGGCAATGAGACCTTTTGCCAATTCTAGATACTTGGGGTCGCCAGTCTCGCGGTACATCTCTGCAGCACCCATGTAGTGGCTGGGGCAGATGGCGTTGCGCGAGAGCTCGGCAGCGTCGTTGGTCAGGAAGTTATACAAGAAGTCGGCAGCCTTCCGCCCACAATTGAAGAGGGTGGTCTTGCCCGTGGCGCGCTTGTGAACGATACCAGCGGTCATGAGGTGACCGAGGTTGTAGGTCTCGAAATTCAGACGTGAAGCGAAGGCGTGAGCCTGGTCCTTGCCGATGGTGATGCCAGCAGCGTTCTCCGTACCTGCGTGGCTGTCGATACCCTGGTTGCGCTCGCTGATAACGACAGGGGTATGTATGTATCCGTCGGCGCGTTGAGCCAGAGCGACCTGTTCGATAAAGCGGTCCATAAGGACGTCGAGCTCCGCGTCCTTGGTTACAGCATAGACGGCGGCGCAGGCTTCTAACCATTTATACATGTCGCCGTCGTGGAACGGGGGACCATGATGCTTACCTTTAACAGTGCCAGCAGCCACCTCAAAGTTACGGAAACCGTGCGAGCCGTGCTTGCCGTCGGAATCAAGCGTTTCCCACGGTGTGTTCCATGTGTTCCACATCTCCCACACACCGGTGCCGTGCATTGTATCGAAGACGTCGCCCCAGAAACCACCCGTCCAGCGCACGGCGCCCATGGGGAGGTTGTGCATCTGAGCTTGCTGACTGCGGCTCATGTCGGTGAGGCCTTGGGCCGTTGAGGCTGCGGCAAAAGCACAGCAAACGAAACATATTAATAGGAATCTTTTCATATCTTTTGATTAGTTAAAGTAGACATAAAGGGAAATCATCACTACGGCTAGAGCTATCCATAGACTTATGGCTAGTTTCGACCAGCCTTCATGGATAGGCTCGGGGATGATGTATTGTGTCTTGTCGCTATCGGTCAACGAGATAATAACCATAGAGATGACAAGAATGACGAAAAGTTCGAACGAAAGGAGCATAAAGTGCGGCCAGGGGAAGCGGAGCCACTCGGGTGGCCAAAGGTAGAGCACACCCACGATGAGACAGAACGCTGTTCCAATAGTCAGTGCAAAATTAGCAGCACGTGTTGTAGCTCGTTTCCAGAAGATGCCGAGTACGAAGACAGCGGCCATCGGTGGGGCTATGAAACCAAGCACCGACTGGAAGACGTTAAACAGGTTGAGCCCCTTGATGGCATCGATGGCTACAGTCATTGCAATGGCAATGACGGCACCAATGACGGTAACCAGTCGACCCACGTAGTTGATGCGACGCTGCGAAGCGTTTGGACGAAAGCGCTTCACGTAGATGTCCATTGTAAAGACGGTGCTTAATGCGTTGAGTGCAGAGCCGATGGTTGATACCAAGCATGCGGTCAGTACAGCGAATACGAGACCAACCATACCTACAGGAAACAGATTCTCAACCATTGTAAGATAGGCCTCATCTGGATTCTCGAGCGTGGGGAATAGGGCGAAACAAAGGATGCCCGGCACGATATACAACGCTACATCGAGTATCTTCAGCCAACCTGTAAAGTTAGTGCCTAACTGCCCCTCACGCAAATCCTTGGCAGCCAAAACTGGTTGTACCATCGACTGGTCAGTACACCAGAACCAGACGCCCATGACGGGATAGCCCAAGACGATTGGCAACCACGGGAAGGCTTCGTCAGAATTGGGCTTGAACATCACCCAATAGTCAGCAGGAACTTTGTCAACCAATGCTTGTATGCCACCGACGCGGTCAAGTCCAACAACTACCAACACCAGCGACACGACAATGAGCAATATCATCTGATAGACGTTGGTATAAGCAACGGCCTTCAGTCCGCCAAGCATAGTGAAGAAGGCCGATATAATGAGCAGCACCATTGCCGACATCCACATTGGAATGTCAAAAACCTGACGGATGAGGATGCCACCGGCGAAGAGTGTTAGTGCCAACCATGAGATGACAATTGTCACAATAGTATACCAAGCAAGAATATTACGTGTTGATTGTCCGAAACGTAGTCCCATGAACTCTGGTAGGGTATGTACCTTCGCTCCGAGATAGCGTGGTGCAAAGACGAAGGCTAACAGAGCGATGAACACAAATGCATACCAAGCATAGTTACCTGATACAATACCCGTCGTAAAACCTGCAGAGGCACTGGCGATAAGCATTGACGGACCGACGTTGGTGCCCCACATCGAAAAACCAATATGGTGCCATCTAAGACTGTGTTCGGCCAAAAACAGCGAACCTCCCTTCTTGCGTTTACTACTGGCCCAAAGCCCTATGGCGATGAGCACAGCAAAATAGATTCCCAGGATGACCCAGTCAAGGCCCTGCATGTAGTGACTTTCCATTTATATTCCTTTGTAGTCTTTAGTTATTTCAATAGTTATTGCTTTCGTAAGATCCATGTCGTCGGTAGATTCCACGTCATCAGGATACATTTGAATATGTGCTCCAGGACGTACGAAAACGGGCATCTGGTCGAGCGGTACTTCGACGTCATAACACCAACGTCCACCGTCAAGTCTTTCGCCTGTAAAAAAGTTCACCCACAAGCCCTCAGGCAGATAAATATCACGACGATTCTCACTATTCATAACAGGAGCGACGAGGAATTCCGAGCCGAAATAGTACTCGTCGTCAATATGCCATACCTGTTTGTCGTATGGATGATGCATCAATAAAGCACGAATCATCGGCCAACCGGTCTTAGTACACGCCTCAGCCTGCTCTAAAATATAAGGTAATAGATTATAACGCAACTTCCACCAGCGTTTTACGATGGGCGCAATATTGGGATAGTACCACGGTTCACGCTTACAGGTGCCGTGATAACGCATATGACTGGAGAAAACACCGAACTGCGTCCAGCGAACATACACGTTCTCGTCGAGCACGGAATTCATGAAATCTGGTGTAGAGTGGAAACCTGGCACATCGTGACTCCAAAAGGCAAAACCCGACAGTCCGAAATGCAGACCGCCCTTCAAACTTCCTGCCATACCTGCCCAAGATGATTCGCTGTCGCCGCCCCAATGCAGTGGATAGCGCTGGCAACCGGCCCATGCGGCGCGGGCCCATACAATACCTTCTCCCGTAACCTCCTTCGTTATCTCGTATGCAGCTTTCTGATACAGCAATGCATAGATATTATTAAGCCGTTCTGGTGTCATACCATGATATACCGCATCCATGTGGATATTCTCGCCGAAATCGGTCTTGATACATTTTACACCCATATCCAATAAGGGCTTCAACAACGTATTTTTATACCAATCGAGGGCCTTGTCGTAAGTAAAGTCAATAGTCCCCGCGTAATCGAGTGCGGAGAAGTTAGAGCCCTCGGAGGCTTGTTCTTTCAACAAAGGACCGATATACTTATTTTTCTTAGCTTCCTCTAGTTGTTCTGCGCCCTTAGCTACATATGGCAACTGCCAAAGACTCACCTTGAAGCCCTTATCAGCAAGACTCTTTATAAATCCTTGAGGGTCAGGGAAGCGCTCGGGGTTGAACTTCCATTCGCAGAGCCAGTCCGTTCGGAACCATCCTGTGTCGAGGTGGATAACATCGCACGGGTAATGCTCAACACGTAGGCGATTGCAAATATCGTTAACCTCGTCGGCACTGAAGTATGTCATGCGACTCATCCAAATGCCGAACGACCACAATGGCGGCATGGCGGGGAATCCCGTCAACATACGATAGCCGCGCAGGATTTCTTCTGGCGTCTGTCCTCCAATGAGGAATACGTCGAGTGTTGCACGGTCACACATAAATTGTACGCTACGCGTGCTGTGGTCGGCCAGCGACAGCTTGCAGTAGTCGCTTGTATGATAGAAACAACCATACATTCTACTGCTCATATAGAACGGGATGTTCTTGTAGCAACGGCGATTGTTCACGCCCTGTCCGTCCTGATTCTTTAATTGAAACGTTTGTCCGCTGAGGTCCATCTTGCGGAAACGTTCGCCCGTTCCGACGAAACACTCGTCAGGCTCGCACTTAAAGCTGATGGTGGCACGCTCTTGATGGCTTGTTGCGTCGCAACACACACTACAGAAGCCCAAAGGTAGCGCGTCATAGCGCGGGGGAGAAAAGTGGTCGTCACTGAGGGCAATGCCTTTCGTCTCATCACCGTCTGGATAGAAAGTAAGAAAGGGTGCAGACTGCGGTGCCGGAAGCAAATCGCTCCAATGGTCAATGCAGGGCGCGCTGAGGTCAATCGTCGCCACCTTCTTCCCATTAGTGGCGATGACATCGCCACACACATAATGAAGGGGCTGGCGCTTGATGCCGGGGCTGAACTGCAGCATGTCGTCACGTTCCGTCATTTCGTCACCACTCATGGTGATGAAAAGGCGGAGGATGTTAGGCTCGTAAGCCCGGATGATGAGGTCGAAAGACTGCTGGGGCATCGTGGTGTCAGGCGCCATGTCTTCCTGATGCAGTTGCTGCTGATAGGGAATGGTGACGATGATGTCGCCCTTGCGTTCCTCTATGTTTTTAGGTTCGTATGCCTTCCATAGGGCTTCTTCCCGCTGCAATGACGGGTCAAAGTCCATGAAGTCAAAGAGGTGGTAGTTGGTTTGCTTCATTGCTTAAAGATGATATTTGGACCGGGGTGGTTGTCGCCAATCTCGTCACGACGTATGGGCCGTTGATTAGTGAGAGGACGACCGGCAAGCCCGGGGGCGATGTCGCCGGTGTAATTGTTCTCG
>CACYKE010000024.1 GCA_902774925.1 uncultured Prevotellaceae bacterium | reverse complement strand
ATATCGCAAAGCTGCGAAATTGAAGAGATGGGGCCACATGGCCAAGACATTCACCAAGATTGGTAAGCAGATTGCCATTGCCGTAAAGGCTGGCGGTCCGGAGCCCGACATGAACCCTGCATTGCGTGCTATCATCGCCAATGCCAAGCGCGAGAACATGCCGAAGGACAATATCGAGCGTGCTATCAAGAACGCAATGGGTAAAGACCAGAGCGACTACAAGGAAGTGACTTACGAGGGATATGGCCCTCACGGAGTTGCTATCTTCGTCGACACCTTGACTGACAACACGACGCGTACTGTGGGTGATGTCCGTTCGGTGTTCAATAAGTTCAACGGCAACTTGGGTACTCAGGGTTCGCTGTCGTTCCTGTTTGACCACAAGTGCGTGTTCACTTTCAAGAAGACTGACAGTTTGGATATGGACGAGATGATTCTCGACCTGATTGACTACGGCGTGGAGGATGAGTACGACGAGGACGAGGAGGAGAACTCAATCACGATCTACGGAGACCCCTCATCGTTTGGTGCCATCCAGAAGCACCTGGAGGAGAACGGTTTTGAGGTTACTGGTGCTGAGTTTACCCGCATTCCTAACGACCTGAAGGACGTTACTCCCGAGGAGCGCGAGACCATCGACAAGATGATTGAGAAGCTCGAGGACTTCGACGACGTTCAGACCGTTTACACGAATATGAAACCCGAGGGAATCGAGGAATAATTAGCTATTGGCTGTTGGCAATTGGCTAAAAGCTAACTGCTAAAATCTAAAAGCAAACTTTTTTTTGAGTCCGGCCGCCCTGCTTTGAGAGCGGCCGGCTTTTGCTGTATTTTTTTCTCTCCGGATGACTATTTTTTCAGGTTTTCCGTGTTGTATTTCGGAATTATTGTGTAAATTTGCACCATGAAAGAAGAACAATACAAGTTGCTGGTAAGTCAGATAGCGTCGCTCATTGAGGGCGAGAAGGACCTGATAGCCGTTATGAGCAATGTGGCTGCGGCCATTCACCAGACGATGGGATTCTGGTGGACGGGGTTCTATCGGGTGGTGGACGGCGAGTTAGTCCTTGGCCCTTTCCAAGGTCCTGTAGCATGTATGCACATTGCTTTCGGCAAGGGCGTTTGCGGCACTGCCTGGCAATGGGCAGAGACCGTCATCGTTCCCGATGTCGAACAGTTCCCTGGGCATATTGCCTGTAGCAGCGCGTCACGTTCTGAAATTGTCGTGCCAGTGTTCGGCATTGACGGCAAGGTGACTGCCGTGCTCGACATTGACAGTGATCAGTTGGCCACATTCGACGAAATCGACCGCATGTATTTGGAAAAGATTTGTACTTTAATCAACCAAAGCGAATAAAATGAACAAACGAATCAAGAAATGGATGAAGCGCGTGCTGCTGTGGGGAGTGGGACTGCCCGTGGCACTGCTGATTGCGCTAGAAGTTACTTTAGAGTGCTTACCACAAGAGTATTCCAATCGTATAATAGACAGAATAGCATCGATTTTCATACCTCTCGACGACTATGGTACGATAGATAGGAATGTTGATCTGGTATTAGCCCAGAAGAATCTTAATCACTATGATGCGGCACTTGCTCTTTGTGATAGCCTCGAAGAGTACTCAAAGTTTCCACCAACAGTGGCCAACGCCATGAGGGCATGCATTTTTATGGATAAGAACCAACTCAAGGTGATGGAATTCTATCTCAAGAAAGCGCTGGAGTCTAATATTGGTGACGATTATGAATTGCTTGATTATTATATGGCGGGATATCAACTCAGCAACCTGCTGTATGCCAAAAATGACTATGAGGGTGCACTGAAAGTGCTCATGCCCGTCATCGCTACAGCCAAGGAACACGAAGGCTATATCTTTACACCTTATGAAGATATGTCCCTTTTACTCATGTCAATGGGCAAAAACCTGATAGCCCTGGGCCGTCTCGATGAGGGCGAACAGCAATTCCAGGAAGCCATAGAGGCCTACAAACGCAATGCGTCGCGGTACGATATCAATTATGATTTCACCAACGACACCACTTTCTACCACATAAGGCAAACGATTGCTTCGGCCGCCTCACAGGCGTATCTCAACAAGGGCGATTATAAACGTGCAGCCTCCTGGCTCGAAGAGAGCAAGGCGAACCTCCACTATCTTCAGGAGCACTGCGACTCGGCAAAATACGATATTGACTTCCGGCTTTTCTGCCAGCAACTCATTGAGGCGCGGCTGCTGGCACATCAAGGCAAGCTGGAAGATGCCGAAAAGGTGGTTCGTCGGAGTAGCGATGCCATTCCTGACAAGAAAGGAGTAATAAGGCGCGAATATGCAAATTATCTGCTCGAAACCCACCAATGGCAGGAGGCTATCCACATGTATCAGAAGAAAGACTCGATAGACTTTAGCTCTACGCAGACAACCCTCGACGACATCACCCAGAAACTCGTTCCGCAGTACAAGGCATGGCGCGGCATGAGAAATAATCAGGAGGCGATTGTGATAGCCGACAGCATTACCAGCGTCCTCGACAGTGCCATTGTGCGCTGGCGCAACAGCGACGCCATGGAGCTTGCCACCATCTACGATACGCAGGGCAAGGAGGCACAGATAGCCCAGAAACAGGCTGCGCTGACGCGACTCTGGTGGATAGCCACGATGGTTGTGCTCGGACTGGTCATTCTGTCGTTCATCATCTACACCATCTACCGCCGTCGCATCACGAAGATGCAGGCCGTGCAGGAGCGCATAGAATCGGAGCTGCGCATTGCCCGCGACATCCAAATGTCAATGGTGCCGAGTTTGTTCCCAGAGCGTGAAGGTTTGGATATGTATGCCTTGATGACCCCGGCCAAGGAGGTCGGTGGCGACCTGTACGGCTATCTGTTGCAGGGCGACAAGCTCTACTTAGCCGTTGGCGACGTGTCGGGTAAAGGCGTGCCTGCCTCGCTGTTTATGGCACAAGCCACGCGATTGTTCCTGACGCTGGCCAAGCACCTTCTGGCTCGGATTGGTTGACCTCACGACGGGTCATCTCGACTTCTGCAATGCCGGCCATAATCCTCCCGTCATTGGCGGAGGCGAACATCACGGCGAATTCCTCGATATGATTCCCAACGCACCCATCGGTTTGTGGCCCGGACTGGAATACGAAGGCGAAGAGATTGACACCATCAAGGGCCGTCCGCTGTTTATCTATACCGACGGATTGAACGAAGCCGAGAACATGCAGCATGAACAATTTGGCGACGACCGCCTGTTGGAGTTCTTGCGTAATACGCATTTCGATACCGCCCAGCAGGTCATCGAAGCGCTCAAGGCTGAGGTGGGAACCCACCGCAATGGTGCAGAACCCAATGACGACCTGACAATGATGTGTTTGAAAGTAGAGAGTTTATGATAGAAGTAAGAATAAAGGATAGTGCTTTGCGCGAGGCGGCAGGCGAGGGAATGGATGCCTTCGTGGACTGTTTTGTCGGTGCGATAAAGGAGACCATTGGCGGCGAATTGACTGCCGAAACGATGGTTGAGTTGAATAGCGACCAAGTGACGCTGTTGGCTTGGGATGTGTTGCACGAAGAGGTGATGGACGGTGGTTTCGTACAGCTGATTCACAACGGCTACGGCCCGTTTATCTTTAAGAATCCGTTGGCCAAGGCATTGAAATTGTGGGGATTGCGCGAATTATCCAAGCTGATCTATAGCGCGCATACATTATATATAAAATATGGTGAGCAGATAGAACGCGACTGCACGGACGACGAGTTCATGGCGCTGTTCGAGCAGTTCCCCGAGTTCGACGACTTGGACGATACGTTCGTTGAGGAAGAAGAAAACTGGACTGCCGACATTGCTCACTATATCGACGAGCATATTGAACGATTTGCAACGATTGAAACATGAACTTTTGGAGCAGCGAGAGCAGAATCGAACTCGTTCGAATTTTGCCGAGTCGTGACAAAAGTCATTGAATTATGAAATAATTACAATGAATAAAGAAGAAGAACTGATCAGGAAGAAGAGTCCTGTCAACATAAAAAACAAAAAGGCCGGTTTCGAGTATTTTTTCATCGAGACCTATACCGCTGGCATCGTGCTTACGGGGACGGAAATCAAGAGTATCCGTCTGGGCAAGGCGTCGCTGGTGGACACGTATTGCACCATCATCAACGGTGAACTGTGGGTGAAGGGCATGAACATTTCGCCCTACTTCTATGGGTCGTACAACAACCACGAGATGAAGCGCGACAGGAAGCTGCTGTTGACGCGTCGTGAGATTCAGAAACTAGCGTCGGCCACGAAGCAGACGGGATATACCATCGTGCCGTTGCTGGTATTCATCGACGAGAAAGGCCGTGCGAAGATGGATATTGCGCTCTGCAAGGGTAAGAAGGAGTTTGACAAGCGCCAGACCCTAAAAGAAAAGGAAGATCGCCGCGAAATGGACCGCGCAATGAAGAAGTACAAGTAAGAAATTTTAGTGGTTCAAAAAGTTTAAGGAGTTTAAGTAGTTCAAGAAATATGAGAAGATTATTGACGATAGTATTGTTGATGTTTGCGCTGGTTGTGTCGGCGCAGCACAAAAGAGAATTTAGAGGAGCTTGGATTCAGTGCGTGAACGGACAGTTTAAAGGCATGGGTACCGAGGCGATGAAACAGACGCTGACCTATCAGCTGAACGAATTGCAGAAAGACGGCTGCAACGCCATCATCTTCCAGGTTCGTCCCGAATGTGACGCGCTCTACGAGAGCAATATCGAGCCTTGGAGCTACTATCTGACTGGCGAACAGGGCACCAAGCCCTATCCCTATTGGGATCCGCTGGCGTGGATGGTCAACGAGTGCCACAAGCGCGGAATGGAGCTGCACGCATGGATTAATCCCTATCGTGCCAAGACGAAAGTGGCGCACAAAAATGCCCGCAACCACGTCGTTGTAGAACATCCCGAGTGGACGTTTCAGTACGATGGTCTGACGCTGTTGGATCCATCCCAGCAAGCCTGCCGCGACTATATCTGCGACGTCGTCCGCGACATTGTGACACGCTATGATGTCGACGGTCTGCACATCGATGACTATTTCTATCCCTATCCCGTGGCAGGCGTAAAAATTCCCGATGATGCACAGTATCGCGCCAACAGCAACGGCATCAACAATCGTGGCGACTGGCGCCGCTATAACGTCAATCTATTTATCGAACAGCTCTACCGCACCGTTCACGATGCCAAGCCGTGGGTAAAGGTAGGTGTTTCGCCCTTCGGCATCTATCGTAACCAGAAGAGCGACCCCAACGGCAGTCGCACCAACGGTTTGCAGAACTACGACGACCTCTATGCCGACGTGCTGCTGTGGGATGCTAAAGGTTGGATGGACTATTGCGTGCCTCAGATCTATTGGGAGATTGGCAATCGTGCGGCTGACTACGACGAGCTCATTCATTGGTGGAACAAGCATATCACGAAGAGCGATTTGTACATTGGTGAAGATGTCGAGCGCACCGTGAAATTCTCTGACCCGAAAGACCCCAACTGTCATCAGCAGGCCGCCAAGATGTCGCTCCATCAGCAGCTGCCTCGCGTAAAGGGTACCGTGCTGTGGTATGCAAAGGCCGCAGTCGATAATGTCGGCAACTACGGCACCAATCTGCGTAAGGTCTATTGGCGCACGCCGGCTCTGCAGCCAGTGATGGATCATCTTGACAAGAAGGCGCCCAAGAAGGTTCGCAAGATGAAGCGTTTCAATTTCGATGGCCAAAATGTGTTGATGTGGTTGCCGCCCAAGAGCAAGGACTGGAAGGATGAAGCCACACGCTATGCCGTCTATCGTTTCGATAAGGGCGAGTCGACGAGTAACCTTGATGGCGCTCATCTGAAGGCCATCACCGCCAATCCTTTCTACGAGGTGCCTGCCAACGAACAGTTGCCGTGTGTGTACATCGTCACAGCCCTCAACCGCTTGCAGAACGAGAGCAAGGGCGTGAAGGCGAAAGTGAAGAAGTAAGATGTAAGAAGTTAGATGTAATATGTAAAAGAGGTCCTATTTCAGGGCCTCTTTTATGTATTTCGGGGTGTAGCCTTTTTTGCTCTTGGCTACGGTTTCGGGCGTTCCTGCCGTGAGGATGGTGCCGCCACCGCGTCCGCCTTCAGGGCCCATGTCGATAATCCAGTCGGCCAGTTTGATGACGTCAAGGTTGTGTTCGATGATAATCACCGTGTTGCCTTTGTCCACCAGCGTCTGCAGTACGCCCATCAGGATGCGGATGTCCTCGAAGTGCAAACCTGTCGTGGGTTCATCCAGGATATACAGCGTCTTGCCCGTATCCTTCTTCGACAGTTCCGTGGCGAGCTTTACGCGTTGGCTCTCGCCGCCCGACAGCGTCGTCGAAGGCTGTCCTAGTTTGATATATCCCAGTCCGACGTCCTGAATGGTTTTGATTTTCCGCAGGATGTCCGGCACGTTCTCGAAAAATTCGCAGGCCTGATTAATGGTCATATCCAGCACGTCAGCTATCGACTTGCCCTTGAACCTCACCTCCAGCGTCTCACGGTTATATCGTTTGCCGTGACATTCTTCGCACGGCACTTGGATGTCGGGCAGGAAATTCATCTCGATGGTCTTGTAACCATTGCCGCCACATGTCTCGCAGCGACCGCCCTTCACGTTGAACGAGAAGCGGCCGGGCTTGTAGCCGCGAATCTGCGCCTCGGGCAGGTTGACAAACAGACTGCGGATATCAGAGAATACGCCCGTATATGTCGCGGGATTCGAACGCGGTGTACGTCCGATGGGACTCTGGTCGACGTTCACCACCTTATCAATATATGTCAGCCCTTCGATGCTTTCGTAGGGCATCGGAGCCTGTAGCGAGCGGTAGAAATGCTTCGATAGGATGGGGTAGAGTGTCTCGTTGACCAGCGTCGATTTGCCCGAGCCCGACACGCCTGTCACGACGATGAGCTTGCCTAATGGGAATTCCGCGGTGACATTCTTCAGATTGTTGCCTGTGCATCCGCGCAGCACCAGCGATTTGCCATTGCCCTCGCGACGGTAGGTCTTTTTGGGGTCGGCAGGCAGAGTAGGAAGGGGGATGCGCATCTTGCCATTCAGGTATTGCGCCGTGATGGTGTCCGTCTTCAGCATCTCGTCAATAGTGCCCTGGAACACCACTTCGCCACCTTTGCGCCCAGCCTTTGGACCGATGTCGACAATATAGTCTGCCTGTCGCATCATGTCTTCGTCGTGTTCTACGACGATGACCGTGTTACCCAGGTCGCGCAGTTCCTTCAGCGACGTGATGAGCCGTTGGTTGTCGCGCTGGTGCAGTCCGATGCTGGGCTCGTCCAGGATGTAGAGCACGTTCACCAGTTGACTGCCTATTTGCGTCGCCAGACGGATGCGCTGACTCTCGCCGCCCGACAACGATGCCGACTGGCGGTTCAGTGCCAGATAGTCCAGTCCCACGTCGAGCAGGAAATCCAGTCGCGTGCGTATCTCCTTCAGTATCTCTGTGGCAATCTGCTGTTGCTGGTGGTCCAGGTGCTGTTCACATTCGTCCAGCCATGCGCGCAACTCGTTCAGGTCCATCGTTGCCAGCTCGGAGATGTTCTTGTCCCAGATCTTATACGACAGCGCCTCGCGGTTCAGTCGCAGGCCGTGACATTCGGGACATTCTCTTTCAGCCAGGAATTGGTCGGCCCATTTCTGTCCGCCCGCCGTGTCGTCGTTCTCCATCACCGAGCGCAGATATTTCACCACACCGTCGAAATCGACGAAGTAGTCGCTCGACGTGTGCACCAGATCCTTGCTGATGCGCACGGGGTCCAGCGTGCCGTAAAGTATCTCGTTCATCGCCTCGTCGGGAATGTCCTCAATGCGCGTTTTCAGCGTACAGTCATATTCCTGCAGGATGGCGTCAATCTGCCAGAATATCATCTGGTTCTTGTATTTTCCCAACGGTGCAATACCGCCCTCATAGATGGTATGCTTGCGGTTAGGAATCACCTTGTTGATGTCTATCTCGTTGATATATCCCAGTCCCTTGCAGCGCGGACAAGCCCCTTGCGGAGAATTGAACGAGAAAGTGTTGGGCGCTGGTTCGCTGTAGGAGATGCCCGTCGTAGGACACATCAGCCTGCGTGAGAAGTAACGCACCTTACCCGTGTCGTAATCCATCACCATGATGAGCCCTTCGCCCTGTTTCATGGCAATCTGTACGGTCTTCTTCAGGCGTTCGTCGGCACCTTTCACGGCCATGCGGTCAACGACCACTTCGATGTCGTGATTCTTGTATCGGTCCACCTTCATGCCCTGCGTCAGTTCCTGCAGTTCGCCGTCCACGCGGATATGCAGATAGCCTTTCTTCCGCATGCTCTCAAACAGCTCGCGGTAGTGACCCTTACGCCCCTGCACCAGCGGCGCCAGTATCAGTATCTTCCGACCCTGATAGTCGTTCGTGATCATCTCGATGACCTTCTCCTCCGTGTATTTCACCATCGGCTCACCGGTCTCGTAGCTGTACGCCTTGCCGGCACGCGCAAAGAGCAGGCGCAGATAGTCGTACACCTCCGTCGTCGTGCCTACCGTCGAACGCGGGTTCTTGTTCGTCGTCTTTTGCTCAATGCTGATGACGGGCGACAGTCCCGTAATCTTATCCACGTCGGGCCGCTCCATGCCTCCGAGGAAGTTGCGCGCATAGGCCGAGAACGTCTCGATATAGCGTCGTTGACCCTCGGCAAAGATGGTGTCGAAGGCCAGGCTCGACTTTCCGCTTCCGCTCAGTCCTGTGACGACTGTCAGCGAGTTACGTGGAATTTCGACGTCTATGTTCTTGAGGTTATGTACGCGTGCGCCCCAGACGTTGATTTTCGTGTCGCTCATGGTTTATTGTTCCGAGTTGGTCGTGTCGTCGTTATGGCGTCTTATCAGGTTCACGTCGCGGCGGATGTTATATTCCTTGCCGTCGGCTCCGCGCGCATTCACCAGTACGAAATAAACACCGTCTTTCACCGGGCTGCCGTTGTATGTGCCGTCCCAGCCGTCATCAATATTCGTCCATTCATACAGCTTCTGACCCCAGCGGTTGAAGATGTAGGCATGGAATTCTACGATGCTCTTGTATCCGCCCGTCTTGCCGTGCGGCTTGGCACGGTAGATGTCGTTGTGGCCGTCGCCGTTGGGCGAGAAGGCGTTAGGCATCTCCAGATGACTTTCCGATATGGTCACATTGATGCTGGCCGAATCCACCACCTCTTCCTCAAATCTGACTATCAGCGTCACCCTCGTCAGTCCCGATTCCGTGAAAGTGTGTTCGGGATTCTCCTCGTAACGCACATACGTGTTCTGGCCGTCCACGCCGTTATGCACAAAGCGCCATTCCAGCGTGCTGCCAGCTTCGAGGTCGCTTGCGTTCGCCTCGAAACGTACGAGCAGTGGTGCTTCACCTGTTACAGAAACCGAGTCCACCACCTCCTCTCCGTCCTTTGTGTAGTATGCCTTCGGATTGATGGTGGCCCATGCTGCCGTTGCCGCCATCACCATCGCCATTGTCAATAGGGTTCTTATCTTTTTCATACTTTGTTTTCTTATGAGTCAGCCTGCAAAGCTGCGATTAAGCGAAAGCCATGATGCTTGCATCAATGGCCGAGCGTGAGCAGTTTCGCGGCGTCACGCCGCAAAGTTACGGAAAAAATCCGAGCCCACCAAATGATGAGCCCGAATTTTTGTTTGCTTTCGGCAATTTTTTATGCAATTTAAATGTTGTACTGCATAAAAAAGTATAATTTTTGTGCAATAAACGTGCAAAATTGAAGAAAAAGCCGTATCTTTGCCGTCGAAAATAAAAAATCGAGATGATGAAGACAATAGTTCTGAACCAACGAAAGGAACGCGATGAGTTGCTGTCACGCCCGTATTTGACACGTAGAAGTAATCAGGATGCAGACACGCTGCTGGAGAGTCAGCTGATCAAGCTGATAACTGGTCCACGTCGTGTAGGTAAGTCAACGCAGGCGTTGTTGATGCTGCGTGACAAGAACTTCGCCTATCTGAACTTCGACAGTCAGCCGCTCTTGGACGTATGGGATGCGAATCTGGTGATGCGTATGCTGGATGACGTCTATCCTGGCTACGAGTATCTGCTCCTTGATGAGGTTCAGAATCTTGATGCCTGGGACTTGTGGGTGAGTGAACTCTATAGGATGGGGAAGAATCTGGTTATCACGGGTAGTAATGCCAAGATGCTGTCGAGCGAAATGGCAACAGTGCTGACGGGAAAGTATCTGCAGATAGAGATGCTGCCCTTCAGTATGGAGGAGTTCTTCGATTGGAACAAGCTTGATCTACATGCCTTGAAGTCGGAGCAGCAGGCTGAGGGTAAGGTGTTGACTGATGATTATATGCGTAATGGCGGCTATCCGGAAGTGGTGGCTTCGCGCCCGTTGGTTCGCAGCTATCTCGACACGCTGTTTGACTCAATCGTGTGGAAGAATGTGGCCAAGCGCCACAATGTGCGCAACATTACCGACCTGAACAACCTTGCCATGTATCTGGTGTCTAACTTCTGCAATCCGCTGAGTGCCAATGAACTGTCGCAGGAGCTTGGCTTCTCGAGTGTCAACACCACCAAGAAGTTTATGGACTATCTGCATGAGCCGTACCTGTTCTACTATCTATCGCGCTACAACAATAAGCTGAAGCTGATGAAGAAGGCTCCACGCAAGGTTTATGTGGTAGATAATGGTTTTGTGGCGGCCAAGGCTTTTGCTGTGAGTGAGAATCTGGGGCGCTTGCTCGAAAATCAGGTGTTCATAGAGCTCATACGTCGAGGATACGATACTGAAAAGACCATGTTCTATTATCGTTCGCGTAATGACAAGGAGGTGGACTTCGTGCTGCGAAAGGGTGCGCATATAGAGCACCTGGTGCAGGTGTGCTACGACATGAGCAACCCCAAGACAGAAAAGCGCGAGGTTGATGGCATCGTGGAATGTGCAGGTGAGTTGAAGTGCGACAACCTGACCATCGTGACTAATGACGACGAGCGTACCATAGAGAAAGACGGCTATATGATAGCTGTAGTGCCGGTGTCAAAGTTTTGATATAAATTCCTCATTTCAAAATAGATTATTTATAGTTTTGGTCAAAATCACCAATCGTGAGATTCGTGACTCGTTTCAAACAATTTTTAGGTATAAAATTATGTGTTTATCCCTCGCCCGTCGTGAGATGCGCGAGGTTTTTTGTGCTCGAAAATTTGGTTCTTTGCTCACTTATTCGTATCTTTGCAGGTGCATTGTGACAGTAACGCTGCCTGCCGACAGTGGGTGGGATTAAACTAAAAGCGTAATAATATGGAAGGATACAGCGTAAAGGAATATGGACAGGCGGTGAAACGCTATGTACAGACAATGGAGTTGAAGGACGACCCAAAGCTGATTGCAGAATATCAGCGCAGGCATAGCCGTAGTGAGGCGTGGCCGGAAATACTGGAAGGCATACGTCAGGTGGGAATACTGGATATGCAGATATTCATTCTGGGCACGCAACTGGTGATGATTGTGGAGACACCGTTGGACTTCGATTGGGACTCGGCAATGGCACGTCTGGCCACACTGCCGCGTCAACAGGAGTGGGAAGACTACATGGCTATGTTCCAGCAGTGCAAGCCCGGTGCCACCAGCGACGAGAAGTGGCAGGAGATGCAGCGTATGTTCTATTTGTATGAATAAGACCTTATGTTTACTGATGCTAAACTCCGAGTATATCGGCACTAAAATGTAATACTCCGAAAGAAATTATGAATACTCTTGGAGTATTTCCGATTACTCCGAAAGTATTTTCTTTTTCTCCGAAAGTAATATTAGTGACTTTAGCAATATTTTAACACTAACCCCCTCACCCCTCACTCAAAACGCTGGAATCAGCTTTATAGAAAGGACTTGAGGATGGGTGAGGGGCACTCTTAGCCCCTCACTCACCCTTACCTCACCCTTCACTTTACTTTGGCTGGCAATCCATTTAATGCAAACTCTAAGTCCGTGCCTATCGGACTGGCAGTTCGCTCCCTACGGACTAACGACGAGCAAGAAGCCGCTTTCCTGTGAGCACGAAGCAGACTGTCCGTTAGTTTCCTTTGCGTTCCTTGTATGCCTCAAGGTGACTTGAGTGAGGGGTCAGTGAAGGGCGAGTGAAGGGTCAGGCCTACCCCTCACTGGCTCTCAGTACCTCTATGCAAAGGCATTCCCAAAGATTTGAGTGAGGGGTGAGGGGTGTCAACGTCATTTAGCCATTTGGCTGAAAGAAACGCTGGCAAGGAGGCGGGTGCAAAAGAAAAAGAAGAAAAAGTTGCGGAAAAGTTGCTTTAATTGTTTTTTTTTCGTACTTTTGCAAAAGCTATTGCCCCATTGGCTATGATACTCTTTGAGAAGAGAGGAGCCGCGAGGGCGATGCACTACATATTGAAAGGCGTTACTGACGCTTTGTTTTTGGACAATCGAACTACCACATCGAATTGAGGACAAGAACATTGCAGGGGTAACTCCACGGGGTGTAGTATATAGTATCTATATACCTCAACGTGGTTGTTTCTCTGTCTGTTTTCCTCAAGGCTGTGGTAGGCCTGATTGTCGAACAGGCAGATGCAAGCACCCACGTTTTTCTTTTGTAGTTAACTGAAAGTATTATTTGTTCGTATGGGTGAAGGCGGACAACTATAAAAGAACGAACTAACGACAAAGGAATAAAAATAGAGTCTTTGACATCCTAAGTTTGACTGGTTAAGCAGAATTACCACACTACAGACACATCAGTCGGACAGGCATCTGGATGTTTGCGCTTATAAGGGCGTGGACAGTAAGATTGTTGTCTGATGTGGGCTGTGGTAGGCCTTGCTTAAACATCATCTCTTCCACGCCCCCTTTTCAAAACGAAGAGAGGGCTTTTTCATGTCAAAGAAGAAATTTACATTCATTGATTTGTTTGCTGGGTGCGGAGGCCTTTCAGAAGGATTCCTTCAAACAGATAAATTTGAAGGGCTTGCCCATGTGGAATGGGAAACTCCTATGATTGATACGCTTCGCCAACGTCTTGTGGACAAATGGAACCACAGCATAGAAGATGCGAAGAAACGTGTAATCAAGTTTGATGTTCAAAAAACAGACGAACTCATATACGGCAATTGGTCTGATGAAACCAAGAAATCATACGAGAAAGAGAACCATCCGGATATTGTTTCGAAGGGACTGAAAGGATTAGTAGGAGAAACTGTAGACATCATAATTGGTGGTCCTCCTTGTCAGGCCTACTCGATTGCAGGACGTGCCCAATCACCTACGGGCATGAAGTTCGATTATAGGAACTACTTGTTTGAAAGTTTTGTGAAAATAGTAGACGCTTTCAAACCCAAGGCGTTTGTTTTTGAAAATGTACCAGGTCTTTTAAGTGCTTGTCCTGGCGATGTCCCTGTTCGCTACCGCATATTTGAAGCCTTTAAAGCCATTGGTTACGACATTCGTACTTCAGATAAGTTGAAAGGATCTGTTTATTGTGCAGAGGATTTCGATGTTCCACAGAAACGGAATCGTGTGATAATCATTGGTACAAAGCATGACTCAGAATTTGATGTGGAAGATTTCTATCAGAGTCTATCTTCACACAAAAGTAAAGGTCCCCATAAAACAGTAAAAGATGCTATTGGGAACATGCCAAAGTTGTATCCCAAAGCCGAGATAGTCCGTGTGGGAAGGAATAATGTTTCTCATGAACAACATGATGGAGAGCATATTGATTTGCATATTCCTCGCTATCATGGTGAACGTGACCAAAGGCTGTTCACGGAATGGTTAGCTAACAACATGAACACTTACTCACAACAGGAGAAGATGGAGTTTTATACTAAAATCACAGGTCACACATCTAATCATGTCAAATATCGCAATCTTGAATGGGATAAACCTTCGCCAACTATTGTAGCACATCTTCACAAAGATGGCTACATATTGCTACAAAATGATAGGGAACGCTGTTCCTGTCCTGTTCGCAAAGGCTATAGCTGAATCCATGTATGATGTTTTAGAATCGAAGAAATGAAAAGGAAATTGAATGTGTTGATAGCCTGCGAAGAAAGCCAGGCATGTTGCAGAGCATTCCGCAAGTTGGGACATAATGCATATAGCTGCGACCTTTTTGAATGTAGTGGTACTATTTTTGGAACAGATATAGCTGAGCCTCACCCTGAGTGGCACTTTAATCATGACATTACAACGGTTTTAAATAAGACAGACCTTACACTTCAGAATGGCGAACAAGCAGTCATTGACGGAGATTGGGATATTATGATAGGGCATCCGCCTTGTACTTACTTGGCTGTTAGTGGCGCTCAGTGGTATTACCATCCTGACGATAAGAATTTGCCGTTTGAACAAAGAAGGCCTCATCCAAGATATCCCAATAGGGCGAAAGACCGTGAGGATGGTGCTAACTTCTTTCTGTTTCTTGCAGGTGCGGATATCAAGAGAATAGCCATAGAGAATCCCGTCGGCATTATGAGTACACGTTGGAGAAAACCTGACCAGGCCATCCAACCATTCATGTTTGGTGACCCATATTCCAAAAATACATGTCTTTGGATAAAGAATCTTAGGCCTCTCCATCCATCAAAAGAAACGGATGATAAAGGAGAAAGAATTTTTTTTGGTAGTGGTAAGTCACAGCCCAAATGGTACTCTGATGGATTTACAAAAACAAAGACGCCTGAAGAGCGACAAAAGTGGAGAAGTAAGACTTTCCCCAATATTGCTAGAGTCATAGCAGAACAATGGACGATACAGATTGCTGCAGAAGAGAACTTGCTCGATGACGAAGAATGGAAGATTCTTGGACGTGATTATATAGAATTACTCGATAAGATGACAGGCGGAATAAGATACAGTTCTGCCAAAGTTGACCCGATTGTAGAGAAGAAAAAATACCCTGTTCATTTCAAGCAAGAACTTCTTGATGAAATAGAAAATAGAGAACAATCTTTAGTTGAGTATTGGTTAAATCATTGAAGGTATGGCTCAGAACATCAGTGGGAGACGTATGATTAAATACGACCCAACAAAATCAGATCCTATTTGTAAATGGCGAACAGCATCTGTCGACACGGTGGTCGAACTTGTTTCTTTGCTTCCTAAGGGGAGAATGTCCAAGCAAAGTTTTCGTAATTATATGGAGCCTTACTATGGTGGCGCTTTTTTTAGAACACCTTATCAACTTGCACTTCAATTAGCTCTATATTACGAGGATGATAAGGAGTACATACCTAGATTTGATCATGAGATAACAAGAAACGAAGCCTTAGCTTATATGCATAAATGGATAAAACTGTATTATGTTCCGAATCCATTTACAAAGAGGGGCTTTATAAATGTTATTCCATCTATCAATTTGTTAAATGGAATAGCAGATTATCTTGAGAACCATCCTAACAAGCCAAATTTAGCAACCGCTGGTGCTGCTTTATTTGGCGGCGAAATGGGTAATATTGGTTGTGTCAAATACCTTCTTAATGAGTATTCAAATATTATAGAAGTAGATGATGAGAATAACATGACACTTCTTTCACACAACTACGGCAAAGTTGAGATTTGTAATAGCAGAGATGATAAAAAAATATTCTTCGAACATTTTAAATAAAGATAGCTATGAATGTAATTTATATTTGTAGAGTCACAGATTTCCAAGTATCAGGGAACCAAATAGATGTTCCCAAGAAAATCGCTATAGATTTCTTCAATGTTCCTGAAAAGAAAATTGAACTAGGTCAGAATGTCGGAATAAACATTTGTCATAGAAGTGATTTGCGTTCATTTGAAATCATTGAGATACAGCCTGCGACAAATTTACGCTGGAGTACAAAACTCAATACTTTTTTATCTGATAATAACGATAGACTGACAAAAGGTTGTCTTTTACTGTTTGAAAAACTTGGTAGAAGTTTTTGTGTACGTACTATTAAAAATAGTGATGCAAAATATAATGCATTGATGGAATTGTTTGAAGAAGGGGATAATCATATGCTTCTATCTGCTAATATTGATAACCAACCTGAGGATACAGAAAAGATTATTCCTCAATACCGCCCTTATATTACTGCCATCAAATCCAAGCCATTCCTTTTACTTGCCGGAATTTCAGGAACAGGTAAGAGCCGTATAGTTCGTGAACTCGCTCGTGCTTGTTGGGATGAAGGCTCTGTAGAATACAAAGCGCAAAAGCCAAGGAACTTTGAAATGGTACAAGTGAAGCCAAACTGGCATGATTCATCAGAGTTGATTGGTTACGTGAGTCGCATTGGTGTTGACAAAGATGGAAATCCCAAACCGGTGTTTGTGGCTGGCGAGTTCCTTAAGTTTGTGGCTCGTGCATGGGAAGAACAAGATGTGCCATACTTCCTCTGTTTGGATGAAATGAACCTTGCGCCAGTTGAACAATACTTTGCAGAATACTTAAGTGTAGTGGAAAGCAGAAAGACTGACGGAAAAGGGAACATAACGACAGATCCTATTCTTAAGAAAAGTAAAGAGGATTGGTATCGTGTCTTAACTGGTGAATTAACAGATGATGACGAGGTGCGCAATCGCTTCCTTGAAGATGGAATTTGCATACCTCAGAATCTCATCGTAGTTGGTACTGTCAATATGGATGAAACGACTTTCTCCTTCTCTCGCAAGGTGCTCGACAGAGCAATGACAATAGAGATGAATGAGGTCGATTTGAAGGGTGGCCTTGATGCTCGGTATGAACAAATAGGCAAACTTGGCACAGCAGAACTGATAGGAAATGTTGTGGAGGGAGTAGATATTTACTCTTCTTACAAGGATGTTTGCGATACGGCTATCAATTACCTGCAAAGAGTAAATGACAAGTTGGAGGGAACTCCATTCAAAGTAGCTTATCGTACAAGAAACGAAGTGCTGTTATATGTCGTAAACAATCTGCCTTACAATAAAATTGAAGGCGATGATGAGTCAACCTATAAGGAGGAATTCGTCATTGCCCGTGCTTTGGACGAGATAACCAACATGAAGATTCTTTCTCGCATTGAGGGAGACGAATCTAAAGTCAGCGAAGGGTTCCTAAACGATTTAAAAGAAACAATAAAAGAAGGACTGGAATCTGTGTTTGAAGAACTTTTCGATGAAGAAGATGATGATGTCTACACCTCCGTTTCCCTCGCTAAATTAGACGAGATGAAGAAGCGTCTTGCTTCTGGCTATACAAGTTTCTGGAGCTAATTATTGCCTATGGAATTGCTGACGATACAACACGAGGATTTCACGATGTATGTGGAGTGCTCGAAGTATGAAGCCATCTGGGGAAAGGCTGTAAGGAATGTGGGTGGTGAGAATCTGCTCACTACTTACACTTGGACGGATGGCGTGAAGTCAGCTACGATTGGCGATGATGCATTACAGAATGGCAGTCAGTCAAGGGCCGTGTTCTTTGATAATGCTGAATATCCTATTTGGGTAGAGTTTGGATCGCATGTCAGTAAAGCGCAGTTTGGTTCGATGCTCCAAGCAGATAATGACCGCTTTAGTTATAGAGGCCATACGTTGGCAGGCTTTATCAACTATGGCAATGAGATAGGAAGGAGTGAACTTCAGCTAGTATATAATATAGGTAAGGAGCAAAAGCACTTCAAATTAGGGTATGAAGTGCTGAGTACCAAGCTGAACTACCATGAGCATTGGAAGAAAATCATTGAGGACATCGAGGCGGAATATCGCATGTTGTCGCTCGATTACATGAAGCGCACGTTTCATGGATTCACGCCAGACACAACAGGAGATACGCCTGAGTTAATTTGGTGGAGCATCTTTGCCAAAGAACAAGAGACCTTCATAAAGGCTTGTCGTGGTATCATAGAGAGGCCTCGCCGAAGACTAAGAGGTTATGAGGTATATCTCAGAGCGGACAAGCTAAAGTGTGTGCCCACAAATATCGAGAACGAACTAGCTGAGCACAGAAAGGAACAAGCCCATCTGTATCGTATAGAGGAACATATACAATCCAATGACACCCAGGAGAACCGCTTCCTTAAATATGCACTTGGACAGATAGCAGGCAAATATGAAACGCTGAAACGACGTATAGAGGCCATCAAGAACACATCTGACACATTGAAGAAGGAGATGGATGCCGTTCAGAGAGAACTTACACATTTAAAGCGGCATCCGTTTTTCAGAACCGTAGGACGCTTTAAAGGTTTGACACAGGAGAGCCTTGTGCTGCAAAGGGCTACAGGATATAGTCAGGTGTATAGGACTTGGAACTTGTTACGCAGAGCCTATTCACTAAACGATGGTATGTATCGCCTGCAATCGAAGGATATTGCTACGCTCTATGAAATTTGGTGCTTCATTGAGGTGAGTCATATCGTCAGAGAGCAACTTGGTATAGATGTTGACGTTGACCATCGTAATCGAATGGAAATGAACGGGGTGTTCACTTGGGAATTGGGCAAGGGTGAGCATTCGCGAATCTTATTTAGGAAAGATGGCGTGGAACTGGCTGAGTTGGTCTACAATCCCAAGCATACAGAAAAGGAAAACGACTCCATCAGTATGGAGCACCTTGTAGTTCCTACCGTTCCGCAAAAGCCTGATATTGTATTGCAATTAACGAAAGACGATATAGAGAAAGACATGAAGATGACCTATCTCTTCGATGCAAAATATCGTATCAACGACAGGACCAACGAAGGTGTGGACACGCCTCCTGATGATGCCATCAATCAGATGCACCGCTATAGGGATGCCATATACTACAAGGACAACCAGAATGCAGATGGAAAACTGAAGAAGGAGGTAATAGGCGGCTATATTCTGTTTCCTGGCAATGGTGATCCCTTGGAGGTGGCTAAGGCCAAGTTCCAACAATCGTTAGATGAAGTGAACATAGGCGCCTTCCCGTTGAGGCCTAACGATGTGGAAAACAGAAAGCTATTAGAGTATTTTATCAAAGAACTGATAGACACGAAGTCTGCCACAACCATTTCGAAAGTGATTCCTCAGAAAGGAACCTTTATGGAAGTTGGCGACAGGGTGCTGATAGGGTTAGTAAGGGAAAGTAGTAGAAAGAACTATCTGAAGAAATTTGAGGATGGCGAAGCAGACCTTTATTATACTGGTCCATCATTCCCAACAACGATAGCCCTGCACAACTTACATTATTTTGTCCCATATTTCAAAGACAAGGGTATCCGTGATGTGTATGAGATAACGAGAGTGAGAACCATCAAAGGAAGCGAAGCCAAACAGATTGATGCAGAGGCCGGCAAAGATGATTTGAGATTGGCATTCCATTTGAAGCCACATCATCAGCTTTCAGATGATTATCGAGCTATCAAACCTCACTTATTGGTAGATTACACATTCTATGATACAACTTTTGGTGAGTTGGAGCATTTATTTGCAGAATAAGTACACAAAAAGAACCGTCTCGTTGTGTACTCTTTCAAAAATAATTCGTATCTTTGCACTCATGAAACGAAAGATATACGTAGCAAGCAGCTGGCGGAACGTTTATTATCCAGATGTTGTCGCTAAGTTGAGGGCAGCGGGACATGATGTTTATGACTTCCGTAATCCGCCATCGGGCGACCCAGGATTTAAGTGGGGCAATGTGGATCCTTGCTTTATGGAATGGACGCCTGAGGAATATAGGGATCACCTGATGCATCCCAAGGCTGTTAAGCAGTTCAAGAACGACATCGAGGCTATGGAGGCTTGCGATACGTGTGTGCTGGTGTTGCCTTGTGGGCGTAGTGCTCATACAGAGGCTGGATGGTTTGCTGGGCAAGGGAAATTGACGATTGCCTATATTCCAGAGAAACAAGAACCAGAACTGATGTACAAGTTGTTCGATAAGGTTTGTTGCTCAATGGACGAACTTATAGATGCATTGAAGTGATATGGATAAACTAACTCCACAACAACGACATGACAAGGCTGCGATTAAGCAAGAGCAGAGCGATGCTTGCATCAGCTCTGCCGAGCGTGAGCAGGCTCGGCGATCAGCCAACATGGCAGCAATCCGCTCGAAGGACACGAAGCCGGAGATGATTGTGCGTCGTGGGCTGTGGAGTAGGGGATTCAGATTCAGGTTGAACCATAAACGGTTGCCTGGCCATCCGGACTTGGTGCTGAGGAAATACAGGACTTGCATCTTTATCAACGGATGCTTTTGGCATGGACACAACGTGACAGAGTCACGGATGGAAGATGTCAGAGGGAAGATGGAAGATGTGATTGAGAGTTCGGAGTGTTGCAAGATTCCAAAGACGAACAGGGAGTTCTGGGTGGCGAAGATCCGCAGGAACAAGGAACGCGATAAAGAAGAGCAGCGTAAGTTGGCAGAAATGGGGTGGCATTGCATCACCGTTTGGGAGTGTGAGTTGAAACCATCGAAACGCGAAGAAACGTTGGAGTCATTAGCCTTCACGTTGAACCATATATGGTTGCAGGATCATGGAGCCAAGAGTGTTCCATATCCCCAATTGGAGGAAGAGGATATGCAGATGCCAATGGCAGCAGAAGAATAATAACGAAGATAGAAACTAAAAACAAAACATAACGATGTTTACACCAGGTTTAATCATATTGGCATTGTTTATTATTATCCTTGCTGCGTGTATAACGCCGTGGTGGTTCTTCCCAGTAGTCATCATTGGGGCTATATTAACTATGTGCCTTAAGAAACATTAATCACAGTGCCAAGGGGACTGGTGAGTGACGGTAACTATTCTGCGTAATCTGATAGTTTTTTCTTCACGCCGTCACGATACATAAAGTACCCCTTCCTTAATCTGATTTGTCCGAATAACAAGAAGTTTGAAAAAAAACATGGCATAGGGACTGGTGAGTGACATTAATGATGGCTGAGGGAAGATGAAAGGGTAGGCGAGTCCGGCGAGTAAAACAAAAAAAAATCGGGTCCATCGTTTGGTGGGCTCGGATTTTTTTCGTACCTTCGCGGCCATGATTCGTCGTATTCTTTGTTACGGATTGTTGCTGTTGATGGGGCTTACGGCCTGCAGTCGGCAGCCGGACAAGGACATGGAGCCTGGCAACTCCGTGTACTATTGGCGTACTGACCTGCGGATAGACTCCACGGAACGGGCATTCCTGCGGACGTATGACATTAAAAAGGTGTACTGTCGCTATTTCGACGTGGTGCAGAACGATACCGCCACGGGGCCTGTGCCTAATGCGACGATGACGTTTAGCGACAGCATTCCCGAGGGCGTGGAAATCATCCCTACAGTCTATATTACCGAGGATTGCATGCATCGCTGGCACAAGGGGTTGGCAGAGAAGCTGGTTAGACGAATCCGTCAGATGAACGAAACCAACGACATTGCCGGCGTCCGTGAGATTCAGATAGACTGTGACTATACGGCCAAGAGCCGCCGCACATATTACGAATTCCTCGACTCCGTGCGCAGTGCGTGGGGTGGGAGGGTGTCGACGACCATCCGTCTGCACCAACTGTCGATGTCGGCACCGAGGGTGGACTACGGTGTGCTGATGATTTACAATACGGGTGATCCCAACAAGTTTGATGAGCGCAACCCCATTCTCGACCTGCGTGACGTGAAGCCATATTTGCGCCACCTTAGCGACTATCCGCTGCCGTTGGCGGCTGCTTATCCCGTGTTCAGCTGGTTGCGCACCATTCATGCCGTCAACGTGGAACACACGGTGGAAGCCGACGAAATCCTGCGGGTGAAACATGCCGTCGAAGAGGAACGTCCGGCGCTCTCGGCAGCCATCATTACCTATCATTTAGACAAAGAGAATATTAACAGATATAAACCAGAGACCTATGAAGAAATTTATCATCATTAGTTTGTTGACCGTTGTGTCGCTGCCCATGCTGGCCTGTGCCGGTATCGGGACGTTCAACTATTATTTGTTTAACCTTTACGACAACGACGACTTTGCCTATCGCATGGAGCGCATCACCAGCAACAACTGGAAGGTGTATATGGGCTTGGGCGAAGACGACTGGTTTTGGTTCAGCGAGGAGAAGGTGACCGAGGTGGCCAAGCAGAAGAACGACGCCCTCATGCAGAGCTACGTCCACCAGCTGGCGCGTTACCTGAAGGTTTGCGACGACGTGCAGGGCGACCAGTGGAACTATCCCACCAAGGAGGAACTGGCCAAGCGCCGTACGACGCTGGAGGCTATCCGCGCCTATGCCAACACGAAGTTGCGCACGCGTCTGCGCAGTCAGCACGGTCTGTTGTATATGCGTACGAACATGCTGCTGGGGAATCATGCCGAAAACGTGAAGTTCTGGGAAGAGACTGCCAGCCAGTACATCAACAGCGTCTATAAGGACATGATGCAGAACATCTATGCTGGTGCGCTCTATAAGACCGGACGAACGGAAGATGGCGTCAACATCTTCGTGGAACAAGGCGACTACCGCAGTCTGATGACCATCTACTACAAGCGTCGTTCCTATGTTGCCATCAACGAGGTGTACAATGCCAATCCCAAGGCGCGCGTGTTGCCGTTCCTGTTGCAGGACTTCGTCAACAATGCCCAGGAGGCCGACGATGCCGTCAAGTTCGATGGATTCGGTGGCAAGCTGTTTATCCGTGACATCACCAAGGCCGAGGCCCAGCAGATGATAGGTCTGTGTAAGCGTGCCGTCAGCGAGCAGAAGACAGATGTTCCCGCTATGTGGCAGACCGCTCAGGCGTTGCTCGAATTTATGTTTGGCGACAAGAAGCAGGCTCAGGCAGATATCCAGAAGGCTGTCACGATGGAGGGTAGCGAACGTATGAAAGACTGTGCGCGCGTCATCCGACTGTATATCGAGGGTTTCCAGCGCAAGCAGAATAACGACTTCGACAACTGGGCAGGCACTGAGATGCAGTGGCTTTACAACAAGGGTAACCGCGCCAATCCGCGTCCCGTGACCAACTACTACGAGCGCAGTTCGTATTACGACAATGCCTTTGACCGTATTGTCCAGCAGGTGATGGCCGACAAGTATAAGACCGCTTGTCCGGAGGTTACCGTGGCGCTCTATAAGGTGGAGGGTTATGGTGGCTATAATACATATCTCGACACCACAACGATTGCCAACGTGCAGCAGTATAATGCCTACCTCACCGCTGCTCCCAAGACCGAGATGGACCGTTTCCTGAAGAATGCCATCCGTCAGCAGCCGCAAGAGGACGAAGCCAACGCCGAGAACGAATACAACGACCTCATCGGCACGAAATACCTGCGCCTATGTCAGTGGGACAAGGCCATCGAGTGGCTTTCGAAGGTGCCTGTTGCCTTTTATCAGAACAAGGGTTACTCGCTCTATGCCGCCCTGCGCAGGACCAATGTCGAGCCGTGGATTGAGCGTCAGTTCCTGCGTGATGCCGAGTACTATAGCGAGGGTGCCCGCACACTCCGCGAGAATCCCAAGCTGGTATTTGCCAAGCAGATGCAACAGTTGGAATACGGCATGAACATGCTGCAGGACAAGTCGCGCTATCAGCGTTGCTACGACCTCGCCGTGCGTTACGCGCAGGCCAACTTCTCAGGTGACTGCTGGTTTATCATGCGTGATGCGAAGAGTCCGGGTTGCGATGAGGTTGAACCCAACGAAGTGGACCTTGCAGCACGTGCTTTGGATTACCTCCGTGAGGCCGCCAAAACCACTGACCCGCAGCTGAAGGAGCGCGCACTCTTTGCCCTGAGCTATGGTGAACTGCAACCCCAGGGATTGTGGTGTTCGATGGAATGGAACAGCGACAAGGCCGAATTCGACCGCGTTCCCCAGCGTAAGAACTCGCAATGGAAAGCCTTTGCCAGTCTCGTAGAATTTGAACGTCAGAATCCTGCCGGTACCGCACGCTACGTCAGTCGTTGTGACGAGTACGATACGTTCCTCAACGCTTACAACAAGAAATAAAAATTCAGGGGGCTCAATTTGAAGCCCCCTGATTCTTTGAGAATATTTTCTGCAGGTTTACCCATGAGCTCTTCTTGTCCTTTCTCACGAGTCGTGCCCTTTCCACCAGCATCACCTCAGGCAACTTATTGATCCTGCCGTTTTTGTTTGATGCGTCGAGGTAGAGGTTGCCGCCCGACGGCATGATGACAGCCACGATGAACGTTGAGAGTTTGGTAAACGACGGGAAATTATAGGGCAGCATTCCCAGGTCGCGCGTTCTAAGTACAACGGGTGCGGTAGTCAATCCTACGGTATTCATCGACTGGATGAGCAGCAGGTTGATGTCGGCATTCGAACCTTCACCTTTCTTTAGCGTCTCTGAGGTTTCCGCAGGGCTCAGTGTGTATTTGCCATTCCATTTTACCTTGCTCATGACCAGCTTATACACTGCTGCCGCACGCTCGCGCAGGTCGGTGATCTCGTCAATCTTTGCTGCCTTCAGCTCGTCGGCCAGCGGACTATGGTCATTTAGGTGAATGCCCAAATCGTCCGACGTCAGTATCATTTCGTCTATCTGGTCCCACGTCTTGGCAAAATCCATCTGGCTCATGCCACGCAGACGGTAGGTTTTCAGTTCGGCGGTGATGCCGGCCCAGTTGTCTTGAACGTTCCATGTAGAATCGTCCTTCGGCATGCCCATCAGGTCGCGGCCAATGTAGATGTAGTGGTTGGTATTTACCGTCATGGGCTTTGCCAGCGGGTCGCTCTCCACCTTATATGTCATGCTTCCCTGCGTACAGGTGTAGGTCAGTCGCTGGATGCCGTGGTCTTCGATGTTGAAGATGAGATAGTTCGGAATATTCATGTCCAGCTTGGCAAAAACCACAGGGATTTCCCACTGAGCATACCAGTCGTGCAGTTCCCAGAAAATCTGGCTGTGGATGGTGTATTCGTATTCAATCACCGTACCTTCCTTCACGTTCGGCACGGTAAACTCCAACTGATAGTTATGTTCGTCAATCTGCTTCGTTGCGATGCTGCTCTTCTTCATGCTTGTCTTCGCAACCTTGCTGCCTTCCAGATTGAAGGCTGTAGCCTTGACATTCTCCACATTCTCGTCGGCATCGGTACCGAAGACACTTTCCGACATCGAACCAGACTCTTCGCCGAAGTACGAATCACCGCTCATGCGGTTCATCGGAATGGTGGCAAACGAAGTGCGCAGTCCACCGATGTTGTTGCCCACGGACATGAATTTCTTATAGGGCACGACGACCTTTGCAAAGCGTGCACCGCTGGGCTTCAGCACCTTGATGCGCATCTTCTCGTGATAGTCTACCAGATAACTGTTGGTCTGCACCGTGTATTCCACTTCGGTCAGTCGGCACAGCACCACGGCTTCGGCGTTCGGTTCGGCGTCGTACACGGTCATCTGCATTTCTTCCTGGGTTGGTTTACCCCATTTCATGTTCACGTCGGCTGCACTGGCTGTTGCAAACGGCAATGCCAACAGCACGAACAGATAAAGTAAGTTTAGTTTCATCTTGATAATTAGTTTAGTTATGATTCTTTTTTATTGTTTACTGATAATCCTTCTTGCGGAAGGTGGTGTCAAGGACGCGCGTCCCTTTCTCTTTGGTGGAATGGTAAACGTAGCGGAAACTGTAACCGGCATCCTTGTAGAGTTTGAGGGCGGCGGTGTTCTTGAGCTCCTTGAGCAACATGCCGCGTGCGTCATTCTCACGAAGAGCCTTGGCGTCGTCGAGAATACCTGAGACGGTGTAATAATAGGTCATGACGAGTCGAGACTTGTCGAACGTCATGCTATCGAGGGTGACACCGTTGGTAACGAGTACGGGACACTTCTTCTGAGTATATTCCTTGCACTCGCGGGCACAGCGGTCCTCGAGGGTTTCTTGACAAGCGGTAAGCAACAACAGGGTTGCAAATAAAAGTAATTTTTTCATATGTCGGACAATAAATTTTTAATATAGGGTCGGGGCCAGTCGTTGAGATGATAGCGCTGGTCGCCGTATTGCATGAGGTCGAGATCGATGGTAACGCACTCCTTCGTACGACGGGACTCAGTTTCGATGGCCTTGAGCTGCTGTTGCAGTTCGTCGGCAGTCAGGGAGGTATAACCAGCCATCAGACGGTTGGCATAATAGATGCCGGTGCCGTGAATGTCCTGCGTCCAAAGGATGCGAGAGAGCTTCGCGTCGGAGAGCAGGCACGACAGACGCTGGGAGGCCCAGCGAATGTGAGCAGACTGATGGTAGTTAGAGCCAAGCGCGACGAGGATGTATTTTCTTTCGACCACAGATTGCACGGATTAAACGGATTTATTTTCGTTCTTTGAGGATGCCGTGACGGTAGGCGTAGAGAAGCTGGCGGAGGTCTTCGACCTGAGCGCGAAGTTCCTCGCCCTTGTCGGTATCTGCCACTCGCATGCGATGGGCAGAGAGTTCAACCAACTGCGTGGTGGACTTGATGTCGAGACCACGTTGGATGGCGTCCTGTGCACTGGTAAACGGTTCGTGTTGAACGAGCTGGAAGCCGCGGCTGTGGTAAACGAGCGTATAGCCTGCAATGCCCGTTTCATTGTGATAAGCCTCGGAGAAGCCACCGTCGATAACCATCAGCTTTCCATTGGCCTTGATGGGGTTCTCGCCCTTGGCAACGTGGACGGGTACGTGACCATTGATGATATGGCGGTTGGGACCTTTGACGCCAAAGGAATCGAGGATGCGGTCGCAAACCTCTTCGTTGTCGCGCAGGCGGAAATAGTTGCCTTTCTCCTCCTTGTAGGTGGTCTTGTCCGTCAGGAAGTAACGCTCGAAAGTGGCCATCTTCGACTTGTCGAAGAGGGGAGAATCCTTGCCGCACCAGAGGTAGAGGAAATAGTCACGGGCATAGAGACGCTGTTCCTGTTCGGTATCGTTCTCGAAAGCCGCACGCACCATCATGCCGATGTTGTGCATGAGGTCCTTGCCACTGAAACGCTCACCACGGTAGAGTTCTACTTCCTTCAGCGAACCGTCGTCGTTGAGAGGGATGGCAGCATGGAATAGCAGGTTCTGATTACAGATGCTGTACATGCAACCGTGGGAGAGCAGCATCTTGATATGTTTCTGGAGTTTTTCGCTGACACGGAACGAATGGTGCAGACGCTCCATGAGCTGGTGCTCCTCGGGGGTGAGCTCGTTGGGATTGGCAGGGTCAACGGTGGGGAAATGACACGATTTCATCTCGTACTCCTGACCATCGACGACATAGACGCCACGCTGGTAGTCGATATGTTCGAGTACGCAGCGGTCTTCCATCTGCCATTCAGGACGACGGTGGAAGATGAGTGCCTCCTTCTTGAACTGGATGACCGAGATGGCCTTATGCATCTGAGCCGTCAAACGCTGGTACTTGTCCTCCATCGTGTTGTCTTTCAGGAACTTAGGCTGGAACTCCTCGCAGGGGTCGTCGCCATAGACCTCCATGGCGAAGGTGGCCAGCGGCACAAGGTTGATGCCGTAGGCTTCCTCGATGGTGGTGAGGTTGGCATAGCGCAGACACAAGCGTAGCACGTTGCAGATGCAGGCGTTGTTACCTGCATAGGCGCCCATCCACAAGATGTCGTGATTGCCCCACTGGATATCCCACGAATGGTATTGGCGCAGGGTGTCGAGAATGATATGTGCACCAGGTCCGCGATCGTAGATATCTCCAAGAATGTGCAGTTGGTCGATGGCCAGCCGCTGGATGACGTTGCAAATGGCGACAATGAAGTCGTCGGCACGGCCTGTGGAGATAATGGTATCGACGATGACATTGACGTAAGCGGCTTTGTCGACGTCATCGGTGCGTTCGTGAAGCAGTTCCTCAATGATATAACCGAAATCCTTGGGTAACGATTTGCGCACCTTGGAACGTGTATATTTCGACGACACATCACGGCAGACGGCTACGAGACGATGGATGGTGATGTGATACCAGTCGTCGAGGTCTTCCTCGTTGGCCTTGATGAGTTCGAGTTTCTGTTCGGGATAGTATATGAGTGTGCACAGTTCGCGGCGCTCGGCTTCGCGGATGTCGCCTTTAAAGAGCTCGCTGACCTTGCGTCGGATGTTTCCGGAAGCATTTTTCAATACGTGTTGGAAGGCTGCACTCTCGCCATGCAGATCGGCCAAGAAGTGTTCCGTGCCTTTTGGCAGGTTCATGATGGCCTCGAGATTGATAATTTCCGTCGATGCTGCTGCAATAGTCGGAAACGTGTTAGAGAGCAGCTGCAGATAATGCATGTCACGATTAGCAGTGTTAGTATTCATAGGCATTTATATCTTTAGGTGGTTATCTATTGTAGTCCGTAATTGTCGCGTCTTGCGATTATTGAGTAGTGGCACAGGCATAAAGCCTTCGGTAAGACCCGTCAGGTCGCTCATCAGTTGCATGATGTGACGAGCCATCTTCAGGAGATGGCGTTCCTTGAGCGATTCGGCAAGTTCTTCCTCGTTACATCCGTGTTGACGGAGTTCGCGATCGAGTTCTATCAGATGCTTGATACTGAACTGTCCGTTGCTGATGAGTTTGCGGATGGTCTTGAACGAGGCTATGAGTCGTTCGTTTTCGGAGGCGAATTGGTTGCCGATAGTGGTTCCGATGAGTGGCACCTCCTGATAGTCGTCAGGCCAGAAGTGATCGATATGTTCCACATCGATGTCCTGCGATTCGAGACCGAGTATGCGCAGTCCACGGTGGATGGTGTCGGAAATCTGTTCGTGATGGGCATAGAGCAACAGTTCACGCCAGGGGATTGATACCGAAGCGGGTAGGGCATTGACATCCTCTGCAGGCAACCAACGCTTGTCACCTGTAATGCCTGCCATGATGATGGTTTTCAGGTGTTGGCGCATATCGGGCGAGAGGAGTTCCAGCGTATTGGTATCCATGATTTTCCGATAGAGCGTGAATGTTTGTTGAGACATTTCTTCCTTTGATATACTGCTGGTTATCACGCAGTTACGAATGGTCACTAAACGCTTGTTCCATGCTAGACGCTCCATGCATTCCTGCTCCATGCGGCCTTGGATGATGATGGCGTAGGCCTGCTGGATGATGCGTTGCTGGTAGAGCACGCGTTTGGGTAGTTTGTCCTTCAAGTAATCCTGCTCCTGCACCCAAGGCTCCAGTTGTCCATGGGGCGTAACCACCAGTCGACACCCTTTGCGTAAGGCTATGTTGACGATGGATCGGGAAGAATTGCGCCAACAGCCGTGTAGGTGGAGAATGTCGTAATGGCCGCCCTGAAGGAGTGTCCGTGCATCGTCATTATTGGTCGTCAGATGGTTTTCGGCATCTCGTCCCATGCCTTCCTGTAGCATGGTGACATGTTGTGCAACCATCTGGTCCTCAGCGTTATAGTAATGCAGGATTCTCATAGCATATAAGTATTATAAACCTAACCATACGCGCAGACGCAAGCCCAAAAGGCGGAAACCGCGAATTTTCTGGTCGTAGAGTCGGATAGCGTCGAAAACATGTTCCCGCCTGACACAGGCAGCATCGTAGAGGCCACGCTGTTTGCGGAACCACGCACCGTAATAGTCCCTGAAACTATGGCGTTCGGCCTTCAGTATCGTAGGTCGCAGGTCGTCCAAATCGGTGGCAACGACATGTGTCACGCGGTCTTTCTTTCTATTTGTGTACACCAGTGAAACATCGCCATCTGCCAGTCCTGCCAACCATTCGGTATTTACAGGCACACGGCGGATGTCAGCAAGTACGATATATTCGTAATGGGCTGCTTTCGCTCCGATACTCAGTGCCAGTCGTTTGCGGCTGGGATTGACAATGACGGACTCAGGCAGGAAGGTAGAATACAGATTCGGGTATTCTGCTTTCATGCGTTTCAGTACGTCTGGGGTTTCGTCGGCAGACATGTTATCCACCACGATGACTTCGTACGTACCCTCGTAGGGCACAGTCAGAAACGCGGGGAGGTTCTGCTCCAGCGCTTCTGCCTGATCGTGAACGGTCATCACGATGGAAATAGATGGCTGCTTCTGATTATCCATGTTCATTCTTTCGTATCACGTGATTTATATTTCGTCGCTCATATAGCCTTTGGGCAAGGGGCGACAGTTATACTGAGAGGCCATGATTTCACCATAGGCACCTGCCGAGCGGATGGCCAGGAGGTCGCCACGATGACAACAGTTCAGATCAATCTGTTTGGCAAAGACATCCGTCGATTCACAAATGGGTCCGACCACGTCGTATGCTTCCTTGGGCTCTTCGCTCGAGATATTCTCAATCTTGTGGTAAGCCTGATAGAGGGCGGGGCGGATGAGGTCGGTGAATCCTGCGTCGACAATGCAGAACTGCTTTACGCTGCCCTTTTTAATATATAAGGTACGCGTAATAAGGCTACCGCACTGAGCCACAACAGCACGACCGAGTTCGAAATGCAGCGTCTGTCCAGGACGCAATTTCAACTTCTTGGCGTAGGTGTCGAAATAGTCCTTGAAATCAGGAATGCTCAAGCGGTTGGGATGCTGATAGTCGACGCCCAGTCCACCACCGACATTGATATGCTCAACGGTGATGCGATGGCGCTCTAACTCCATTTGCAGTTCGTTGACGCGATTGCAGAGGGCTTCGAAGTCGCCCATGTCGAGAATCTGACTGCCGATATGGAAATGCAGACCCACACATTTTACATTCTGCAACTGTGAGGCCTCTTCGATGACTTTGAGCATGTCGCGCATGTCGATGCCGAACTTGTTTTCGGCCAGTCCTGTGGTGATGTTGGCATGCGTATGTGCACCGACATTCGGATTCAGACGGAAGGCCACACGAGCTACCTTGCCTTTCTGGGCTGCCAGTTCGTTGATGACTTCCAATTCGGGAATGCTCTCGACGTTGAAACAGAAGATATCGTTGTCCAGTCCGAGGTTGATTTCCCAGTCGCTCTTGCCGACACCGGCATAAACTATCTTCGAACTGGGGAAACCAGCTCGTACACTAGCTTCTATCTCGCCACCACTGACGCAGTCGGCACCCAGTCCTGCCTCGCGGATGATACGCAGGATGCGGGGATTGGCATTGGCCTTGACGGCATAATGGACGCAGAAGCCCTCATGCTTCTGAGCCTCATTGTTGATGGCACGGAGCGTTTCGCGCAACAACTCCGTGTCGTAGTAGTAGAACGGTGTCTGTATCCGTTCCAGCTTATCTTTAGGAAAAACTCCTTTACTCATTTTTGTGTTGTAGGATTAATCACTTATTATTTAAACAGTTGGTCGCTCAGACTCTGCAGGGCGCGTTTCTTGTCCTCATCACGGATAAGGAACGAGATGTTGTAGTTGGAGCCGCCATACGAAATCATACGAACTGGAATATTCTTCATTGCGTCGAGTACCCTGGTCTCGAAACCAATGTTCGACCAGTCGAGGTCACCCACAACACAGATGATACACATGCCAGTGTCGACCGTCACCGTTCCGTATTTCTTTAGCTCGTCAACGATTTCACCCAGATGAGCGGAGTTGTCAATAGACATCGAGACACCAACCTCCGACGTGCACACCATGTCGATAGGTGTCTGGTAGGACTCGAAGATTTCGAACACCTTACGGAGGAAACCTGTAGCCAGCAACATACGGCTCGACTTGATCTTGATGGCGATGATGTTGTCCTTGGCAGCAACGGCCTTGATCTTACCATACTCTGTCTGATTCGAAATGGTGGTACCCTCAGCTTCGGGTTCCATCGTGTTCAGCAGACGAACGGGGATGCCGGCATACTTGGCAGGCTGTACACATGTCGGGTGCAGGATCTTAGCACCGAAGTAAGCCAACTCGGCAGCCTCCTCGAAATGCAGGTGGTGAACGGGCTGGGTATTGTCAACCACACGTGGGTCGTTATTGTGCATACCGTCGATGTCGGTCCAGATTTGAATCTCGTCAGCTCCGATGGCTGCACCAATCAGCGATGCGGTATAGTCGGAACCGCCACGCTGGAGGTTGTCAATCTCACCATAGGCATTGCGGCAGATGAAGCCCTGCGTGACATACACCTGCTGACCTTCGTTCTTTTCCATCAGTGCCTGCAACTTCTCTTTGATGTAAGTAGGGTCGGGTTCTGAATTCTTATCGGTACGCATGAAGTCGAGTGCATTCAGCAGTACAGCCTTGAAACCCTGTTCCTTCATGTAGTTAACCACCATATTGGTCGACAGCAGCTCACCCTGAGCTACGATGCTCTTTTCTTCGAACGAGGTGAACAGTTCCTTGGTGAACGAACGCAGGTAGTTCATCTCCGAGGTCAGAAATTCGCGCGTCTGTTCCTTTACGGCATCGCTCTGGTAGAGCTCGTCGATGTGCTTCAGATACTTACGCTCCAACTGATTGATAATTTCGTTGGCACCGTCGGGATTCTTCTTGTACAGGTAGTCAGAGATTTCGACCAGCGAATTGGTCGTTCCTGCCATAGCAGACAATACTACGAATACGGGCTCGCCCGACTTCGTCACCAGCTTTGTCACTTCCTTCATGCGGGTCGGAGTTCCTACCGATGTACCGCCAAATTTCATTACTTTCATTGTCGTTATATTTTTTTATTTTCAACTCTCAACTTTCAACTCTCAACTCATATCGACAGGTCTTCCTTGTCCGAATAGTAGCTCTTCTTTTCTTCTTCCGTATCATCCAACTCCTCGTCTTCGTAAAGTGCCATGTGGTTGTAGTCGTTGGTGATATCTTCCAGACGCTGGTTGATGCAGCGATAGACGATGCCTGGGTATTCCTGCAACAACGAGGTGTTGTGCGTCGTCATGACTACTGCAGTCCCCGATTCCGTGATACGACGCAACAGGGCGATGATTTGGCGAGCGGTCTCGATGTCGAGGTTACCCGTCGGCTCGTCGGCAATAATCACTTTCGGATTGTTCAGTATGCTGCGGGCAATGGCTATACGCTGTTGTTCGCCACCCGACAATTCGTGGGGGAAACGGTCGGCACTGTCCAGCATATCTACATCCTTCAGTACGTCGTCGATGCGTTCGTCAATTTCTGCCTTGTCCTTCCATCCTGTGGCTTTCAGCACAAAGCGCAGGTTCTCGCGCACTGTGCGGTCTGCCAGCAACTGGAAATCCTGGAAGATGATACCCATCTGTCGGCGCAGGGCGGGAATGTACTTACGCTTCATCTGGGTCAGTTCGTGATTCAGCACGATGGCTTGTTCGGCCTCGTCAACGTCCAACTCGAAATAGAGCGTCTTCAGCAGGGTGCTCTTGCCGGCTCCCACGCGTCCGATGATATAAATGAACTCACCCTCGTTGACGTGGAAGTCCACTTCCTTCAGCACGAGGATACCATCCTTTTGGTAGATATTCGCTTTTTGATAGTCTATGAGCATATTTCTTACATCTTACTTCTTATATTTACTTCATTTTTCCTGCGGCCTTGGCCTCACGACGCTGGCGATCCCATTCTGGGTCGTGGCGCTTGTGCAGTTCCTCGGCAACATCTTCGATGCGCAGACCTTTGTCAGCTAACAAAACGATGAGGTGATACAACAGGTCGCTAGCTTCGTAAACCAAATGTCCGCTAGTACCATTGGTGGCTTCGATGACGGTTTCCAAGGCCTCTTCACCAACCTTTTGGGCAATCTTGTTGACGCCTTTCGTAAACAGACTGGTGGTGTACGACCCCTCGGGCATTTCCTGCTTGCGACGATTGATGAAGTCCTGCAATTCGCTTAAGAACAGCAAGGGATTGTCGTTGGTCTGCAAGGGGGAATTTAGCAGCGCACGGTTTTCTTCGCCCCAACAGGTGTCTGTGCCCGTGTGGCATGTGGGTCCAACGGGATGAACACGTACCAACAACGTGTCGTTGTCGCAGTCAATCTTCATATCTACGAGGTTCAGGAAGTGTCCTGATGTCTCGCCCTTGGTCCACAAGGTCTGACGCGTACGACTCCAGAAAGTGACGTGTTTCGTCTCCAGCGTCTTCTCGTAGGCCTCCTTGTTCATAAAGCCCAGCATTAGCACGTTCTTGGTCTCTGCGTCCTGTATGATGGCAGGCACCAGCCCGTCCATCTTGTCGAAATCTATCTTCATATTCTAACGTTTATTCCTTCTTGTTTTAAATACTGTTTCAGTTCCGGCACGGGAATCTCACCGAAGTGGAACACTGAGGCGGCAAGTGCTGCGTCGGCATGCCCTTCTGTGAACACGTCGCGGAAGTGCTCTTTGCATCCAGCACCGCCACTGGCGATGATGGGTATTGACAATGTGTCCGACAGTTCGCGCAACGCCTCGTTGGCATAGCCGTTCTTGGTGCCGTCGTGGTTCATACTTGTAAACAGAATTTCTCCCGCACCACGTTCCTGAGCCTCGCGGGCCCATTCAAAGAGTCCGCGCTCCGTGCGTTCGCGACCTCCTTTCAGGTAGCAGTGCCAACCGTCTTCATCCAGTCGGGCATCGATAGCGACAACACATACCTGACTGCCAAACCGCGTCGTAATCTCGTTGATGAGTTCTGGACGACGGATGGCGGCACTGTTGATGCTCACCTTGTCGGCACCAGCATACAGCAGTCGCTCGACGTCCTTCAGTTCGTTGATGCCACCACCCACCGTAAAGGGGATGTTGATAGTCTCAGCCACGCGAGTCACCATTTCGGTAAACGTCTTGCGACCCTCAAACGAAGCGGTGATATCCAGGAAGCACAGCTCGTCGGCACCTTGTTCGCTGTATGCCTTTCCCAGCTCTACGGGGTCACCCGCAGAACGGAGATTGACGAAGTTGACGCCTTTGACGGTCTCACCGTCTTTGACATCCAAACAGGGTATTATGCGTTTTGCCAGTCCCATAGTTCTTCCAAATTGATTTTACCTTCATAGATGGCCTTGCCGAAGACGACAGCCGGTATGCCCGCCTGGTCTAAGGCCTTGATGTCGTCGATGCAACTGACGCCACCCGATGCAATGAGATGCAGCTGGGGATAGGCCTCCATCACCTTACTATATAATTCGATGGCGGGGCCTGCCAGTGTGCCGTCCTTCGATATCTCTGTACACAACACGTTCTTGACGCCTGCATCGATGTATTTCTTTAGGAATGGCAACAGGTCCTCCTCAGAGTCTTCTTTCCATCCGTTGATACTGATTTTTCCGTTGCGCACGTCGGCTCCCAGAATCATCCGTTCCGGACCGTATTTCTCGAGCCAGCCCATAAACAGTTCGGGTTGCGTGACAGCAATGCTTCCCACCGTCACCATCTGAGCACCGCAACGGAAGGCTTCCTCCAGATCGGCATCGGTCTTGATACCTCCGCCAAAGTCAATCACGAATTGAGTGTCCGTCGTGACACGACGGAGTACAGAACCGTTGACGATATGCTTCGACTTGGCACCGTCGAGATCAACCATATGGAGCCGGCGGAATCCGATACGCTCAAACTCCTGAGCCATCTCCAAAGGCTCACCGTAAACCGTCTTCTGGTCGTAGTCGCCCTTGGTCAGTCGTACACACTGGCCGTTGATGATGTCGATGGCGGGAATGAGTTCTATCATAATTCAATAAAGTTTCTAATGATTCTTTCGCCCACGCGACCACTCTTTTCGGGATGGAATTGGCAGGCATAGAAATTGTCCTTATGCATCGAGGCAGAGTAGGGCAGGATATAGTCGGCGGTGGAGATGGTGTCTGCACATGTCGGCACGTAGAAGCTGTGCACGAAATATACGTAAGGGTGCTCACCCAGGCCTTCCATCAATGGGTCAACGCCTCCACATCTTCCATCTGCCATCTTACATCTTACATCCAACTCATTCCATCCCATACACGGCACCTTGTCTTCGTGGCGCTGAGGTTGGAAACGCTTCACGTCGGCATCGAAAATGCCAATGCACTGCGTGTCGCCCTCCTCAGAATGACGGCACAGCAGTTGCTGACCTACGCAGATGCCGAACACGGGCTGGCGAAGGTCGCGAATGACCTCATCCAATCGTCGTGCCTTCAGGTAGCTCATCGCCTCGCCGGCATGGCCCTGTCCTGGAAATAGCACTTTATCGGCCTTTTTCAGTTGCTCGGCATCATCCGTCAGCAGGGGTTCAATGCCCAGCCGCTTCAGTGCGTTCACCACCGAATAGATATTTCCTGCGTTATATTTTACTATCGCTACGTTCATGAGAAGATAATCGTCTTATTCTTATACGTCAGAATCTTCCTTTGGATGTGCTTCGACACGGCGTGGCTCAGCACAATCTTCTCCAGATCCTTACCTTTCAGCACCAGACTTTCGGGCGTGTCCTTGTGCGTGATGCGCGTAACATCTTGTTCAATGATAGGACCGGCGTCCAGTTCGGCTGTCACGTAATGGCTTGTCGCACCAATGATTTTCACGCCGCGCTCATAAGCCTGATGATAGGGCTTGGCACCGACGAAGGCCGGCAGGAACGAGTGGTGGATATTGATGATGTGGTGCGGATATTCGGCAATCATCTCGTCCGAGATAATCTGCATATAGCGGGCCAGCACGATAAACGAGATGTCCTCCTTCTTCAGCAATTCCATCTCGGCCTGTTCCACCTCGGCCTTGTTCGAGTGGTCTTTCTTGATGCTCCACACGTAGTAGGGAATGCCAAACTGCTCGGCCACATAGCGCAGGTCGTCGTGGTTGCTGACGATGCACGGTATGTCGCAGTTGAACTCTCCGGCCTTCCAACGCGCCAGCAGGTCGTATAGACAGTGGCTCATCTTCGACACGAAGATAGCCATTCGTGGGCGCTTGTCGCTGTAATACAGGCTGAACTTCATCTGGTAGCGCTGTGCGTACAGTGTGGTGATGTAGTCGTATAGCTTGTCGCGCGGAATCAGGAATCCGTCGAGTTCCCATTCTATACGCATAAAGAACATTCCCTCCACCTTGTCAACATACTGATCCAGGTAGACGATGTTCCCTTTGTTGTCGGTTATAAATCTGGTCACTTCCGAGATGATACCCTGTTGATCGGGGCAATGCAGAAGCAAGATTGCGGTTGGTTTCATTTTCTTTCTCTGATTATTAATTTATTAATAATGGCTGCAAAGGTAGCATTTTTTATGCAGAAAACCAAAAAAACGCTATATTTTTTGGCTGTTTCCCCCAAAAAACTTACCTTTGCACCCGAAAATAAAACATGACATAACGATAAAGATAATATGTGTGGAATAGTTGGATACATAGGAAAGCAGGACGCTTATCCTATTTTGATTAAGGGACTTCGTAGACTCGAGTATCGTGGTTACGACTCGGCAGGTGTGGCACTCATCAATGCAGACAGTCAGCTGAACGTCTATAAGGCGAAGGGTAAGGTTGACAACCTGACGGAATATTGCAGCGATAAGGATGTCAGTGGCAACATCGGTATCGCCCATACGCGTTGGGCCACCCACGGTGAACCCTCGGCACGCAATGCCCACCCGCACTATTCGCAGAGCCATAATCTGGCCATTATCCACAACGGAATTATTGAGAATTATGCTGACATTAAGCAGAAACTTCAGGACAAGGGCGTCGAGTTCAAAAGCGACACCGATACCGAGGTGCTGGTACAGCTCGTGGAGTATATCATGGTGAAGAAAAACCTCTCGCTGCTCGAGGCTGTTCAGGTGGCACTTTATCAGGTCATTGGTGCCTACGCCATCGCCATTCTCGACAAGCGTGACCCCACGCAAATCATTGCCGCCCGCAAGCAGAGTCCCCTTGTAGTTGGTATTGGAGAAGGGGAATTCTTCCTTGGTTCAGATGCCAGCCCTATCATCGAATATACCGACAAGGTGGTGTATCTCGAGGATGGCAACATCGCCGTCATCCGACTGGGTGAGGACGTACATGTGATGAGCATTCTAGGCGAAGAACAGGAGTTGAAGGTGAAGACCGTCGACATCGACCTCGGACAGATAGAAAAGGGTGGTTACGAGCACTTCATGCTTAAGGAAATTTTCGAACAACCTGAGTGCCTCACCAACTGCATGCGCGGACGTATCAATGTTGAGGGCGACCACGTGACTCTTTCGGCACTCATCGACTTCCGTCGTCAGCTCCTGCAGGCCAAGCGCATCGTCATTGTGGCCTGTGGCACGTCGTGGCACGCCGGACTCATTGGCAAACAGCTCTTCGAGACCTTCTGCCGCATTCCCTGTGAGGTGGAGTACGCCTCTGAGTTCCGCTACCGTAACCCCGTAGTCACCAAAGACGACGTGGTCATCGCCATTTCGCAGTCGGGTGAGACAGCCGACACGCTGGCCGCCATCCAGTTGGCAAAGGAAAAGGGCGCCTTCATCTACGGCATCTGCAACGCTATCGGCTCGTCCATTCCACGTGCCACCGATACCGGTACCTACATCCACGTAGGTCCTGAGATTGGTGTCGCTTCTACGAAGGCCTTCACGGGGCAGGTCACCGTGCTCACCATGATTGCGCTGGCCATGGGCGAGGCCAAGGGCACCATCGACCGTCAGGAATATCTGCAGGTGGTTCGCGAACTGAACAACATTCCCAACATCATTCGCGAGGTATTGAAGACCAACGATAAGGTTCGCGACCTCGCACGCACGTTCACTTACGCGCATAACTTCCTCTATCTCGGTCGTGGTTTCTCCTATCCCGTGGCCTTGGAGGGTGCACTGAAACTCAAGGAGATTTCCTATATCCATGCTGAGGGCTATCCCGCTGCTGAGATGAAACACGGACCTATCGCGTTGATTGATAGCGACATGCCTGTCGTCGTCATCGCTACCCATAACGCCATGTACGAGAAGGTGCTCTCGAACATTCAGGAGATTAAGGCTCGTCAGGGTCGCGTCATTGCCCTCGTCTCGAAGGGCGACGACACCATCTCGAAGATTGCCGACGAGGTCATCGAACTGCCCGACGTCCTGGAATGCCTCGAACCGCTGGTAGCCACCATCCCCCTGCAATTGCTCGCTTATCACGTCGCCGTCTGCAAGGGCAAGAATGTCGACCAGCCCCGCAACCTCGCAAAATCCGTCACAGTAGAATAAAATAAAACAAGCCTCGCATTCTGCGGGGCTTGATATAGTTTGTTCTCTCAGTTTCTGTCTTTTAGAATAATACCATCGACAGGAGGTATGCGACGATGGTCGAGGTGAAGACGCAGATGAGTCCCGGCATCATGAACGAGTGGTTGAGCAAGTATTTGCCGATGACGGTCGTACCAGAGCGGTCGAAGTTGACAGTGGCGATATCCGACGGATAGTTGGGGATGAAGAAATATCCGTAAACCGACGGCAGTACGCCGAGCAGCACGGGACCAGCAATGCCCAGTGAGTAGGCTAGTGGCAACATGGCTACGACGACGGCACCCTGCGAATTGATGAGCACGGAGACGAGGAAGAACACCAGTGCGATGGACCACGGGTAGTCCTTGACTATGTCAGTGAGCATGGCCTGCATGGTGTCCATGTAGTTGGAGAAATAGGTGTCGGCGAGCCATGCGATGCCGTAGATAGCGACGACGGCAACCATGCCGGACTGCCATACGGGGCCTGCGACAGCCTTCTTCGGCGATGCCTTGCAGAAGATGATCATCAGGGCAGCGGCGGAAATCATGACAATCTGGATGACGATGTTCATCTTCAGTGCCTTGCCGTCCCACGATGGCAGGAGCGACGGTACGGCGGCAAACATGACGATGACGGCGAGGGCGAGCAGGAAGATATAAACGGCACGCTTGGCCTCGGGGGGAATGTTCTTGTCGAGGGTCGTGGCACCACCGCCGTAGATGTAGTCGCGCATCAAGGGGTCGGAAATCTTGCTCTGGAACACAGGGTCTTTGTCGAGGTCGAGTCCGCGGTGGTAGGAGGCGGCAGCGGCAGCCATCAGACCACACAGACAGGCGGGGATGGAAACCATGAGCACGCGGGGGATGGTGATGTCGAAACCGTTGGTATTGGAGATGGTGACGAAGGCGACGACAGCGGCGGCAATGGGTGAGCAGGTGATGCCGACCTGTGAGGCAATGGATGCCACGCCGCAGGGTCGCTCGGGACGGATGCCTTTCTTTAGCGCGATATCGCAAACGATTGGCATTAAGGTATATACGACGTGTCCTGTACCAACGAGAACCGTCAGAAAGAACGTACATAGTGGAGCAAGGAACGTGATGCGGTCGGGATGCTTACGCAACAGTCGCTCGGCAATCTGGATGAGCCAGTCCATACCGCCAGAGGCCTGCATGATGCCTGCGCAGGTGACGGCGGCGATGATGATGTAGATGACGTCAGTAGGGGGAGAACCGGGTTTCAGACCGAAACCGAAGACTAGCAGTGCAAGTCCGATGCCCGAGATGGCGCCGAGTGCCAAACTGCCGTAACGTGAACCAACCCAGAGTGCTCCGAGCACAATCAGGAGTTGAAGAATCATTAGAATACTCATACGCTTCTGTTGTTTTAAATTAGTTGTTCGATAGTTCTGGGTGCAAATATACGAATAAAAAACGAGCCGACCAAACTATCGGCACGTTTTTTTCATGTTCTTAGTAGTATTGCATGGTGCAGCAGTGGAGAGAACCGTGCTGACGGATGACGGGACGGCAGTCGATGGGGACGATTTCACGGTCGGGATAGGCGAGGGCGATGGTGCGGAGTGCCTCGGCGTCGAGGTCGGGCTGAGCGTAGGTGGGGACGAGGACGGCACCGTTGATGACGAGGTAGTTGGCATAGGTGGCGGGGAGGCGGTCGTCGCCATCGTGGATGGGACGGGGAAGCGGGAGTCGCAGCAGACGATAGGGACGGCCGTCGAGGGTGCGTAGGGTGCGCAGTTCTTCTTCCATCGCGAGGAGGTCGGGATGGTCTGCGTCGCCCCCTATATATAATAAGGTGTCATCGGGACAGATGCGCACGAGGGTGTCGATATGTCCGTCGGTATCGTCGCCAATAAGACTGCCGTGATTGATCCAGACGACGCGTTCGGCGCCCAGATGTTGCTTCAGCCGGTCTTCTATCTGAGCCTGGGTGAGCGGCTGGTTGCGGTGAGGGGCCATGAGACAGCAGGTGGTTGTAAACACGGTTCCCTTGCCGTCGCTCTCGATGGAACCGCCCTCGAGGACGAAGTCGAGGTGGTCTTCATAGGTGCCGCGGACGAGGCCTTGGTCGTAGAGATGACGGTTGATGGCGTTGTCGAAGGCGGCCTCGAATTTCTTGCCCCAGCCGTTGAAGCAGAAATCGAGGAGGACGAGGGATGATGGCTGTCCTTCGATGGGCTCAGGATTCTGGCTGAGGGCTGAAGTCTCTTCCACCGTAATAAAGCCGTGGTCGCGGGCCCAGGTGTCGTTAGAGGTGAACATTGAACGTTGAATGTTGAACGCCTGCGGTACTGGGAGGCCTTTCGGGGCGACAATGAGGAGGGGTTCGCGCTTGGCGATTTCACGCGCCATTTCTTCGTAAACGGCAGTGATTTCAGACAGTATAGGTGCCCAGTCGGTGTCCTTGTGAGGCCATGTGAGCTGCACCATGCTTTGCGGTTCCCATTCGGCCATCATGCGTCGTTTTGTTGTTTTCGTCATAGTTTTTTATTTTGCGTGCAAAATTACGAAATTTCTCTAAATTTTTCTCTCAAAACTCTAAACTTTTTTGTATCTTTGCAAGCGAATTTATGATTTTGGAACTGCATAACATATCGATTGGCGCGTCTGTGCGCGGAGTGTCGGCAACGGTCGGCACAGGCAATGTGCTGGCTATCAGCGGTGAGCAAGGGTCGGGCAAGACCACGCTACTGCGGGCACTGCTGGGATTCATCGCGACAGACGAGGGGCACGTCAGCATCGATGGTGAACTGCTGACACCGCTGTCGGCACCGTATTTCCGCCGTCAGATGGCGTATGTGCCGCAGGGGTTGACGGTGCCTGAGGGCTACGACGACGTGCCGACGGACTATATGCGACTGTTGGAACATGGCGTACACACAGGTAAACAGCTGATTATCATCGATGAACCGCCGACGCCGTTGGGTGAAGACGACCGTATGCGACGCGAACGCTTGATCAGCGAGGCCGCAGAACGCGGTGCGACGGTGGTGGCCGTGAACACGAGTGTAACGCAAAACGTGGTGAGACTATGAAGACGCTATACCTTATTATATTATTAGGGTTGGTGACGTGGAAGGGCTGGCTGGCCTTTGCGCGCGGTCGCCGACAGTGGACGTCGGACATGGCGCAGTATCGCGGTCTGCAGGAATACCTGTTGGGCAATGGCGCTACCGTGGCCGAAGCACGTCGTCCATTCGTGAAGCGAGCTTTTTTGCGAGCCGTGAAACCAATGGCCAAGCAGTGGCGCCTGTGGACCATCGTCGCGGCGGTCGGCGTGTTAATATGGATTGTTTTTTAACTTAAAGCTATACACACAAGAAATATGATTCAAACTGTTGTAAAGAGAGACGGACGTATCGTTGGATTCAACGAGCAGAAAATTATGGCCGCCATCCGCAAGGCCATGATGCACACGGACAAGGGCGAGGACGAACGCCTGTTGTACCAGATAACGGACCACATTGCCCAGCGCGGCGACAGCCAGATGACAGTGGAGCAAATCCAGGACATGGTAGAGCTGGAACTGATGAAATCGAGCCGCAAGGACGTGGCGCAGAAGTACATTGCCTACCGTAACCAGCGCTCGATAGCCCGAAAGGCGAAGACGCGCGACGTGTTCCTGGACATCGTGAACATCAAGAGCAACGACGTGACGCGCGAGAATGCGAACATGAACGCTGACACACCGGCGGGCATGATGATGAAGTTTGCCTCGGAGACGACAAAGCCTTTCGTGGACGACTATTTGCTGTCACCGGAGAGCCGTGACGCCGTGGAGCATAATTACCTGCATGTCCACGACAAGGACTACTATCCCACGAAGTCGCTGACGTGCGTACAGCATCCGCTGGACAATATCCTGTCGCGTGGTTTCGTGGCGGGTCATGGTGCTTCGCGACCGGCTAAGCGTATCGAGACGGCGAGCGTGTTGGCATGTATTTCAATGGAGTGTTGCCAGAACGAGATGCACGGCGGACAGGCCATCCCCGCGTTTGATTTCTATCTTGCACCGTATGTGCGCCTGACGTATATCGAGGAGTTGAAGGCGCTAGAGGAACTGAATGGTGAGGACTATAAGGACCTGTACGACGAGCCGCTGATGGACTATGTCAAGAAACCATTGGACGGCCTGACGGGTCGCGAACGCGCCCAGCAGCACGCCATCAACAAGACCGTGGGTCGTGTGCACCAGGCTATGGAGGCATTTATCCACAATATGAACACCATCCATTCGCGTGGCGGCAATCAGGTGGTGTTCTCAAGTATCAACTACGGCACGGACACCAGTGCAGAGGGTCGTTGCGTCATGCGCGAGATACTGCTGTCGACCTACGAAGGCGTAGGCGGTGGCGAGACGGCCATCTTCCCCATTCAGATATGGAAGAAGAAGCGTGGCGTGAACTATCTGCCCGAGGACCGTAACTTCGACCTCTATCAGTTGGCATGCAAGGTGACGGCGCGTAGGTTCTTCCCCAATTTCCTGAACCTCGACGCGACGTACAACCAAGACCCCGACTGGCGTGCCGACGACCCTAAGCGATATATCCACGAGGTGGCCACGATGGGCTGCCGCACACGTGTGTTCGAGAACCGTTTCGGTCCCCGCACGAGCATTGGTCGCGGCAATTTGTCGTTTACCACTATCAATATTGTGAAGCTCGCCATCGAGTGCATGGAGGAGAAGGACCAGCAGAAGCGTATCGGCATGTTCTTTGCCAAGCTGGACAATATGCTGGAGGTGGCCGCCAAGCAGTTGGACGACCGCTACCAGTTCCAGAAGACGGCCTTTGCCAAGCAGTTCCCGTTGCTGATGAAGAGTCTGTGGATAGGTGCCGACAAGCTCGGTCCCACGGATACCATCGAGAGCGTCATCAATCAGGGTACGCTGGGTATTGGTTTCATCGGCCTGGCGGAATGTCTCGTCGCACTTACAGGCAAGCATCACGGCGAGAGCCCGGATGCGCAGGATCTGGGTTTGAAAATTGTGTCGTATATGCGTCAGCGCGTCAATGACTTCTGCGAGCGTTATCATCACAACTATTCCGTGCTTGCTACGCCCGCCGAGGGTCTGAGTGGTAAGTTTACGAAGCGTGATCGTAAGCAGTTCGGCATCATTCCTGGTGTCACCGACCGCGATTACTATACCAATTCGAACCACGTGCCCGTATATTATAAATGTAGTGCGCGGCATAAGGCTGAAATCGAGGCACCGTACCATGAGATGACGCGTGGCGGACACATCTTCTACGTGGAAATCGACGGCGATGCTACGCATAATCCGCAGGTCATCATGAGCGTTGTTGACATGATGGACCAGTTGAATATGGGCTACGGCAGTGTGAACCACAACCGCAATCGTTGTATGGACTGTGGCTACGAAAATGCCGATGACCATCTGGAAAAATGTCCGAAGTGTGGAAGTGCCAATATCGACAAGTTGCAGCGCATCACGGGTTATCTGGTGGGAACGACCGACCGTTGGAACGCTGGCAAACTGGCCGAACTGAACGACCGCGTGACACACATAGACTACGGTATGCAGGAATTATTCTAGGACGTCTGGATGTTCTAGAATCTCTAGACTATGATCAGAGTATTGGATATCATAGAAGATACGATGGTGGACGGCCCGGGGTTTCGGACCTCCATCTATTGTGCTGGATGCCGCCACGCGTGCAAGGGATGCCATAATCCGCAGTCGTGGGACTTCAAGGGTGGTCGCGAGATGACGACAGAGGAGCTCATGCGCATCATTGTTGCCGACCCCTATGCCAACGTTACGTTCAGTGGTGGCGACCCTATGTACCAGTGCGACGGTTTCGCAGAACTGGCCCGTGCCATCCATGCGCAGACCAACAAGGACATCTGGTGCTATACGGGTTTCACGTATGAATCGTTGATTACGCGTGCCCAGCGCGAACTGCTCTATGAACTCGACGTACTGGTTGACGGGCCTTTTATTGATAGTTTGCGCGACCCCGACCTGTTGTTTCGAGGTAGCAGCAACCAACGGCTCATTGATGTGCAGAAGTCGCTGTATGCAGGCGAAGTCGTCCTCTGGCAGCCGGACGTTGACATATAATGTAATGTATTAATGTAATATATTGGAAATTTTACAAAACGAGATAGACTATGAGACAGGCTATGATTCTTGCGGCTGGACTGGGAACCCGACTGAAACCGCTGACCGACACGATGCCCAAGGCACTGGTTCCGGTGGGAGGGACACCATTGCTCGACCTGAACATTCGTAAGTTACAGGCGCAGGGCTACGACCATTTTGTGGTGAATATCCATCATTTCGCTCAGCAGATTGTCGACTACGTGGCGCAGCAAGACTACGCACCACTGGTACGTTTCAGCGACGAAACGGACGGACTACTGGAGACGGGTGGGGGACTGAAGAAGGCGGCGCCGCTGTTTTCGGACGAAACGCCCGTGCTGATTCACAATGTCGATATCCTCGATAATGTGAACTACGACTGGTTTGCCCGTCAACATCAGGCAGATGAGGATGCCGTGCTGCTAGTGAGCCCGCGGAAGACGAAGCGCTATCTGCTGTTCGACAATGCCATGCGACTGACGGGATGGAAGAACATTGAGACGGGGGAGATTAAGTCACCGTATGAATATATTCGTCGCACGGGACTCTCGCAGCACGGTGAACCACTGAATATGTTTGCTTTCTCCGGCATTCATTCATTCTCGCCACGCCTGTTCCCGCTGATGGACAGGTTTCCTGATTGCTTCGGCATCATCGACTTCTACCTCTCGGTCTGTCATCGTTCGCATATCGTCGGGCTGCTGAAGGACGACCTCCGGATTTTGGACGTCGGCAAATTGGATACCCTCCACGATGCAGAACAGTTCCAAGCATCACTTTGATGTTTTAATTTTTTTTTAGAAAAAAAGTTGTGATAATCTGCTGATATATTGATTTTTTTTCATACCTTTGCAGCCGATACGACATAGTAGAAACTAAATTTAAGGCTGAAAGTATGAATATTGGTAAGCACATCGAAGAGATTTTAAGGAAGCAGGGTAAGTCCGCAGCTTGGTTAGCGACTCAGATTCCCTGCGAGCGTACGAACGTTTATAACATTTTCAAGCGTAAGAGCTTGGACGCACGCCTGCTGATGAGAATCAGTGTAATTCTGGGCCACGACTTCTTTAAGGAACTGTCCGAAGAAGCCTTCCCTAAGTCGAAATGATATAAGCCGCTGCCTCGAAAAGGTGGCGGCTTTTATTTTTCTTTTGTACTTTTTTCATATTTATGCCTTTTATTTGCGTTTTTTTTACTACCTTTGCACACAAATTGAATTCAATACTATAATTTGTAATTTTTTATGAACTTTACATTGTTAATTACCGTCTTGCTGACGGCTATTACATTGGTGGTTGCGGCTTACGTGGTAGCCAAGCTGATAGGACCGAGATCCTACGCGAAGGTGAAAGGTGAACCGTATGAGAGTGGTATCCCCACGCGAGGCAGCTCGTGGTTACCTGTTTCGGTGGGATTCTACCTCTTTGCCATCTTGTTCCTCATGTTTGATGTGGAAACGGTGTTTCTGTATCCATGGGCAGTAGTAGTGAAGGAGTTCGGAGCAGCGGCCTTGCTTAGCATCGGCTTCTTCCTGGTAGTTCTGGTATTAGGCTTGGCGTATGCTTGGCGGAAAGGAGACTTGGAATGGAAGTAAGAAAGCCTCACATCAAGAGTATTCCCTACGAGGAGTGGAACGACAATGCCTCGTTGGAGAAGATTGTTGACGAACTCCATGAGGGTGGCGTCAACGTGGTTACGGGCTCGCTTGACCAGCTGATTAACTGGGGCCGCTCTAACTCGCTCTGGTCTCTGACCTTCGCTACTTCGTGCTGCGGTATCGAGTTCATGGCTTGCGGTTGCGCACGCTATGACTTCGCCCGTTTCGGTTTCGAGGTGACGCGTAATTCTCCCCGTCAGGCCGACCTGATTATGTGTGCTGGTACCATCACTCACAAGATGGCTCCCGCGCTGAAGCGTCTGTACGACGAAATGGCTGAGCCTAAGTATGTGATTGCCGTCGGTGGTTGTGCTATCAGCGGCGGTCCGTTCAAGTCGAGCTACCATGTAGTGAAAGGTATCGAAGAAATTGTGCCTGTCGATGTGTTTATTCCTGGTTGCCCCCCACGTCCGGAGGCTATCATGTACGGCATGATGCAGCTGCAGCGCAAGGTGAAGATTGAGAAATTCTTCGGAGGTGCAAACCACAAGCAGACCGCTGAGGAGGCTGCACTGGGAGTATCAAATGAGGAGCTGACATTCCGCTCTAAGCATGGTGATCATCGTCGCGAGCCAATGGTTATCACCGAGGTTCCCCAGGAGTTTGTAGAAGAGATGAAAGCTGCGACAGAATCGCAGCCCACAGTAAAAGAGGAGGACAAAGCATGAAATTAGAATTCTTATCATTCGATTTTGACAAGTTCGCCTCTGAGATGCAGAACTTGAAGGACAAAAAGGGTTTTGACTATCTTGTAACCATTGTCGGTGAAGACTTCGGCGAAGAGGGACTAGGTTGTGTCTACATCCTTGAAAACACAAAGACCCACGAGCGTTGTAGCGTGAAGCAGATTGCTAAGACGCAGGTTTGTGGCGACGGTATGTCGAGCAATGGTAGCTGTGATATGGAAGGCCACATGCTGGCTTACATCCCTACCGTTTCTAACATTTGGAAGGTTGCCGACCTGTTAGAGCGTGAGGTATATGACTTCTATGGTATCGTATTCCTGGGTCATCCCGATATGCGTCGTCTTTTCCTCCGCAGCGACTTCAAGGGCTATCCCTTCCGTAAGGACTGGAAGTTCAACGACGAATATACGCTGGAGGATGATGTAGAACCCGACTATGGTCTGGAATATTTCATCGATAAGGATGGCAATCTGCAGAGCAAGCAGAACCGTCTGTTTGGTGCCGATGACTATGTAATCAACATTGGTCCGCAGCACCCAGCTACCCACGGTGTGCTCCGCTTGCAGACCGTGCTCGATGGCGAAACTGTCAAGCGCATCTATCCCCACCTCGGCTATATCCATCGTGCTATCGAGAAGATGTGGGAAGGCATGACCTATCCTCAAACGCTTGCTTTAACAGATCGTCTTAACTATCTGGGAGCCATGCAACATCGCCATGCTTTGGTTGGTGTTATTGAGGAAGGCCTGGGCGTTGAACTGACCGACCGTATCAAGTACATCCGTACCATCATGGATGAGTTGCAGCGTCTCGATTCTCACCTGCTGTACACTTCTTGTGTGGCTCAGGACTTGGGTGCTCTGACGGGTATGCTTTATGGTATGCGCGATCGTGAACACGTGCTGAACTGCATGGAGGAGACCACGGGTGGTCGTCTGATTCAGAACTACTACCGCATTGGTGGTTTGCAAGATGATATCGACCCGAACTTCGTCAAGAACTGTAAGGACATCGTGACGTATCTGCGTCCGACCATCCAGGAGTATATGGACATCTTCGGTGATAATGTGATTACCCACAACCGCTTGGAGAACTGTGGTCCGATGAGCCTTGAGGATTGTATCAACTACGCTGTTACCGGTCCTGCCGGACGTGCTTCTGGTTGGAAGAACGATGTGCGTAAGAACCATCCTTATGACATGTACGACAAGGTGGAGTGGGAGCAGTGCACACTGACTGGTTGCGACTCTATGGACCGTTACCTCGTCCACATCAACGAGATGTACCAGAGCCTGAATATCATCGAACAGCTCATCGACAACATTCCTGAGGGTGACTTCTATGTAAAGCAGAAACCAATCATCAAGGTGCCTGAGGGCCAGTGGTACTACTCGGTTGAGGGTGTAGCCGGTGAGTTTGGTGTTTATCTTGATAGCCGTGGCGACAAGAGCCCCTACCGCATGAAGATGCGTCCGATGGGTCTCTCGCTGGTAGGTGCTTTCGACCCAATGCTTCGTGGTCAGAAGATTGCCGACCTCATCGCTACCTGTGCCGCTATTGACGTTGTAATTCCTGATATTGACAGATAAAAGCGAAGGATTATGTTTGATTTTAGTATTGTTACACAATGGTTCGACGCTCTCCTGAGAGATACTTTAGGTTTAGGAGATTTTCTGTCGATATTGATTGAGTGCGTGCTGGTGGGTACGGGAATCCTTTTGGGATATGCCCTCATCGCCTGCGTACTGATATTTATGGAGCGTAAGGTATGTGCCTATTTCCAGTGCCGTCTTGGCCCGATGCGAGTAGGCTATTGGGGCTTGCTGCAGGTGTTTGCTGACGTACTGAAGATGCTCATTAAGGAGATCTTCTTCGTTGACCGTGCCGACAAGCTGCTCTACCTCGTGGCTCCGCTTCTTGTGATTATCGGAAGTGTTGGCGCCTTCTCGTTCCTGCCCTGGAACAATGGTGCTACCATCCTCGACTTCAACGTAGGTGTGTTCCTGCTTACCGCCATTTCTTCTATTGGCGTGGTAGGTATCTTCCTGGCTGGTTGGGGTTCCAACAACAAGTACTCTGTGGTTTCGGCCATGCGTGGTGCTGTGCAGATGATTTCTTACGAGATGTCGCTCTGCCTCTGTCTGATTACTGCTGTTATCCTGACAGGAACCATGCAGATGAGCGGTATCGTGGAGGCACAGACAGGCCCTTGGAAGTGGCTCATCTTCCAGGGACACATTCCTGCCATTATCGCCTTCTTCGTATTCCTCATCGCAGGTAATGCCGAGGCAAACCGTGGCCCATTCGATATGGCTGAGGCTGAGAGTGAGTTGACGGCCGGACATCATACGGAGTATTCCGGTATGGGCTTCGGCTTCTTCTACCTAGCAGAGTTCCTCAACCTCTTTATCATCGCAGGTATTGCCGCTACGGTATTCCTCGGTGGTTGGGCACCTGTAAACATCGGTGTTGAAGCCTTTGATGCTGTGATGGATTACATCCCGGGCATCGTCTGGTTCATGGGTAAGGCTTTCTTCTTGGTTTGGATTCTGATGTGGATTAAGTGGACGTTCCCCCGTCTGCGTATCGACCAGATTCTGAAGCTAGAGTGGAAGTACTTGATGCCTCTGGGTCTCATCAACCTGGTGATTATGACTGTTGTTGTGGCCCTCGGCCTATATATTAAATAAGGTGTACTAGACAATCTAGAAGATCTAGAAAAACTAGAAAACAATGGAAGATAACAAAACATATTTCGGAGAAATCGGGCACGGTTTGAAGACTTTGGCTGTTGGCATGAAGACCTCTTGGAAGGAATATTTCAAGGACTTCTTCACCAACAAGTCTACTGAGCAGTACCCTGAGAACCGCAAGACCACACTCCATGTGGCTAAGCGTCATCGTGGCCGCTTGGTATTCAAGCGCGACGAGAATGGTGACTACAAGTGCACCGCTTGTACGCTTTGTGAGAAGTCTTGCCCCAATGGAACCATCAAGATTCTGAGCCACATGGCCGAGGATCCTGAGACAGGTAAGAAAAAGAAGGTGCTCGACGATTATCAGTACGACCTGGGCGACTGCATGTTCTGCCAGCTCTGTACCAACGCCTGCAACTTCGACGCTATCGAGTTTACGAATGATTTCGAGAACGCCGTATTCGACCGCTCTAAACTGGTGCTCCACCTTGACAAAGAAGTCTACAAGGGTGGTTCACTGCCTAACCTCCTCGAAGGTGGTGCTGAGTGGCAGATCGGTAAGTTTAACACTAAAACGAAGTAACGCGCTATGGGTAATATAGTTATGTTTATCATTCTCGCAGTGTTCATCATCGGCTCAGCGCTGATGTGTGTCACCACAACGAGAATTATGCGAGCCGCAACATTCATGTTGTTCGTGCTCTTTGGTGTGGCAGGCATCTATTTCCTGCTCGACTACACCTTCCTGGGAGCTGCTCAGATTAGCGTATATGCCGGAGGCGTTACGATGATTTATGTCTTCGCCATCCAGCTGGTATCGAAGCGCACCCTTCAGGGTCTGGAGGAGCGTGTGAAGTCCAGCAAGATGATTGGTGGCGCTCTGGCAGCCTTTGCTGGACTGGTGGTGGTAAGCCTTATCCTGCTGAAGACTGGCTTCTTCACAATGGCCCCTGCCAATGTGGAGGTTCCTATGAAAGAGATTGGTACGGCCCTCGTGGGTGCCGGCAAGTATCAGTATGTGCTCGCTTTCGAGTTCATCTCGCTGTTCCTGCTGGCTTGCATCATCGGTGGCTTGGTTGTTGCACGTAAAGAAAAGGAGGAGAAGTAAGCTATGGTACCTGTAGAATGTTATTTCGCGCTTAGCGCCTTGTTGTTCTTCATCGGTGTCTATGGTTTCGTGACACGTCGCAACCTGATTGCCATGCTCATCTCTGTCGAGCTGGTGCTCAACGCCGTTGACATCAATTTCGCAGCCATCAATCGTTTGCTCTATCCCAATGGCATGGAGGGTATGTTTATGACCCTGTTCGTCATTGGTGTGGCAGCTGCCGAGTCGGCTGTGGCTATTGCTATTATCATCAATGTCTACCGCAACTTCCGTAGCGATAGCGTTGACAGTATCAAGAACATGAAATGGTAAATGGTTATGGAGATTTATAGTTATTCATTTCTGATCCTTCTGCTGCCTGCGCTGTCCTTCGTGATTCTTGCGCTTGCTGGCATGAAGATGTCGCATAAGACTGCTGGTCTTATCGGCACCACGTCACTGGGACTGGTGACCGTGCTCTCTTACCTGACGGCATTCACCTATTTCGGTGCCGACCGTCTGGCTGATGGCACTTACGCTACCATCGTTCCTTATAACTTCACCTGGCTGCCTCTGGGCAATCTGCATTTCGACATGGGTATCCTCTTGGATCCTATCTCGGTGATGATGCTCATTGTCATTTCGACAGTCTCGCTGATGGTACATATCTATTCGTTCGGCTACATGCACGGTGAGAAGGGCTTCCAGCGTTACTACGCTTTCCTGAGCCTGTTCACCATGTCAATGCTCGGACTGGTTGTCGCCACCAACATTTTCCAGATGTACACCTTCTGGGAACTCGTGGGTGTCAGCTCTTATCTGTTGATTGGATTCTACTATCCGTTGAAGCCCGCCATCGCTGCCTCTAAGAAGGCTTTCATCGTGACGCGCTTCGCCGATATGTTCTTCCTCATCGGTATCCTGATGTTCGGCTACTAC
>CACYKE010000023.1 GCA_902774925.1 uncultured Prevotellaceae bacterium | reverse complement strand
TTTGTTCTCAATGGCGATGGTGAGGTTGCCCTCGTCATTGATGGCTACGCGGCAATATTCTTTCTTGATGCCTGGAGCTGCAAGTTCCATCGTGTAGGCTTTCTCATCCTCCTTGACATTGACTGCGGGTGCTGTACTGTTGGCACGAGGCATAAAATCAGTGTTAAAGAAATCATCAAACATTGTTGGGAACCAACTGTTGCTTTTCATTAATCCGTTCAACATAATCAATACCTCCTAATTATACTTTTAGTTTAACTTATGTTCTGAGTGCTTTTACCTTTGTGGCTCCGGCTCTCACTATGCTAAAAGCAATATACGTGCCGAATGACAAAGTGGCACTCCAAAAAGGCCATTATGGCACGGAATTTAAACTCGATTAAACTATGCTGACAATTTCTTAAACTCGTTTAAACATTGACAGTATTATCCAATAGGGTGTGACAGGGGACGCGGGACGCTGTGACGAAGTACGCAAGCTGTCTGGCTGACCATCAAGTGACAATCACTGTTGGTGTGTCGTGGTAGCGGCCAACGACAAGTAGGGTGATTTTGGTGATGTATCGGTAGAGGCCGGAAAGGGTGGTGACAACCATTTCGTAACGTCTGCCGATTACTAACTGGTCGAGGGTTAGCAAACGGTTGTAGCCCTCGGCTTCTATGGGTTTGAATTCGTAGAATACGCTGTCGGGTATCAGCACTGTCTGTGGGTCGTCAAGGTTGAGTACCGTAGAGAACGTCCCTTCAGCGGTGCTGATGCCTGTGAAGATGTAGTGAACATCTTTGCCGCAGTAGGTACGCAACAGCTCGAAACGGGTTCCCAAACGGTCTATGTCGTAAATCATGACGCAATGCAGGCGGGGCCAAAGTTGTGTGACCAGCTGTGTACCGATATGATGTTCTTCCATGATTTCACGAATCGTGTTGGCCCTGTTTTCGTCCGGTTGGAAATAGCGATTGCCCTTTTCAATCTCTTCTGTCAGCCAGGGCCAGTGTTTTTCAATATAGCGCAGCAGTTCGAGCATGTTGTCGTAACGCTCGCAGATGGCTATGGAAATGTATTGCTGTCGGAGGGCAAAGAGTGCTTGCAGATAGAGCGTGTCGCTTCGCTCGGGGGAATTGTCGAAATCTACGGGTATGACATAGACTTGGTCGTTGTCAAACTCACGTTTCACCAACAGACGGCCCAGCAGATTACCTACTCTGAGCCCTGAAGGCAGGCGCTCAAGGCTGTTGTCAACGAGGTTAAGCGTCATTCCGTCTGCGAGAAAGCCGTGTTGGCCTGCGATATAGAATCCGGAACAGAGACTGTAGTCGTAGCCGGCCTGCACGCCCCATCTGGACTGTGGCAGTCGTTTGTAGCCCGATAGCGTAGAGAGGTGTTCCGTCAGATAGGCTGTCAGGACGTTTTTCTCACCGTCGGCAATGCGCTCGATATAGGGCAGATAGTCGTCGTAGGTGGTGAGTGGGATACGCTGTCGGAAGTCATCCAGACTGCGAATGGCGTCGAAGCCATGCTGACGGCCATAGGCGGTCTTGCCGTTCTCGCGCATCATCCTCATCACAAACTCCTCCTGACTGCGCATGGGGTCGTAGGTGATGTCCTCCAGTCTGTTTCTTACTCTCAGACCGTCGGCCCACCGCGCCTCATTTACCATCTTAATTACCCTCTCGTCCATACTATCTCAATATATTATACTTTTCGTGATTTGTGGAGTTGTATCCATGATTTCACAGGGCTTGGCCTCGCCGTCGATGTTGAAAGTCAGCGAAGTATGATCGGCCGTAACATCCAGCGAACACGGAGCGCCTTCGATGAGCGGCAGACAACTGTCGCTACCCACTGGGAATCCACAGCAGACGGGAATCTCCAAGTCGTGCAGGTGGGCTATCAGCATCTGCTCGACACTGCCAAACTGCAGGTCGTACTTGATGGAATTGAACGACCCGAAGATGATGCCCTTGACCCGTTCGAAATCCATTTGCAGGCGTAACGTATAGAACAGGCGGTCGATGGCATGCAACGACTCTTCCACTTCTTCGACAAAGAGAATGATGTCCTGTTTTTGGGAGTGGTGATATTTGGTGCCGGTGATAGCCGCATAACTTGACAGATTACCTCCTATGAGGATGCCTTCTGCATGGCCGCAGCGGTTGTAGGGCTTGCTGGCAATCTTGTATTGCGGCAACGTGCCAAAAAGGATATTCTGTGTGATGGAAGTGGCTGGTTCCTGATTGCTGGCAATCTGGAATGACATAGGACCGTGGACGCACATTACTCCTGCGCCGGCAACGGCATAAAGCAGTGTGGTGATGTCGCCATGACCAATCAGCCATTTCGGATGTTGCTGGTAGTACTCCATCGGAATGCGGTTCAGCAGGTGCAGGGACCCGTAGCCGCCTCGCGAACAGATGATGGCCCTGATGCTGTCGTCTTCGAGTGCCCATAGCATGTCGGAAGCCCGTTCGTCGGCAGTTCCTGAGTAGGCGTCGACATTCAGACTGGTGGTGTGTGGCCCTATCACTGGGCGTAATCCCCAGCTTTTGATGACTTCTGCCGCTTGCAGAATGGCTTCTTCTGGCACCCAATAGGCAGGGGACACAAGAGCCACTTTGTCCCCTGCTTTCAAATAGGGTGGTTGTACAATCTTCTTACCTTGATACATATCTTATTCTCCTCTTTCTAAGTATTGTTTTTAATCCATTGTGTCACGGTCTGCCCAGTGCGCTGTTTGAAGGCATTGGAGAACGTGGTGTAATTACGATAGCCGCTTTGCGCGGACAACTGTTGGGCGGTAACGTTCTGCCCTTTGGCCGCAGCTTCCTGGCAGAGACTGATAAAATGGTCGATGCGCAGACGGTTGATATAGGAATTATACGTTTCACCCCTTGCGGCGAAATAAGCTCCTAGATAGGTGCGGTTAGTGCCTAAGGCAAGGGCCAGCTGTGTCAGCTTCAGGTCGTACTGCAGGTAAAGCTTTGGCGCCTCACAATGCTGTACCAGCAGCGAACCAATCAGTGAGACCTCACGGCTCTCCTCCGTCTCCTCCGTTTCTACGGTTTCCTCCGCTCCCTCCAACTCCTCTGGCAATAATATCTGCAATGTCTCCACGCGCCACACCACGAAAGCGATGATGACCAGCGTCAGCACCTGGGCAAGATACTCAACGGCGAGGGCACCCTCGTTGGTGGTATAAACCACATAAATCAACAGGATGCATGCCAATAGCAGCAGACTCTGCCATAGTTCCTTGTGTTCCAAGTCGGCAAAATTATCGTGCAGCCAACGGCCGTACTTTCTTAGCGCGTGTACATAATATATAATAAAGATGAGGCCGAGTTGCAGACTGTAGCCTTCTACGAACCACTCGAAATAGTCGTAGTGTATGACAATAGCCACGACGGCCACCACGAAGAAGGGGACCATTGCTACGGCTATGGGCCACAACGGTCGGTGACGGTCTTGTAACATGCGGAGCAAGACGCACATCATCAGCGGTACGAAGGTCACGCGGTCGAGCGTGATGGCAACGATGTTGCGAATGAGACGATCGTCCGTCAGCCATATCGTGCCGAGCAGCGCCCACCACACATGGCTCGCGGCTATCGATGCCAGGAATGCTGCCGCCCATTGACGAAGCCCTTTGGGGGATTCCGTTTCGCTGTTCATGGCGTTGCCACTTCTCAGCCAGAGGTACAATCCCGCCAGCACTGCCATCATCGTTGCTCCACCATAAAGCATGATGAAGAAAATGTCGCTTAGTCCTTCGTATTCGTGCATGATGAGCTAGTTTAATCTGCATGCAAAGGTAATAAAATAAATTGGGAAAAAGATGCACGTATTTGGTCTTGCAACCATATTTTGTTATTTTTGAAAGCATTTTTGTAAATTTTGAAACTGTTTTTGTAAATTTTATAGCTGTTTTACTAATTTTGCAACTCTATCTTGATGTCAATGGCATGATGACATTTTGTAACAATATGCTACAAATTTTGGTCAAAAGTTAAGCAAGGTGGCACTGAATAATCCTTTTTACTTTACAGAATGCTGTTTGTTATCACGTTTAACACACAAAGAGTTAGTATTTTTGTGAAATATCTGACTTTTTGTTATACCTTTGCACAAAAAAATGAACAAAAGGTAAGATTATGTGTGGAATAGTAGCAATATTGAATGTAAAGGAGCAGACGCATGCGTTGCGCGATAAGGCATTGAAGATGAGTCAGAAAATCCGTCACCGCGGACCTGACTGGAGTGGAATATATTGTGGTGGAAGTTCCATTCTCGCCCATGAGCGACTGTCGATTGTCGACCCAGAGAGTGGCGGACAGCCATTGTTTTCGCCAGACAAGAAACAGGTGTTGGCAGTGAACGGCGAGATATACAACCATCAGGAGATTCGACGCCTGTATGCTGGTCAGTATGAGTTCCAGACGGGCTCGGACTGCGAGGTGATACTGGCGTTGTATCGCGAGAAGGGCATCAATTTCCTCGAGGACTTGAGCGGTATCTTTGCCTTTGTGCTCTACGACGAGGAGAAGAATGAATTTCTGATTGCCCGCGACCCTATTGGTGTCATACCTTTATATATAGGTTACGACAGCGACGGTACGGTGTATGTGGCCTCAGAGTTGAAAGCCCTTGAAGGCCAGTGTGAGCGCTACGAGCCGTTCCTGCCTGGTCATTACTATTGGAGTGTCGACCCAGGTCAGAAGTGGTACTATCGTCGCGACTGGATGCAGTATGATGCCGTGAAGGATAATCCTGCGAGCGTTGAGGCTATCCACGATGCATTAGAAGATGCCGTGAAGCGCCAGTTGATGTCTGATGTACCTTATGGTGTGCTTTTGAGCGGTGGTTTGGATTCATCCGTGATTTCCGCCATTGCTGAGAAATACTCCGAGATGCGTATCGAGGATGACTCGAAGACGAAGGCTTACTGGCCCCGTCTGCACTCGTTTGCCGTAGGACTGAAGGGTGCGCCTGATTTGGCAAAGGCCAAACTCGTGGCTGATCATATCGGCACTGTCCACCACGAAATCAACTACACCATTCAGGAGGGTCTTGATGCCATTCGCGACGTCATTTATTTCATCGAGACCTACGATGTCACCACCGTTCGCGCCTCTACACCGATGTACCTGCTGGCGCGTGTCATCAAGTCGATGGGTATTAAGATGGTGCTTTCGGGTGAGGGTGCCGACGAGATATTCGGTGGTTACCTCTATTTCCACAAGGCACCGACGGCCAAGGATTTTCATGATGAAACCGTGCGCAAACTCGGCAAACTGTATATGTACGACTGTCTACGTGCCAACAAGAGTCTGTCGGCTTGGGGCGTCGAAGGTCGTGTACCTTTCCTCGACAAGGAATTCTTGGATGTCGCTATGCGCACGAACCCAGAGTCAAAGATGTGTCCAGGCTCGACGATGGAAAAGAAGATTGTCCGCGAAGCCTTTGCCGATATGCTGCCCAAAGAAGTCGCCTGGCGACAGAAGGAGCAGTTCAGCGATGGTGTGGGCTATTCGTGGATTGACACCCTCAAACAGATGACCTCCGAGGCTGTCAGCGACGAACAGATGGCTCACGCCGCCGAGCGCTTCCCCATCAATCCGCCGAAGAACAAAGAGGAATACTACTATCGCTCCATCTTCGCTGAGCACTTCCCCAGCGACAGTGCTGCCAAGAGTGTGCCGTCGGAGGCCAGCGTGGCTTGTTCTACGGCAATTGCTTTGGAATGGGATGCTGCCTTTAAGGGAATGAATGACCCCTCTGGCCGTGCGGTCAAAGGGGTCCACGAACATGCGCTATAAAGCGTTTTAGAGCAGATTCATCGTATCGGTAGCAATCATCAACTCCTCGTCGGTAGGAATGACAACCACTTTGACCTTAGAATCGTCGGCAGAAATGATGGCTTCCTCGCCACGGACATTGTTCTTCGACTCGTCGAACTTGATGCCTAGGAATTCCATATTCTTGCAGACCTCAGAACGCATAGATGTCTGGTTTTCGCCAACGCCAGCGGTGAAGACGACTACGTCGAGACCACCCATAGCGGCAGCATAGGCACCGATGTACTTCTTGATACGGTAGAAATACATGTCCTGAGCCAGCTTGGCACGCTCGTCGCCGCTCTTGGCAGCATTCTCGACGTCGCGCATATCGCTGGAACCACCAGTGAGACCAGCCACACCACTCTTCTTGTTGAGCAGGTTCGACATACCGTCGGCATCCAGACCGAGTTTCTTCTCGATGAACGTCACAGCACCACCGTCGATATCGCCGGAACGGGTACCCATGACGAGACCTTCCAGAGGGGTGAGACCCATAGAGGTGTCGATGCACTTGCCATCGACGACGGCAGCGATAGAACCGCCATTACCCACGTGACAGGTAACCATCTTGGTGCCTTGAGCGGGAATACCGAGGAACTCGCAGGCACGGGCCGAGACGTAGCGGTGAGAGGTGCCGTGGAAACCATAGCGACGGATGCCGTACTTCTCGTAGAGCTCGTAGGGAATGGCATACATGAAGGCCTTGGGAGGCATGGTCTGATGGAAAGCGGTATCGAACACACCCACCTGAGGCAGACCAGGCATCAGCTCCTTCACGGCATTCACACCCTTCAGGTTAGCAGGGTTGTGCAGCGGAGCGAGGTCAGAGCACTTCTCGAACTCCTTCAGCACCTCGTCAGTCAGGATAACCGACTTGTTGAACTTCTCGCCACCATGCACCATACGGTGACCTACGGCGTCGATCTCGTCGAGACTCTTGATGACACCAATCTCAGGATCTGTCAACAGAGAGAAGATGAACTTCACACCCTCAGTATGCTCAGGGATGTCGTGCATAATCTGCTTCTTCTCACCATTAGCCAGCTTCACCTTCACGAAAGCACCGTCCAAGCCTACACGCTCAGCACCACCGCTGGTCATCACACTCTTGTCGTCCATGTTGTACAGGGCGTACTTAATTGACGACGAACCACAGTTTAAAACAAGGATTTTCATATAATTATCAATTTTCAATTATTAATTCTCCATTATTTCTTGGCGTCCATAGCCTGGCAAGCGGTGATGGCAATCATGTAGTAGATGTCATCGATAGAGCAACCACGAGAGAGGTCGTTGACAGGACGGGCAATACCCTGGAGCACAGGACCGATAGCGATGGCGTCGCCCAAGCGCTGAACCATCTTATAACCAATGTTTCCTACCTCGAGGTTGGGGAATACGAGCACGTTGGCCTTGCCAGCGATGTCAGAACCTGGAGCCTTCTTGGCACCAACAGAGGGAACGAGAGCAGCATCAGCCTGCAACTCACCGTCAATCTTCAGTTCAGGAGCCATCTCCTTGGCCAACTTTGTGGCCTCGATGACCTTGTCGCAAACCTCATGCTTGGCAGAGCCCTTTGTCGAGAAGCTCAGCATAGCCACGCGGGGATCCTCGAAACCAGCAACGGCCTTTGCCATCTGAGCGGTGCAGACAGCAATCTGAGCCAGCTGATTGGCATCGGGCATAGGTGTTACGGCCACGTCGGCAATGACGAGTACGCCATCTTCACCATACTGCTTCTGCTTAGAGATGAGCAGCAGACCACCGCTGACGCAGGTAATGCCAGGCTGGCACTTGATGATCTGTAGGGCAGGACGCAGGGTGTCGCCGGTAGTTGACAGTGCACCGCTGATCTGACCATCAGCACCTTCGGTCTTGATAATCATACAACCCAAATACAATGGGTTCTTGATAAGTTTGCGAGCTTCCTCAATAGTCATACCCTTCGACTTGCGAATTTCAGCCAACTTCTCAGCCAATTCTTCGCTCTTGTCGTAGTTCTCGGGATCGATGAGGGTAGCCTTGCCAATGTTCTTGAGACCCTTCTCCTTAGCAAGAGCCTCTACCTTAGCGGGATTACCAATCAGGATGATGTCAGCAAGACCATCTGCCAATGCCTTATCGGCTGCACACAATGTACGCTCCTCTTCTGCTTCAGGGAGCACGATGCGCTGCTTGTTACTCTGAGCACGCGCTACAATTTGACTTAATAAATCCATAGTTTGTTTTATTTATTTAGTGATACTTTTAATTTTGTTGTGCAAAGATACGAAATTATTTTCAATTTTCAATTATCTATTATCAATTATTAAGCGTTTACGTTTACGCCATTTCCTGCGTGAGGATGCTCTCCAACTTCTCTGCTGACAGTCGGAGCTGGAATTGGCTGTGGATAGCAACGGAGATGCCTCCCGTTTCCTCAGACACGACAATAGCGATGCTGTCACTCTCGTGAGTGATGCCTAAGGCAGCGCGATGGCGAAGACCGAGTTCCTTGGGAATATTCAAGTCGTGGGAAACGGGCAGGATACAACCTGCAGCCTTGATACGATCGCCGGCAATAATCATAGCACCATCGTGCAGGGGTGAATTCTTAAAGAAGAGGTTTTCTATCAGTCGCTGATTGATGCTGGCATCGAGGCTTTCACCTGTGGCCACAATATCGTCGAGGGGTGTTGTCCGCTGGATGACGATAAGTGCTCCGACCTTCTTTTTGCTCATGCTCATACAGGACATCACAATAGGCATGATGACTTGTTTCAATTTCTGGGGGTCCTGTTTTTTTTCGCTTATCGAGAAGAAACGTCGGAAAGTTCTCATACGCTGGTGTGCTCCCAGATTGTAGAGAAACTTACGGATTTCTTCCTGAAACAGCACGACGAGCACAATGACTCCCACGCTAACGAATTTGTCGAGTATAGACCCCAGCAATTTCATCTGCAGCACTTGTGCTACCACCAGCCACAAGACAACAAATACCAGGATGCCCATAAAGACATTCAGCGAGCGTGACTCCTTCATTAGTCGATAGATGTAGTAGAGCAGTATAGCGACTAACAGGATGTCGATAATATCTTTGATTCCAAATTCGAAAAACATATGCTATTTGACTATTTATTTTTAATCTAGTGTGGACTGCGATTTTGTTGCAGCCACTATCTTCACACATTCCACTGCCTCGCGAACGTCGTGTACGCGGAGGATATTGGCACCTTTTAGCAAGGCAATCGTATGGAGTACCGTTGTGCCGTTGAGTGCTTGTTCAGGATTGGTTTGAAGCAGTTTATAAATCATCGATTTACGTGAGATGCCGACCAACAGGGGCAGTCGTAGCATTTGCAGACGTTCCATGTGTTGCATCACCTCGTAGTTTTGTTCCAGCGTCTTGCCAAAGCCAAAGCCAGGGTCGATAATGATATCCTTCTGACCCATAGAACGTAACTGGTCAACGGCCTCGGCACTATCGAGCAGAATGTCGCGGATATTGCTCTTTCTAGACATAAAGATGTAAGGTACGCGCAGTCGGCTGACCATACGGAACATGTTTTCTTGGCTATTAGCAATTAGCAGTTTGCTATTAGCAGGTGCGCCAACGTCGTTGATGATGTCGACGCCAAACTCTTCGACGACTATACGCGCTACCTGAGGACGGAAGGTGTCGACGCTGACGACGGTCTGTGGTGCTTCGCGACGTACCACTGCCAGTGCCCAACGCAGACGTTCTGTCTCTTCGGCTTCACTGACGGCTTCGCTGTCAGGACGTGTAGAACAGGCTCCAACGTCAATCATGGTACCACCTTGTGACAATATTTCCTCTGTCCTTTTGGCGACATCATGTTCTGTCTGCTTGCGGCTGTCCGCATAGAAGGAGTCGGGCGTCACATTGAGGATGCCCATGACCTGCGGCTCGTTGAGCGACAGCAATCGCCCGTTGCAATTCAGCGTATAGTCCATATCGCGTACAAAGGTACAAATTAATCTGCAATTAAACAAGGAAGTGAGCTGATAAAAATCATTGTATCTCCAGTTCTTTGAATTCCACCTCATTGGTATCTAACCTGACAACGTAGGTTCCTGCATTAATTTGAGTGCCCGTAGTGGTGGAAAGTATCTTGAATTTGTTGGGTGTCGGAGGGAATGTCACATCACGGTCAACCAGTACCGTACGTTTGGAATCGGTGATGGTCATACGAGCCTTGACGGCATTGCCTGTTGTGTTCTTGTAACGGAAACGAAGAGCGTATTCCTGTCCAAGCCCAGGCTTGATGATAAAGGTGGTACTTTCTTGGCTTTTAGCTTTTAGTTTTTGGCTTTTAGCCTCTGGCTGGTAGGTAGTGGCAGGACGTGCCTCAGTGTCTTGCGGCAGCTCTTCCTTGGGCAACTTAGCGATGGTGTCGGTATCGAGTGCGTGCCAAAAGCCCGTCTGTACTGTTTGTCGCTGTGCCACAGCGACATACTCAACGCTAGCTACAGCAATGGCGATGGCACTGATGATGGCTTGGCCAGCCTTAACTTCTGGGAAGGAGATGTGCAAGCGACCATTCTTAGCCTTTGCGATCACCACACGTTTCATGGAGCCAAGGTATCCTGCCTCTGCCCAAGGGTCGAGGTCGTCGATAACGGTCTCGCCATTGATGGCGACATCGAAGATGCGTAAGCCTTCGTAGTCATCCTTTTCGCCACCGCCCTTACCATGCCAGGGTTCTGCGAAGTAGAGTTCTACGCGATATTCACCGTCAGGAACAGGGAAGTCGTACCACAGGCGATGGCGACCAAAACGGAAGTATTGGAATAGTTCGTCGCTCTTGGTGCCTCGGATGTCCTCCGTAATATGTCTCTGACTGGCTTGTAGCGCATGAACACCCTCGAAGTCTTGTCCCCACGAGTGGCTATGAATGGTGTCATCAGCCTGCCATAGCTGGCCATATTCATCCATGAAGGCATCACCACCACAATTGATTCGATATAGATATTGGTAGCCTTCAGTGCCTTTAACCAGTTCTTTGTTCCTATCCGCAGCGGTGGGGGTAATAGCCGACGGTGAACCGTCGGACACGGTGGCAGCATACCGATTTCGATACATGTAGTAGGCTGGCGTCGGCTCTTCCCAAATAGTTGCAAGTCCCTTATAGTTAATGGGACCTATCTTATCTATCCTCCTATAGGCGCCATCAGGTTGGTTACGGCCAGGATTGTCATGTGAAACAAATAACCATTGGAAATGTCCGCAGACGCTATCTTTAGCATTCTCAGCTAACCTTGCTTTGGCCTCCAGCAGTTTGGTGAAACTCTCTTCGCTATATTTTTCCGGGCCATGTAAATCGATGGTACGCCAAGCCCCATATTCGCCATTGAGCAGCTGCTCTGGGCGTTTCAGCTCGTTGTCGTAGTTCTCCGCAGAGCCGCCATACGTGCCGCTCCAGTTTTGGATAACGTTCCAATCTGTTCCCTCGCCACCATTGCAAGTGGTGATAGCACGTTGGTCACGGCAAGTGGGGTCCAACTGTCGGATGATTGCTGAGCATTCCTCGGCAAACTCCTTGGGCAATACACTCTCGTTCTGCAGTCCCCAAAGAATGACGCTTGGGCTGTTGCGGCGCTCCTTAATCCAGCGTACCATGAGGCGTTTGAAGTTCTCGCGGAACTCAGGTGTATCATACCAGATATGAGCAGAAAACTGGCTCCAGAACAGCAAGCCTTGTTCATCAAGCAACTGTTGATAGAGTAGGTTATGTGGCTGGTGAGCCTCGCGGAATGCATTGAAACCCGCATTACGGATTTGTTTCACTCTGCTTCGTATCTGTTCTGGAGTAAAAGCGTGACTATTACCCAAGATGTGCTCGTATTCGCAAGTGCCATTGATGAAAACGGGTTGTCCGTTGAGAAAGAAGCGGTTGTCGCCATTTTTGCGCAATACAGGCCACGAAATGCTTCGGATGCCAAAAGGCGTTCGTACCTCGTCGAAGGTAACGAGGACTGGTTCGGCGTTGACGTCACCATCCTTATGGTCTGGTCGCTTCAACATCGTCGTGAGAGTATAGAGATATGGATCGTCAAGACACCAGCGGTGAGCATTGTCAATGGGTGACACTTGTCGTATCGTGCGTGTCTCTCCTGGTTCAAGTCGTAACCCCTCCGATAGGCGGAATGCAGTCTTACCATTGGCAAAGGCGAACTTGTTGACCACTTCAAGTGTCTGCGGATTGGAGGTGTAGTTTTTGACCTCTGTCTCGATAAATATGGAATCGCAGGTGGAATTATTCCAGATGTGAACGCCAAAGGGTTCGATACGTACGGCATCTGTCTCAATAAGCAAAACGGGACGGAAGATACCAAATGGTTGCGAACCTTCAGAGAAACCCCACTCCGACGAACAACCACCACAAACCCATGGTGAAGCCGTCTGCATGGCAGGATGGTCGACGAGGACTTGCAGAGTATTTTGACCATCACGTAGGGCATCAGTTACGTCGAGCGTCCAAACGGTACGTCCCACGAGTTCTTTGGGATATTGATGGCCGTTGAGGGTGACGGTGGCATAAGTGCCGACGCCCTCGAACTGTAGGAAGTAGCGCTTGCCTACATGCTTCTCTGTAGTAAATACCTTATTATATATAGCACTTCCGTGCAGATTGCCGTGGCGCATCTGTCTGTAGCCGTAATAGTCATCGAAGTTATGGGGGAGATTTATGCTCACGACGGAATCGTGAGCCACACTGCAATGAGCCGTCCAACCATCGTTGAGGCTGATGATATTGCGACGGCCTTTGCGTTCAGGGGCAGGAAAACGGACTTCAGAGCGGCCCATAGGTACGCTGGTGGCAACAGCGATGCCTCGTTGCTGGTCGTTGTTAACGGCACAGTAGAAATGGTAAACAACGCCATCGTGTTTCACTACATACGACTTGTGGGCAAACATCTCGTCATAAGGCTTCGAAGGAATAATGAGGTCTTCACCATCCCATGTCTGCCAGTGGATGAGGTCGCGAGAGACAGCAAAGGTATTGAAGGCATTATATTTACGGCTTGGGTCATAGGCCTTGAAGTAGAACATTACATATAGAGGTGAGGGGTGAGAGGTGAGAGGTGAGTCCATGTGGACTATTTGAGCGTCACCTGTGATAATACCACCTACTTCGTTGGCAAAAACGGGATTGCCGTCGTAGCGTTTCCATTTTTTGAGGTCGTTGGAGAGTGCGATGCCAATGCGTTCAGCCTTCAAATCGTTCTTGGGGTTGATGCCGCCAGCATTATAAAACATCACAAAACGCTTACCCAATGTCTTGGTAGGATCGTCATAGATGGTACTCTTATATTGCACCAACTTCTCCCACCACTGCGCGTCCTTGTCGTTAATACTGAGCAAGGGTTTGTCGGCACTCTGCCATTCGTGGGCTTTCGTAATGTCTGCATCCGTCCATGCCATACCAATATTCAGCGGTTCTCGTACAGCTTCATAGCCCGTACCATGTCCACCGATGTAGGTCATCCAGTACTTATCCTTATATTTCGAAATGCCGTAGTTCCCGTTCCATGTCCAGTCAATGAGGGCAGGAAAGCCACCCAGTTGGTTCATATCCCAACCGTCGTCTTTATAGCTTAAGATACGTCCCTTCGTTGTCCAATGTAGCAGGTCGTCACTTTCTGCCAACCATGTCTCATAACCGCGTCCGTCCTTGCCGTCCTTGCCGTTATAGACCACGTAAGTCATTAGCCATTTATCTCCAACGCGGAAGACCGTCGGACAATCTATTTTGTGATAGTTGTCCGTAGGTGCAACTACCATCCCATATTTATAGGGTGTGCGCACTTCTTGGTAGATGCGCTGCATCTCCTCCTGAGAAATCTGCTGACCATAGACGCTGAGTGTCAACAGCATCCATAAGAATAATATACCTTTTCTCATACCTTTACTTTTGGAACAGCCAGTCAACCTCACTCGACGGACCATTGAGCCCGCAGTCACGAGGCTTGATATTATCGCTGGTAAAGCCAGCAACAATTAGGATTCCCTTCGGCAACCGTAGTGTATGTTGACCGGCAGGCAGTGAGTAGGTGTGGATATTTACCTTCGGCATCTGTACGATGCTGATAGCATTGGTGAGGATAGGTTCAGCCTGACCGTATTCATTACCCGTTGCGTCAATTTCCAACTTAGGAGCCTTGGCCCACTTGGGATCGTCATCCTTAAAGAGACCAACGAGCACTTTGACAGGTTTGTCGCATTCAAACTCGATTGTGGTACCCACAATACGTGTACTATCGCGGTTCAATACCAGTGCCTGCAAACCGACTAATTCTGGCGCCAGACTGTCGATGGGCGTATCTGGACGCTTCTCAAAAAGAATGGCACCTTTCTTCAGCGTGACGGTAGTACTACTATATTTCACATCCGCAGGTTTCAGAGGATTGATAATAACATCCGTTTGCGCAATGGGGTGCTTCAACTTTTCGATGTTTTCCTTAAACGCATCGAGTTCTTCTTGATAGACCTTAGCCAGTTCGCTCCACGTCTTCATTTTGCCTCCGTCGCCACCAACAGGAATACGACGTTGTGCCGTCTGCATGGAGTTAGCGTAGAGATACCACTGGTCTGTCATGCGACTGAGGTCGTACCAAATGCTGAGGCTCTGTTCTAGCCACTTTTCGGCAGTTTCCAAATGGCTGATATCCTGTGTCCACTTATACCTGAGCACCTCAGCAGCGGCACGCACTTTTAATTGGAAGGCTTTGGCAAATGAAGCATAGCACAGGAAGTCATTCCATACGCGCTCGAATTCATCAGCATGACGTGTCGGTTTCGTGGCGATAGCGCCAATCTCTATTAAGGCTCGGTCACCATGGTTTACGCACTGGTCAACGATATCGAATGGCAGTTCACCTACATGGGGCTGTCCTTTATATTCCTTCTCTATATATTCGATAAGCTTCTCACCTTGAGGACCACAACTCTCATAGAAGCCGGGATATATGGTGTACTTATAGGGATTGACCAGTTCGCCCATTGTCATGCCAAGGAGCAACGTCTGACGGTTACCCTCAGTAATGCCGAAGCGACGTAGCAGTTTAGGAGCGATCTCACCAGCTTCATCATAAGCATTGAGCAGATGGCCGGCGGCAATAGTGTCTATACCATAATATTCTGCCAATTCCCTCTTCCAATAGGTCTTGTCGTTGTCACGTTGCTCGTTCCATGCGTAGCGCCCCCATGCCTGATACCACATCCAGTCGCGGTCCAATTGCTTCAGACGCTCACCATTGGGCAACTTATCTGCTGTATAGGGCCAGTCCCAATATGATGCCTGGGGATAGAGATGTAGGCCCTTTGAGTGGTGCACACGATGCATGGCCTGAACAGTTTTCTGGATGAATGTAGGTGATGACCAGCGCCAGGGTTCGAGATTGGCAAGGATATGTACATTATCGATATGCACAGGAGCAGCGGCAGCCAACTGCCGATGTGTCTCACCCCAAGGTCCACCAGGTTCGTAGGTTGTCAACGATTCGCCTGTATATTTCGACATGGTGTAGATGTTGGGATAGAGGGGCAACGATTCCTTCAGTACCAATGGCCCATCCGTATCGTGCGAACGCAGCACTACAGGAGGGATATCCGTACGACCGCTGGCCTTCAGTCCATCCTTGATACCTGGGATAATAGTTTCCTTCATCCATGTCACATCATCGTCGATGGTTGCCATCGCCTCACCGAGACAAACAAGGAGGCCGACGTTGGGATACTTTTCGATAAAAGCGGCGATGCTCTTGCGGGTATAGTCGGCAATGAGCGGTGTGATGGGACGATGGCGGTCTTGTGTTTTCAATCCGTAATGATCAGCAAATGGTTTACTGAGGATGATGTTATAAAACATCTGAATCACCCAGATGCCACGACGGTCAGCCTCATGTGTTAGGAACGAAAAGATTTCCTCGTTCTTCTTGAAGGTCTCTTCGTCCACTTCAAGGGCAAAAGGATAGTCCTTCAATTTTACCAACGATGCGAAGGGATGACCATTCCAGAGGTAGAGTGAGTTCATCTTGTTCTCAACCATCATATCAAGGTACTTTACCCACTCCGCCTTGTCATAGAACCACGGGAAATTCTCTGGCGTATAGGGATACTCATAGACGGTATGACCAGGCAAATAAACAGTCTTCTGCAGCCCGATACACGTGCCGCGCATGACCATCTGCGGGCTCTCGTCGACGAAGAGTTCCTTATCCTGACGTATGCGCTCTGCTAGTTCCACGCAACCATAGATAACGCCGCTAGGATCGTTACCAATAACGCTGATTTTCTGGTGACTTCGGGAAATCTGGTAGCCCTCGGCCTTGCCGCTATTCTTACATGACAACGCAATCTGATAGTCACCTTTCTTTTTGACGATGGTATACCCCATCGCTGTCAGTTTCTTCTGCAAATATTCTTTGGCATATAGCTCGCGAGCCGTTGCCTTTTTGCCCGTCACCACGCTGACCTTCTGAGCCACAACGGCAAGTGCCATGCAAACCAATAATCCTATGAATGCTAATCTCTTTATCATCATCACCTTATTATATATAAAAAAGACTGACGACACCATTAAATGTCATCAGTCCTTAGGTGTTTCGCGCGTCAAACAACAGGCGCTTAACTTGCGTTATTCGTTTATTACTTTCTGGATGGTGCCGTCAGCATTATAGAACAGACGCTGAACCTTCAGTGAGCGCAGGTGTGTGATATCGTTGCTGGGTACACAGTCGTGATAGCACAGATACCACTGACCTTTGTACTCTACGATAGAGTGGTGAGTAGTCCAACCTACGACGGGGTCAAGGATGACACCCTGGTAGCGGAATGGTCCGTAGGGGTTGTCACCAATGGCATAGCAGAGGAAGTGGCTATCACCAGTAGAGTAGGAGAAGTAGTACTTACCATTATACTTGTGCATCCATGAGGCCTCAAAGAAACGGTGGGGGTCGCCTGCCTTCATAGGCTCACCATCCTTGTCGAGTACGACAACGGCACGAGGAGCCTCTGCAAACTGCTGTACATCATCGCTCATGCGAACAACACAGCTGTTGATAGCAGGGCTGTCGGCCTGTGTGAAGAGCTCGCCCTTATGGTCAGGAGCAGCGCCGAGGTCGATGAGACCGTTCTGGTCGCCATACTTGCCGAATACAGGTGCCAAACCATTGGGCAATGGGCGCCACCACTGCAGCTGTCCACCCCATAGTCCACCGAAGTAAGTATAGATTTGCCCATCATCGTCCTTAAACACGCAGGGGTCGATAGAGAACGAGCCACGGATGGGCTTCTCCATAGGCTTGAATGGACCTTCCGGCTTGTCAGCAACAGCAACACCCAGACGGAACACACCATCGTAAGCCTTGGCAGAGAAGATGAGGTAGTACTTGCCGTCCTTCTCAACACAATCGTTGTCCCACATCTGCTTCTCAGCCCAGGGGACATCTTTCACATCGAGGATAACTCCATGATCGGTCACCTCGCCATTCTCAATGTCGTCCCATGAAAGTACGTGATAGTCCTTCATCTGGAAGTGACCACCATCGTCGTCGAAACACTCACCTGCATCCCAGTCGTGTGAGGGATAGATGTAGAAACGTCCGTTAAACACATTGGCTGAGGGGTCAGCCATATAGTCGCTTGGGAAAAGATAACGCGGTAATTTTGCCATAATAGTACTTATTTATAGAGTTTGATAATATCGTTAACAACAGGTTTTGCCTGATATTGGCGGTCGAAGAGCAGGGGATAGTTGGTGCGTCCCTTGATAGGCCAACCATTGAGCCAGGAGTTTTCGTCACAGACACCCCACAAGGTGATACGACCAATCTGTGCGCGATGCTTATAGTAGATTTTGAAAAGATCCAACCAACGCTTGTCGAGTTCTTTCTGCTTATCGGCAGGCAGACCATTGACATAGGGGTTGTACTTCTGCTGTAGTTCAAAATTCTGGGCGATATCAGCGCCACCAAAACCCTCAGGGTTAGGTAGCACGTTGATGTCGAGCTCGGTAATCAGTACTTTCACGCCACAGGCAGCAAAGGCATCGATGCTCTTCTCATATTCATCGAGGTTAGGATAGTCCAGACCATTGTGGCTCTGCAAACCTACACCATCGATGCGCAGCCCCTTGGCCTTTAGGTTCTTGACGAGACGGCAGACGGCCTCGCGCTTCTTCTCGCCTGACATCGAATAGTCGTTGTAATAGAGTTCTGCGTCAGGGTCAGCCTCATGAGCTGCACGGAAGGCAATCTCAATGAATTCCTCGCCCAAAAGGTTATAGTACTTTGACTTACGGAACGAACCGTCATCTTCAATAGCCTCGTTGACAACGTCCCAACCAAAGACCTGTCCCTTGAAGTGACCTACTACGGTCTTGATGTGCTTGATAAGACGATCTTTCAAGACCTCTTTAGATACAGGACTGGCAGCATAGCCATTGGTGAACCACCAGTCAGGAGCCTGTGAGTGCCATACCAGACAGTGGCCATTCACCTTCAGCCCCAACTGACGGGCGTAGTTGACGAACTTGTCGGCTACACGGAAGTCGAAGATGCCTTCAGCAGGTGCCAGCACCTCTGGTTTCATACAGTTTTCTGCTACCACGCAGTTGAAGTGCTTGGCCAGTACGGCATCAGCTGCAGGCACCTGCCCGTCGCTCTGCCACTGGTTGACAGCAGCACCGATGAGGCAGTATTTGCCAATAGCATCTTTCAACGTCTGAGCATTCTCTGGCCCTTGGTCAGAGCGTGGCGTTGCAAGGGCAGAGACCGCAGAGCCTACCAACATTAGAAATAGAATTAGTTTACGCATAGTTTTGTATTGTGTTGTTTACTTGTTGCGCTCTTCAATCTTCTTGTTGATGTCGTCGATGACCTCATCAGTCAGTTCATAGCGGCTAATGATGAACATAGCCAAAGCCAGCAATATGGCAGGAATTACGCAGACGAGCCACAGGATACCCTCTTCGGCAAAGGGAGTCTGGTCGATCTCTGCGCTGTTATAGCCTACATAGGCCAATACAGCAGGACCGACAATACTACCAAAGGTCATACCAGCCTTGAAGAATAAACCTGTCAGGGCATTAACGATACCCGAGATACGACGACCAGTGGTGTATTCACCATAAGAGATAACCTCTGGAACCAGTGCCCACATGTAACCAGTAGCCACAATGACACCTGTACTCTTAATGAACTGTGCCACATAAATCATCATCATGCTGGGCTGCTCCATCTTTGAGATGAAGTAAAGCATACCCATACCGAGGATGGCGGCACCCAGGAAGAGATAGAACATATTCTTCTTGCCGACCATACGCTTGAACCAAGGAACAAGAGGCATGAACAAAAATGCTGGAGCAGAACCTAAAGCCATGAAGATAGATAGCTGCTGAGCCGAGCCGTGCAGATTGCTATTCATAAAGTAGGCACCAGCAGCATTACCCACTGACATCATAGCGAAAGCGGTGATGAAGAAGAAGGCGAGCACACGCAAGGGACGGTTGCGGAGGAATTCCATCCACAGGTCACTAACCTTCACGTCTTCAGTGGCTTTAGCGTCCATCACCACGCGCTCCTTACACTGTGAGAAACAGAATGCGAGCAGGCAGAAACCTACAATGGCGTAGATAGTCATCGTGGTAAACCATGCAGAAGGATCCTTCGGCAGACTATCTGATGGTGCACCAGCAATTAGGGCGATGAACAGGGGCAGACCAGAGTTGACTGCCAGACCACCGAGGTTAGCCATAAACATACGTACTGACGTAAGGATGGTAATTTCGTTGGTGTCGCGAGTCAGTGAAGAATTCAACGCTCCGTACGGCACATTGATAAATGTATAGAGCAATTGCATGGAGATATAGGTTACATACGCATATATCAGCGATGGTGCAAAACCATTGTAGAAACACAAAATGGCAAATCCGGAAAGGGGAATACCTACATAAAGCAAATACGAGCGATATTTTCCGTAACGTGGATTACTCTTGTCGATTAACGTTCCCACGATGGGGTCCCAGATGACGTTAGCCACATTACCTACGAGAAACATGACAGCCACAGCAGAGGGCGTAAGTCCGTAGATATCGGTGTAAAAAAACAGCAGATAAGTGCAAATTACCTGAAAGATAAGATTCTGAGCCAGATCGCCAGAGCCAAATCCGATGCGCTGCAACCAGCTAAGTTTGTAGAAGCCTTTTGCTCCTTGATTTTCGTTAGGTGCCATATTGATTGATAGATTTTAATAAATTCTGTGTGCAAAGATAGTAAATTACGCTGAAATCGACATTTTTGTGTGTAACAAAAAGTATAGTTTTTTGTTGCATGCGTCAAAAAAATCGCTTTATTTGATAATTTATTCACTTATTTTTATTACATTTGCACAAAACTATCGAACAATGAAAAGACAAATCTTATTCTTCTTTTTGGCATTGACGGGTATGATATCCGCAGAAGCCAAAGTGCAACTTCCGCAACTGTTTCAGTCTGGCATGGTTCTTCAGCGTAACAAACCCATTCCTGTATGGGGAAAGGCTGATCCACAGGAAAAAGTAGTTATTAGCTGGAATAAACATCAGTATGAAACGGTTGCCGATGAAACGGGTTATTGGCGCATCGATCTGCCCAAGATGAAAGCTGGCGGTCCCTATACGATGACAGTGGCAGACATTGTGCTGACTGACGTGCTGGTGGGTGACGTATGGCTCTGTTCCGGACAGTCGAACATAGACGTTACCATTGAGCGTGTATATCCACAATATGTTGATGAAATCGACCATTTTGACAATAATAAGGTACGCGTCTTCCGTGTTCAGAATGAGACAAATACACATGGTGTTCAGGACGACATCCGTCCAACCAACATTAATTGGAAGCCTGTGACTAAGCAAAATGTCTGGCTTTTTTCTGCTGTTGGCACATTTTTGGGTCTGCGTATGCAACAACAGACAGGAGTTCCTCAGGGTATTATTGTCAATAGCTGGGGGGGTACGCCCATTGAGGCATGGATTTCTGCAGACTCACTACAACGCGACTATCCCTTGCAGGTGGAGAAGACCAGACTCTATGACAATCCTGATTTTATCAAGGCGCAGCAACAGGCCAATGGTTTGGCTGACCGACAGTGGAACAGATTGCTGGACGAGCGCGATCCTGGCATCAGCGGACATTTTACCGCTTTGGACTATGACGACACCTCATGGGACACTATCCTGCAGGAAGATTGGCGTTGGCGGGGAGTGGGTACAGTATGGCTTCGCCAGCATGTTCAGATAGACAAGGCTCATGCTGGACAGCTCGCACGATTGCTCTTAGGGACCTTATTTGATGCTGATATAACCTTTGTCAATGGCCAGCAAGTGGGTCGCACCTATTATCAGTATCCTCCTCGCCGTTATGATATTCCTGAGGGTCTGCTCCGTGAGGGTGATAATGTTATCACCATCCGTTTTATTAATAAATATGGTATGGCACATTTCATTCCCCAGAAACCTTATATGCTTTGTTTCGGTCCTGATCGCATGAGTCAAAACCCCATGCCAAAGGATGTTATTCCCTTGGCTTCTCAGTGGTTGCATCATGCTGGTGCCGACATGCCATCATGTCCCAGCGGTGATGTCAGCCTGCAGAACCTGCCTACTACGCTTTATAATGCCGTTGTCCATCCTTTGGCACCCTACGCCATTAGCGGTGTGGTATGGTATCAGGGTGAGTCAAATACTGGCAATCCCAAGCCATATGCCGACTATTTGAGAAAGCTCATGGGCGGTTGGCGTGCCCTCTGGCAAGAGCCTACACTACCTTTCTGTATTGTACAATTAGCTAACCACGATGGTCGTCAGCAGACAGGTTTTCCGTCGCCCATAGTGCCACAGACTACTCCCGTGAATAGCGGTTGGGCTGCTCTGCGTGAAGCTCAGCGTACGGTTGCCCTGCAAGATCTGTATGCCGAGATGGCCTGTCTCATAGACCTTGGTGAAACCGTCGATATTCATCCCTTGCGCAAGAAGGAGGCTGCTGAGCGTATCGGCTTGTGTATGGATCGTCTGGTTTATAACAAGAAGGTACAGCTATCGCCTCAGCCCATTAGTGCTGAAATGCAGGGCTCTGATGTTGTCATTACCTTCGATCAACCCCTATTATCTGAAATTGCAGGAAATGTACCTGAATTGGAGGTCGCTGGCAGTGACGGCCATTTTGTGAATGTTGACTCTTCTATGGTTACAGGTAACAAAGTTTCGTTGAAATCGCCTGTTTCTGCACCTGTTAAGGTTCGCTATGCCTGGAAGGATAGCCCACAGGCCATCTTTCATAGTGTCACTGGTCTTCCTGTTACCCCCTTTGAAATATTTTTGCAGCCATGAACCAGAAGTGGGATGATATTCGCGTTGTGGCCTTCGATGCTGACGACACGTTATGGGACTGCCAGTCGTGGTTTGACGAGGTGGAACATAAGTGCTGTGATTTGTTGAGTCCTTGGGCGACAGCTCGTGAGGTTAGCGAAGGTTTGTTTGCTACCGAGCGCAAGAACTTACCTTTGACGGGTTATGGCACGAAGGCTTTTACGTTGTCGTTGGTAGAAAATGCCGTTCGTGTGAGTCATGAGCAATTGACTGGTGATATTGTGATGAAACTGCTGGATCTGGGTAGAGAGTTGTTGCTGTTTCCTACAACCCCTCTGCCAGAAGTGGAAGAGACGTTGAAGCAGCTCTCCCAGTCGCGACGATACCAGTTGGTGGTGTTTACGAAGGGTGAGTTGTTGGACCAAGAGAACAAACTGCGTCGTTCTGGTTTGGAACAATATTTCTCGCACATGGAAACGGTGTCGAACAAGACGGAAAAGGAATACCGTCAGTTGTGCGAGAATTTGGATGTAGCCCCAGAGCAGACGGTGATGATTGGTAACTCATTTCGTTCAGACGTTGTTCCAGCATTATGTGCAGGTGCCTATAGCATTTATATTCCCTACCATGTGGTATGGGAACTAGAGAAGTCGGAAGAGTTTCCCCACGAACGTCTGCAGAAAATTAGCCGTTTTGGCGAAATTTTGGAAATCTTAGGTTGAGAAAGACGTAAATACTTCCTATCAGCAAATAGATGCACCCCAATTGCAGTGTGGAGATATGGATGCCCTCTATGCTGCAATAGGGCAGGCGAGCAATGTTTTCCAATAGACTGTTCATTAGGATGACAACAGATGAGAGAACCGTGACAATCAATGCTTGTAGTACGCTCCACCAACAGGTGCAGATGCTGAGCAATGCCAGATAAAGCAGGATAGTTGCTAAGGGTATGACTACGAAATTGCTGAGCAGGAAATAGGTAGCAAAGCGTTCAAAATAGTAGGCGATAAGTGGTGCCGTGCCTATTTGTGCAGATAACGAGACCGTTGTCAAACCCCAGAGGGCTTTTAACCAACGGTGCTCCAGTTGAAAGTGAAGAGGAATGATACGTTCCAGCATGGGACAGAATAGCAAGATTGCCAGCACAGCCATGAATGATAGTTGAAATCCCATATCGTAGAGTGCTAAAGGATTAACTATTAGCATAACGATAGCTGTAAATGCCAGTGTGTTAACAGACATTCGTTCCCTGTGGCCTAATGCTAGCAGAGCATAGACACTGATCATGAAGGCAGCACGTGTTACACTGGGCGACAAGCCAACTAAAAAGGCAAAGGCCCAGATGGACAGGACGATGAGGATTTGTGAAAATGTTCGGAATCTTCGCCAGCCTAAGAACAGCGAAATGACCGTATAGATAATCATCAGGTGCAGTCCACTGAGGGCAAGAATATGGGAGGCTCCAACTTGGGAGTACGTTTCTTTTAGTCCTGCATCCAACTGTGACTTCTCGCCCAGTGTCATTGCTGATAACACACTATAGGCCTCCGTTGTTATTCCCCATTTCTGATATTGCTCCAACAATTGGTGACGCCATAAGAGGAAACGAAGCTTGGCTCGTTCCAGTATGCTAAGGCCAGACAACGATAGCTGTTTCCATTGCCAGTCACTTTGTTTTGCAAACAGTTCACCGACAAACCCATGACAGCCCATATAGCGTTGATAGTCGAAATGTCCTCGCTCCCATGCGTGCACCTTATTAATATATGCGCGTATCTGGAGCCCATCACCTATACGGATGCGTTTGCTCCACTCGTCTCTTACCAGTCTGCATCTTAGCTTTTTGTGTTCTTCTGTCGTCAGGAGGTCTGCAACGATAACTTTTTCTTTTATAACGGGTTCGCTGATGACTACAGCCTCAGTCACCATTGGTTTGTCAGGCCATTCGACGTTCAACTGTTGTCTGATTCTGGAACTTAAAACTGTTCCAATCAAGATGACACAACACCCAATACCGATTGACTGCCAACGAGGATAGTGCCCCAACAAGGCGGTCACCACCAACATGATCAATAGTGGAATCAGTCCCCATGTCCAATTGCTGAGGAATTCGCCAGCGACGATGCCTAATGCCAGACAAAAGGCTAAAGGCAACAAGGGTGCGTGGATTTTCATGATTACAAATAGAATATGGATTCGGGGCCCATGCAGAACAGCAAATCGAGTATCGAGAGGTTGGGCAAGAAACCATGTTTATGCTGGAACACCTGCCAATATGCTTTGGGCTCGAAGTCGGGGTCTGGCTGTGGATGCTTGGCGTGGATAATGTCACGAAAATCAGTGATGTCTGATGGCTGATGGCTGAAGTCTGAGGTATAGCTGACATTGGGTTGGATGTCGATGAGCTCGCAGATTTTCTGACGGATATTCTCGTTGAAATCGACTAAAAAGGTGTATTTCTGCTCAAAGAAGGGATGTAGATCGTCAGCATAATACTCAAAGAACGGACTCTCGCTGTATGCACTTTGTAAGGCATTCCAATGCACTCGTCTCCATTGGTTGTGGTCGCTGATGCGAAGGTCCTTAGTCAGCATCTTTTCATCTGAATGCTCTACAGGGACTGTAAGCGCTTGCAACCCATTGGCAGTAGAAATCACACAACGATTTCGATAAGTTTGCTTCTGGAACGAGTCGTATTGCTCTATGGTGCAATGGCCGTAGCGATAGAGCTTCTGGTACCATTGAACTGGTCCGAAGTAGGTGGTCTGCAACAATGCTGAACTCATGGTAGCAGGGCGTTTTGACGATTGTAAAGCACTGTGACTACGCGTCCGATGATGTTGCTTTCAGGGATGAAACCAAAGTAACGGGAGTCGATGGGGTTCTCCTTGTTGACAGCCTCCAACCAGTAGTAATCCGTTTTGGCGCAGGTCTTGAGACCAGGAACAAGCAAAGGACCATCTTTTGTACGAATGGTATCACCAGGAACGGCAGTACAGCGGGCTATACAAAGCCCATCGACCGAGTCGCAGGGAACGGTGAAGGCCACGATATCGCCCTTTTTGACGGGCTGGCGCAACAGGCGACTATAGGGCAACAGCCCGTTGCCCTCAATGCGTAAACCATAGCTGCAACGATTGATGAGCAGGCGGTCACCACTTTTGTATAATGGAGCCAGTCCGTCGCCCAATACTCCATGTATGGAAAAGACTAAAGTACGTACCAGCAGCATCACAGCGAATGCTGATGCAAATGCGATTACGTACTTTAGCCAATTACTCATACTTCTTACATCAAACTTCTTACCTTATTTGATATTGTCTACAAAGCGGAACAGGCGACTCCAGCGAATACCACCAAAACCGCTACGGTCTGGGTCAGAGCTCCACCAGATGAAGATGGGTTTACCCACAATATGGTCTTCAGGCACGAAGCCCCAGTAGCGGGAGTCGAGCGAATTATGACGGTTGTCACCCTGCATCCAGTAATAATCCAACTTGAAGGTATACTTTGTGGTTTCCTTGTCGTTGATGAAAATCTTGCCATTCTTCACCTCGAGTTTATTACCCTCGTAGGTTCTGATGGGACGCTCGTAGATAGGCAGGTTTTCCAACGTCAGGTCGATACTCTCGCCCTTGGCTGGAATCCAAATAGGACCGTAGTTGTCGCGCGTCCAATGCAGATTGCCGTTCAAAGGATAGATGTCCCACTCGTCATTGTCTCTGTTCAACTCAATGTTTTCTGCGATTCCACGCTGTTTTAGCTCTTTGGCAGCGTTGTTGGTCAGTGGCATATAGCCGAGGGTGTTCAGGCTCATCAAGTCTTCCATCGTGATGCCTAACTCCTTCATTACATCGTCCTCCAAACGCTGGTTCAGCTTCAGACGGTAGGTGTACTGCACATTATCAGGTTCCTTGTTGGCCTCGCCATTGATGTAGATGATGCGGTCCTTGATTTGCAACGTCTGTCCAGGAAGACCCACGCAGCGTTTCACATAGTTTTCGCGACGATCCGTAGGACGGGTGATAATCTCACCAAACTCCTGACGGTTCTTTTCAATATACTCGCGTCCCAGTTGGTAAAGCTGATGGAAGTACTTCATGCGTTCCTCTGTGCTCAACGAGTCTGGGTTGGGCCGATTCTCCCAAAGCCCATAACCGTAACCATAGCAGTTGCGATAGAAATCCTCTGCCTGGTGGCGAATGTCTGACGTCAGGGTATCACCAGCAGGATAGTTGAACACGACGATATCGTTCAGCTGAACCTTGCCCAAACCCTTCACGCGACGATAGTCCCAGTGGGGCCACTCAATGTACGACTTACACTCAAAGACAGGCAGGGTGTGCTGCGTCAGGGGCATTGTCAGCGGTGTTTCAGGAATGCGCGGACCGTAGCTCACCTTCGACACGAAGAGGTAGTCACCTGTCAAGAGCGATTTCTCTAACGAACTCGATGGAATCACGTAATTCTGGAAGAAAAACAAGTTGATGAAATAGACTGCTACGAGAGCAAATACCAATGCGTCAACCCACGACATGACCCACTTCACAGGACCTTCAGACTCCTTCCACCATTGCCACTTAATCTTCTTGGTGATATATACGTCATAGATGAACGGAATGACGAGCAGTCCCCACCATGAACCTACCCAGTAAAGGAATAATAGGTACAATATCAAGACGCAGATGAACTTCGCCCACTGCACCTTCATATTCAGCTTTTTCTTTTCTCTTCTTTCCATAATCAAAACTTAAACATATCTGAGATGGTCAGCAATCCTTGATGGTCTTTGGTGTACTCAGCAGCCAGTACGGCACCAAGGGCAAAGCCCTGACGCGAATGGGCATCGTGGGTAATCGTAATGATGTCTGCCTCAGAATCGTAGCGGACAGTATGAATACCTGCGACCTCGCCTCGGCGAATATGGTCGATACGAAGCAGTTTGGGGTCTGTGGTATCCTCAGCCCAAGCCACCTTACGGTCGATATTCTCCACAATGCCCTCAGCCAGTGTGATTGCCGTCCCTGAAGGATGGTCGAGCTTGTGCACATGATGCGTCTCTTCCATCTCGACGTCATACTGTGGGAACTGGTTCATAATCTTTGCCAGATACTTGTTGACAGCACTGAAAATGGCCACACCAATGGAAAAGTTCGAGGCCCAGAACAGCGTCTGTCCTTCCTCAGAGCACATGCGCTTCACGTCGTCACCATGTTCCTTCATCCAACCCGTCGAGCCACTCACCACCTTCACGTGGTGTTTGAAAGCATGCAAATAATTGCCATAAGCAGCCTGAGGGGCTGTAAACTCTATCGCCACATCAGCACTCTTGAAGGCCTCGTTGTCGAAGTCGTCCTGATTGTCAATGTCGATAATACTCACAATCTCATGACCACGACTCAGGGCTATCTGCTCTATCATCTTGCCCATCTTGCCGTAGCCGATTAAAGCTATTTTCATAATAATAATGTATTAATACGCTGCAAAGGTACAATAAATAATTGAGAATTGAGAATTGAAAATTGAGAATTTAAAATATTTTTCGTACTTTTGCAGCATGTTAATCAATGAGAAGACGTGGGAATTCGTTCGTCAACATGCTAATGACGACGTACGGAAGCTGGCTTTGCAGGGTGCGAAGGACGCCGAAGTGGACCTTCAGACGGCCTTGCAACAGATTGCTGGCAGGCAGACTGCTCGACGGAAGTTACCTTCGTGGGCTGAGGTCGAAGGAGTCGTCTATCCCCCTCATCTCAATATGGAACAATGTTCCTCTGAGCAAACAGCCTGCTATAAGTCGCAGATTGCAGGTAAGGACGAAAGTATAGTTGACCTGACGGGAGGTTTTGGTGTCGACTTTTACTGGATGTCGCAAGGCTTCCGTCAGCGTACTTATGTCGAGCAGAACGAGCAGCTTTGCGCCATTGCCCAAGAAAACTTCCGCACGCTGAAGCATGATTGTTGTGTATGTTGCTGTGACACAGCAACATATTTAGCAGAGATGCCCCACGTTAATCTGGCTTTCCTCGATCCAGCGCGAAGGAACGAACACGGAGGACGCACTTACAGCATTGAGGACTGCACACCCAATATCTTGGAATTACTCCCCTTGTTAGTACAAAAGACTGACCGTGTCCTGCTCAAACTTTCCCCCATGCTTGATTGGCGCAAGGCAGTCAGCGATTTGGAGAAAGCGTCGCCTGATGGCGTTTTCAAAGTTGCAGAAGTGCATGTCGTCAGCGTCGACAACGAGTGCAAAGAACTCCTATTATTGCTTGGCAAGGAGCAAACGGACGGTTTGCGTGTGGTATGTGTTAACGGAGCCAGTAGCTTCACATTTATTCTCCCACCTAAAGGTAGGAGTGTGGCGCGCATTCCCAGCGTGGGAATGTTTTCTTCCCAGGCTGGGAATAATTTGTTCCCAGGCTGGGAACATTTGACGAGCTCCGACCTCGCTGAAAGCCCCCTTTACCTCTACGAACCAAATGCCAGTATCATGAAGGCAGGATGCTTCGCTGAAGTCGAAGCTCAGTTCCCTGTGCGACAAGTCTCTTCAAACTCTCACCTTTTCCTCTCTTCCGATGAAATCGACGATTTCCCTGGGAGAAAGTTTAGAATTTTAGCCATTTCATCGATGAACAAGCAGGAGATTAAGAAAAAGTTTAGTGAAAGTTTAGTTCCGATGGAATCGGCAAATATTGCGGTACGCAACTTTCCGATGACTGCCGAACTGCTTAGGAAAAAGCTGAAATTGAAGGATGGTGGCGACACGTATATCTTTGCCACAACATTGGTTTCTGGAGAGCATAAGTTGTTTATTTGCTGTAAAATTGGTTAATTAATTTGGCTTTTTGCTCCTTTTTGCTTACCTTTGCAAAATTAAAGAAGAAATAGCTTATGCCATCAGTAGAGATTCGCAAAGTCACCAACAAACGGGAGCTCGATGCTTTCATTCAGCTTCACTACGATTTGTATCGAGGCAATGCCTACGACGCACCTAACCTGTATACCGATGAGAAGCACACGTTGAGTAAGGACAAAAATGCTGCCTTCGAGTTCTGCGAGGCCGAATACTTCCTGGCCTACAAGGACGGTAAGGTCGTTGGACGTATTGCAGGCATCATCAACCATCGTGCCAACGACCGTTGGGATATTAAGAGCGTGCGCTTTGGATGGGTCGATTTCATCGACGATTTAGAAGTGTCAAAGGCACTTTTCGAGGCTGTCGAACAATGGGGTCGTGAGAAAGGAATGACGCAAATAGTCGGTCCGTTGGGCTTTACGGATATGGATCCAGAAGGAATGCTCATCGAAGGTTTCGACCAGCTAGGCACGATGGCTACCATCTACAACTATCCCTACTATCCTCAGCACATGGAACAGCTGGGCGGCTGGGAGAAAGATAATGATTATGTTGAGTATAAGCTCATCGTCCCCAAAGACGGAATGCCTGAGAAATACAAGAAGGTGGCCGAACTGGTACAGAAGCGCTACAACCTGCATCCTATTCACCCTAAGCGCAGTCAGGTGTTTGGTAAAGAGCAGTATGGGCGTAAAGTGCTTGACGTGGTCAACAAGTCGTTTGGCAACCTCTATGGCTACTCTCAGATGACGGAGCGCCAGATTGACGAATACCTGAAGATGTATTTCCCCATGCTCGATATGGACATGCTTTGTCTGATAGAAGACTGGAATACGCCTGATCATGATGTCATTGGTATAGGCATCTCGATTACCAATATGACGCGCGCCTTGCAGAAATGTAAAAACGGTCGTTTATGGCCTTTTGGTTGGTGGCACTGTCTGAGAGCATTGAAATTCCATAAAGCCGAGTGTCTCGATCTGATGCTGGTGGGTTTCCTGCCTGAATACCAGCAGAAGGGTGCCAATGCCCTGCTGTTCTACGATCTCATCCCCCGCTATCAGAAGTTTGGCTTTAAGTGGGGTGAGACGAACGTCGAAATGGAAACCAACGAAAAGGTGCAGAGCCAATGGCAGTATTTGGAGCATATCCAGCATAAGCGCCGTCGTTGCTATAAAAAGCCCATTTAATCGGAAAAACCTCATCTATAATATGTCTGAAGAGAATAACATAATCCCCCAAGAAGAGGTCGTCAGATATGACGACGACAACATCCGGCACTTGTCGGATATGGAGCACGTCCGCACTCGTCCAGGAATGTATATTGGACGTCTGGGCGATGGCTCTTTGCCCGAAGACGGTATCTACGTTTTGTTGAAAGAAGTCATTGATAACTCCATCGACGAATTTAAGATGAAGGCAGGCGACCGCCTGGAAATCACTATCGACGAAAACCTGCGTGTCTCCGTTCGCGACTACGGACGAGGCATCCCTCAGGGCAAACTCATCGAGGCTGTCAGCGTGCTGAACACTGGTGGTAAATACGACTCGAAGGCTTTCAAGAAGTCCGTAGGTCTGAATGGTGTGGGTGTGAAGGCGGTGAATGCGCTGAGTACGCATTTTGAGGTTGCCAGCTATCGTGACGGAAAGGTGCGTAAGGCGACTTTCGAGCGAGGCATCCTGCAGACAGATGTTACTGAAGATACGCAAGACGAGACTGGTACCTATATCTATTTCGAACCTGACAATACATTGTTTAAGGAGTATAGTTTCCACGATGATATCGTAGAAAACATGCTCCGCAACTATACTTACTTGAACACAGGTCTCGCCATTATGTATAACGGACGACGCATTCTCAGTCGTCACGGATTGGAGGACCTGTTAAAGGACCGTATGACCAACGACCCACTCTATCCCATCATTCACCTGAAGGGCGAGGATATTGAGATTGCCTTCACTCATGCTAATCAGTACGGTGAGGAGTACTATTCGTTCGTCAACGGACAGCATACCACGCAGGGAGGTACTCATCAGAGTGCCTTCAAGGAACATATCGCCAAGACCATCAAGGAGTTCTTTGGCAAATACGAGTATGGCGACATACGTACAGGTATGGTAGCTGCTATCGCCATCAACGTCGAGGAACCCGTCTTCGAGAGCCAGACAAAGATCAAGTTGGGTTCTACGCAGATGGCTCCCGATGGGGATACCATTAATAAATATGTAGGCGACTTCATCAAACAGCAAGTAGACAACTACCTGCACATCCATCAAGACGTCGCTGAGGTCATTGAGAATAAGGTGAAGGAGAGCGAGCGCGAGCGTAAGGCAATGGCTGGTGTCACCAAACTGGCGCGTGAGCGTGCCAAGAAGGCTAACCTGCACAATCGTAAGTTGCGCGACTGTCGCGTTCACTTCTCCGACGTCAAGAACGAGCGTAAGGAGGAATCGTGTATCTTTATTACAGAGGGTGATTCTGCCAGCGGAAGCATCACCAAGAGCCGTGATGTCAACACGCAGGCAGTATTCTCGCTTCGTGGAAAACCACTCAACTCGTTTGGTCTTACCAAGAAGGTGGTTTACGAGAACGAGGAGTTCAATCTGCTTCAGGCTGCGCTCGATATTGAGGAAGGTCTCGACACCCTGCGTTATAATAAGGTAATAGTGGCAACGGATGCTGATGTCGACGGTATGCACATCCGTTTGCTTATCATTACTTTCTTTCTGCAGTTCTTCCCTGAACTTGTTAAGAAGGGTCACGTCTATGTGCTCCAGACGCCTTTGTTCCGTGTTCGCAACAAGCGTACGAAGATTAAGAACAAGAAGATTCTGGAAGCTGAAGATGCTAAAAAGGCCAACAGCCAATCGCCAATAGCTAAAAGCGATTTCCTCACCCGTTACTGCTATAGCGAAGAGGAGCGTCAGAAAGCTATTCAGGAGTTAGGCCCAGATCCTGAAATCACCCGATTCAAAGGTTTGGGTGAGATTTCACCTGAAGAATTTGCCGGTTTCATCGGTCCTGAAATTCGTCTCGAACAGGTTACCCTTCACAAGAACGACCAAGTACAGAAACTATTGGAATACTACATGGGCAAGAACACGATGGAGCGCCAAAACTTCATCATCGACAACCTCGTCATTGAGGAAGACAAGCCCGAAGATTACGACTATGAATAAGAAAATGCTGTGTGCAGCGATTTTGTCGCTGCTCTCAATAGGCGCTGTTGCCCAGTTTCGGATTAACATGGGCGAGGACTCACCCTTGCGAAAACTCCAGATTGCCGAGATGGCAGTCACCAATCTTTATGTCGACTCTGTCAACGAGGATAAGCTCGTTGAGGACGGCATTCGTGGGATGTTAGAGAAACTCGACCCTCACTCCAGCTACCTGACAGCAAAGGAGGTGAAAGCGGCCAACGAACCCTTGCAAGGTAATTTCGAGGGCATTGGTGTGCAGTTTAATATGGCTGAGGATACGTTGCTCGTCATCCAGCCTGTCACCAATGGCCCTTCTGAAAAGGTGGGCATCATTGCTGGCGATCGTATTGTTAAAGTCAACGACACCATTATCGCAGGTGTCAAGATGCCCAAGGAAGAGATTATTAAACGTCTGCGTGGTCCTAAGGGAACAAAAGTTGTGCTGGCCATTGTGCGTCGAGGCATACAGGACACGTTGACGTTTAACGTCGTTCGCGACAAGATTCCCATCCACACTATTGATGCCGCTTATATGGTTCGTCCCAAGGTGGGCTACATCCGTATCGGCAGTTTTGGTGCTGCAACGCACGATGAGTTCGTCGAGAGTATGAACAAACTGACGAAGGCGGGCATGGAGTCGCTTATTCTCGATTTGCAGGAGAATGGCGGAGGCTATCTCCAAACAGCTGTAAAGATTGCGGAGGAGTTCCTGCAGGCTGGCGATCTTATTGTTTACACCGACGGGCGCCGGACTCAGCGGACCGAATACAAGGCCAAGGGTGGAGGATTGTTCACCAAAGGCAAGGTCATTGTCCTGGTTGACAGCTATACGGCATCTGCTGCTGAGATTGTCTCTGGAGCCATTCAGGACCACGACCGAGGCATTGTCGTCGGACGTCGAACCTTTGGCAAAGGCCTCGTCCAGCGACCCATCGACCTGCCAGATGGTTCCATGATTCGCCTGACCATTGCTCATTATTATACGCCCTCTGGTCGCTGTATCCAGAAACCTTACGAGAAGGGCAAGCAAAAGGATTATGCCGAGGATATGCTCCACCGTCTGAAGAGTGGTGAGTTGATGAGTGCCGACAGCGTTCATTTTGCTGACTCGCTGAAATACTATACGCTGAAGGAGCATCGTGTCGTCTATGGTGGCGGAGGCATCATGCCAGACGAGTTTGTACCCCTCGATACCACCAAATATACGCGATTCCATCGGGAATTGGCGGCTAAATCGCTCGTCATCAATGCCAATCTGCGCTACGTTGACCAAAACCGCAAACAGTTGCATCGGGACTACAAGACCTTTGAGGACTATTGTCAGCGTTTCGAAGTGCCCCAGAGTGTCATTGACGGCATCATGGCTGAGGCTGAGAAGCAGAATATCAAGCCCAAAGATGACGAGGAACTCCAGCGCACCTTACCTTATCTGCGCCTCCAACTGAAAGCGCTCATCGCTCGCGACCTCTGGGAGATGAACGAATACTTTACTATTATGGGCGAAACCAACGACATTCTCCAACGCGCCCTGCAGCTATTGTAACAGATTATTATTCGGATGTTACGCTAGGAGTTTTTTCAATCGAAAATGCTCAAATATGTTTGGCATTCCGATTGCTTATTCGTATCTTTGCATCACTTTTTGCAAAAGAGATATTAAAAACGACTATAAACGACAATGAAAAAGTATTTGATTTTTCTTTCGCTCGTGGGACTGAGCATCGGTACCACAGCACAAACGTTAAAGATTAATGAGTTGATGCAGTCGAATGTCGAGTGTATCATGGATGACATCAAGGAATTTCCTGATTCGTGGGTGGAGTTGTATAACCCCACAGATGCAGCCATCAACCTGAAGGATTACAAGATCAGCAACAAAAACAAGGTGAAGAAGGCTTGGCAGTTGCCTGATCAGCAAGTGCCTGCTGGTGGTTACGTGATTATCTATTGTGACAAGGAGGGCAAGGAGGACAATCGTCTCCATGCAGATTTCCGCCTGGAGTCAGGCAAGGGTTGCACGCTTTATCTCTTCAAGGGTAAAGATGCCGAACCTGTTGATAGTCTCCCTGCAGACATGAAAAAGATGCCTGCTCCCGATGTGGCTTTCGGTCGCGAGACTGATGGTGCCGACAAATGGGGCTATCAGGTTACACCGACTCCTGGTAAGGCTAATACTGGTGAGATTTGCGACGCCAAGCATATCCTGGGTGCTCCCGTATTCGGCAAGGAGGGCTTTGTGACCTCTAGTGATGCTGCCTTCCAATTGGAGCTGAACCTGCCTGAAGGTGCTCCTGAGGGTACTGTCATCCGTTATACGACAGACGGCAGTGAACCTACCAGTAAGAGCACGAAATATACGAACCCCATCAATATCGGCAAGACAAAGGTGATTCGTGCCAAACTGTTCTGCGACGGCTGGCTGTCACCTATGAGTTCGGCACAGTCGTACATCTTCCACCCAAGGGAAATCACCCTCCCCATATTCTCTGTTCAGACCAACGACAAATATCTGAATGACAAGGAAATCGGTCTTTTTGCCAATAATAACAGTAAGGAAGACAAGAAAACCCACGACTGGCGTCGTCCTGTGATGATAGAGTTCTTCCCTGTAGGAAGTGACAACAGTGCTTTCAACCAGCTGGGTGAAACGCGCATACAGGGAGGACAATCGCGTTCGAACGCACTAAAGTCGATGGTGTTCTATGCCAACAAGCGCTTCGATCCCGACCAAAAGCGTTATTCTTATGAGTTCTTCCCTGACCAGAAGCCTGGTATTACAGAGTTTAAGTCGTTCTCCCTCCGTGATGGTGGTAATGACTTCGGTGACCTGTATTTTCGCGATCTCATTATCCAGCGTACGATGGCAGGCCATGTAGACCTCGACTGGCAGGCAGGCCATTCAGCCGTTCTCTACATCAACGGTGAATACATGGGTATGCTGAACATCCGTGAGCGTTCGAACGAGGACAACATCTACAGCAACTACAACGATCTGGAGGATATCGACATGGTGGAAATCTCACACGAGAAGGTAGACAATGTTGACCAGTTTATCGAGGAATTTAAGGGTAGTGAAGATGAAACATTCTATAACGCCTTCAAGGCCTTCTATAGCGAGAAGGGCCATACCAAGGCTGAATACGAGCAGTGGATGGATGTCAGCGAATATCTGAATATCATGATCATGAACCTCTTCTACGGCAATATCGACTTCCCTGGCAATAACATCGTGTTCTGGCGGCCCAACGACGATGACACAGAGTCGGGCCTGCCTAAAATCTGGCGTTTCATCGTCAAGGATACCGACTTCGGACTCGGACTTTATGGTCGTCAGAATAACTACAATACCATCGACCTGCTCTACAATCCTGCCAATTATCCCAATGACAGCTGGGCATTCACAGAGCCCGCAACCCGTCTTATCAAGAACATGCTGGAAGACAAGGACATTCTGGATTTGTTTATCGACAAATGCTGCGTTTACATGGGTGACTTCATGAACGGCAAAGGAACAGGCGAGACCATTGACCTCATCAAGGCTGAGTCTATGGAGGAATTTGTGGCTCATCGCGACAAATACAATCCCGGCTGGTGGTGGCCTGTAGACAATCGCAGCGAAATTGAGAACAAGTTCAATGCCGCTAAGCAATGGGCAGAAGGTCGCCCCAATAATTTCTATAACCACATTGGCAAAAAATGGAACCTCGGCACAGCCTTCCCTGTGACCATCAACAAGGGTGTTGCCGATATGCCTGAAGATGTTACAGTCAATGGCATCAAACTCTCAGAAGGCGTCTTCGACGGTAAACTCTTCCCCAACCGTCAGCTGACTATTACTGCTACGGCTCCCGAGGGTAAGACCATAGCAGGTTGGAAAGTCACCACGACACCTGCATCAGGCAGTAAAAAGACCGAGAATTATGACGGCGACGAACTCGTGTTCACGCCCGCAAGTTGCAAGTCGATGAGTATTGAGGCCATTTTCAGTATTGGTTCAGGTATCAGCGAGAAAAAGGCTGAATGCAACGATGACGTGAAAGCCATCTACAACCTCCGTGGCGAACGCCAGCAATCACTTTCGTCAGGCATCAACATCGTTGTCTATGGCAACGGTGAAGCCCGCAAAGTGGTAAAATAAAAGAATACGGACTATTATAAAAGAACTCACGGAGGGTTATTCTTCCGTGAGTTCTTTCTTTCGTTCTGCTCCGAATTCGGGCGAAATGTAGTTGTAAAGACTGCGGCATACTTCTGCAGAAAACTTCTGTCCCATTGTTACGACCTTGTCCCATTGTTCCTCAGTCAGGCCCATTTCAAGGTCAGTACGCGTGATATTGTTTACCAGCAGTCCAAAAAGGAATCCTGCGTTGAAGTTATCACCAGCACCAATTGTACTTACCGTCTCTGTTTTCGCCACAGGGTATTGTTTTCTAAGTCCATTATCGGCAAACAGCTGGATGGGGTCTGCTGCATGGGTGCAGATGAACTTCTTGGTGTAGAACATAATTTGCGAACGATATACCTGTTCAGCTTCACTTTTCTTGAAGAGAATCTCAAAGTCTTCCGAAGACCCTCTCACGATATCTGCCAATTCGAAGTTTTCTAACAAGTTCGGTGTTAGTTTCATCACTTCGTGTTGGTGAGAAGCACGGAAATTGACATCGTAGTAGAGAATGGCTCCCCGTTCGTGGGCATAGTCAAGAAAACCCTTCACTTGAGGTCGGATGACGGGATTCAGTACGTAGTACGAGCCAAACAACACAATGTCGTCTGGTTGTACGTCGGGATAGGAAAAGTCCAGACGGTCGTGGGGATGGTCTTTGTAGAAGATGTATTCCGCATCGTTCTGTTCGTTCAAGAACGCCAGCGACAGCGGAGATTTCGAGTCTGGATACATATTGACGCAGCCAGCTTCACAACCGTTATCATTCAGGAACTTTACTATCATCCGTCCTATGCGGTCGTTGCCAGTTTCACTGATGAAGCTGGTTTTTGCGCCAGCCCTGCTAAGCGATATGATAGCATTGAATGTAGAGCCTCCAGGAACAGCCTGAATGGGTTGTTCGTTGCGGAAGATGATGTCGAGTACGGTCTCGCCGATTCCAATAATTTTTCGCATAGTTTTGTTGTTTTGCCTGCAAAGATACGATTTTTAGTTGAAAAAAGACCTATGAACTATGTTTTTTTTGTACCTTTGCAGTCGATTATGGCTAAATATAACACAGCAACACTCAGCAATGGCCTTCGTGTCATTCATCTGCTATCCACTTCGCCAGTCGTTTATTGCGGCATCGGCATTAATGCCGGTGCTCGTCACGAATTACAGGGCGAAGAGGGATTAGCTCACTTTTGTGAGCATACGACGTTCAAGGGAACCAACCACCGTTCGGCACTCCAAATTCTCAATTGCCTTGAGAGTGTGGGAGGTGATCTTAACGCCTTTACCAACAAGGAAGATACCGTTTTTTATGCCGCTATTCAGCGTGAGCATTTTATGCGAGCAGTTGACTTGCTTTGCGATATTGTTTTTTGCAGTGAATACCCTCAACACGAGCTGGAACATGAGATTGATGTCATCTGTGACGAGATAGAAAGCTATAACGACACGCCTGCCGAACTGATTTATGACGAGTTCGAAAACCTCATTTTCCAGAGCCATCCTTTAGGGCATAATATTTTGGGGACACGTGAACGGGTGCAGCAATTTACCACCCAGCATGCCCTGCAGTTTACTCATCGTTATTACCGGCCCGACAACGCCATATTCTTTGTTTATGGGAATGTGAACTTTGCACGTCTGGTAAAAAGTTTGGAAAAAACGACTGTCGTTCCCCCTGCCTGCTCTACACTCGACGGCCAAACAGCCGAGAACACTGTGCTCAGCGGTTTTCCCGCCGAGCCCGCCAAGCCCACTGAGTCCTCCCAACATCATCAGGCTCACGTTATGTTGGGCTGTCAAACTTTCAATTTTGACGACCCTCGTCGTATGCCACTATTCCTGCTAAACAATATTCTTGGAGGCCCTGGTATGAATGCCCGCTTGAATCTCTCTTTGCGTGAACGTCATGGGTTAGTCTATACTGTTGAGAGTTCGATGGTCAGTTATAGTGATACAGGCTGTTGGAGCGTTTATTTCGGTTGTGACCATCACGATGTGAAGCGTTGTCTGCGTTTGGTACATCGTGAACTGGATCGTGTCATGCAGCATTCACTTTCGGAGCGGCAGTTGCAGGCTGCCAAGCGCCAACTGAAAGGACAGCTGGCTATAGCCTGTGACAATCGTGAGCAGTTTGCCCTTGATTTCGCCAAACATTTCCTGCATTATGGTCATGAACGTAACATCGAAGAACTGAATCTTCACATTGATGCAGTGACGTCTGCCCAGATTCAAGATGTAGCACAACAGTTTTTTGCTCCAGACAACCTGAAAATGCTTATACTTTAGTCTGTAGGAGCCTTTCAGTGGCGTTTAAATCCTAAAAAACAATAATTCTAACAGGGAATATTCGTTTTTTATTATAATAATGTGTACCTTTGTGCCCGATTTTGCGCAAAGACGCATATTTTTTATTTTTAGATGTTTTAATTTAAGATGAACGTAATTACGAAAAGTATTCAGTTGCCTGATGGAAGAACCATCACAATTGAGACCGGGAAAGTGGCAAAGCAGGCCGATGGCAGTGTG
>CACYKE010000022.1 GCA_902774925.1 uncultured Prevotellaceae bacterium | reverse complement strand
GTCAGCGACATCTGGGCGATGCGCCAAATCATTGCCAATAGCGTTGAAATGGTGCCTTATCATCCTGCTGGCGACAAGGCCGCATGGGACAAGGCTTACCAGCGCTTTTTAGAGGTGAGTGGTGAGAGGTAAGAGAATTGTTAAAGTGTAGAATTTAAAATAATTAATTAAATAAAAATGACAGGTGTTATTATGGCAAAACCATTAGTAGAAACCAAAGCAAAGGTGGGCGTGTTCAGCATTGCTCTGCAGGCATACCTGCCACAGTTCCCCCAACTCGTTCCTGAGTTTGAGGCACAGTATGAGGCATTCAAGAAGACGTTGCCCGACACGATAGAGATTATCGATGGTGGCATGGTAACCACCAAGGAGCAGTCGATGGCTGCAGGCGATAAGTTCCGTGCTGCTGATGTCGACTTGGTCATCCTGCAGATGCTGACCTATTGCACTTCTTATAATATGTTGCCTGCCGTTCGCGACCTCGACGTGCCCGTTGTGATTGTGAACCTGCAGAAGAAGTTGGCTCCTGACTATGCCAAGACCGACATTCCCACATGGCTGGGCGAGCTCTATGCTTGCGGTGCCATTGGTGAGATGGTGGCTGACCTGAACCGTGCTGGCAAGCGCTCAGCAGTGATTACTGGCGTGGTGGAAGGTGGCGACCCAGGTGCTCAGGCTGAGATTGAGGATTGGTGTCGTGCTGCTCAGGTGCGTCGTCGTTTCCGCGATACGAATATCGCACAGATTGGTCGTCCGTATCCAGGCATGATGGACCTCTATATCGACGAGACCAACCTCTACCACCGCATGTTCGTTTATACCAAGCAGTTCGATTGGGAGAAGATGTGGGCCATTGCTGACAACATCACTGACGAGGCTGCCATCCGTGCCAAGGCAGAGGATATTCTGGCTACCTTTGACATCGAGGGTGGTGGCACCGTTGAGAAGGTATGGGATATGGCAAAATATGTTGTTGCCTTCGAGCAGTGGGTGAAGGACGAGAAACTTGGCATGATAGCCTCTCACTACGATGGCTTTGCACAGGGCATTGCCGGCAAACTTGACTCCATGCTGATTCCTGCTTTCTCGATGCTTATCAAGCAGCATACAGCCTGTGCTGTTGAGGGCGATATGAAGGTGGCTATGGCGATGTCTATCCTGAAGACCATCTCTGGCACAGGAACGCTGGCTGAGATGTACTCTATCGATTTCCCCAAGGACATTTGCATCATCGGACACTCAGGCTCTGGTGACTTCGACATCTCGCAGGCCAAGAAGCCTACTATGAAGATTGTGCCCGTGTTCCACGGCAAGGCTGGTGGTGGTTACCTCACCCAGTTCTATCCTCCTACGGGTCCTGTCACCTATCTGGCTATCACGCAGGACAAGAACGGTGTCTTCAAGTTCGTTGTTGCTGAGGGCTTCAACGAGGAAGGCGAAATCTTCACATTCGGCGATACCAACATGCGCACCAAGTTCTCGCTGTCGTGTCGCGAGTTTGTGAACAAGTGGAGCGAGGCTGGTCCTACCCACCACATGGCAGCTGCCGTGGGTCATCATATCGATACCATCCTGAAGGTGGCCAAGATTTTCAATATCGAATGTGATGTAGTTTGCAGATAAAGACCCTCCTCTAGCCCCTCCCTTGTAGAGAGGGGAGTAGATACTTTTGCATGACATGGGAAAAGCAGCTTCATATAAGACAGCCTCGCCTGACAGATATGCCTTATTACGGATATATGCACGGGAAAACAGAAAAAATGCAACACCTGCAGAACAGTATCTGTGGGAGCATTTAAGGAAAGGTGTCATGGGTGTTGACTTCTTGCGACAACATATAGTTGGAGATTATATCGCAGACTTCGCATCACGGCATGGAGGTTTGATTATTGAAGTGGATGGCGGTTATCATTCAGAACGGCAACAAGCAGAAAATGATGCCATTCGTGAGAGTCATTTGGAGCAAATGGGCTTTCATGTTATGCGTTTCTCAAACGAAGAAGTATTATACAATGTGGATCATGTACTAAACCAAATTGAAAAGTATTTTCATGAATAATCAATCATCATCGCAGACTCATTCTGCTCCCCGCCCTACAAGGGAGGGGCAGGGGGGTGGGTCCCTGAAGAGCACCATCGCAGTGTCTCTTACCAATTATCTCGATGCAGGTGCCATTGTAGCTGGTGCATCAGGCTTAACCTTGTGGCAGAACTACCTCGGACTCTCAGAGGTGCATCTTGGCTGGCTCAACTTCATCTCTGCCAACTGTCTGGGTGCTGCTATTGGTGCCATCATCGGTGGTTTCCTGGCTGATAAATATGGACGTAAGTTCATCTTTACTTATAATCTGCTGGTGTATATGACGGGTGTGTTGCTCATCATGCTGAGCATGAACTTCCCGATGTTGCTGGCTGGTTTCCTAGTGACGGGAATCTCTGTGGGTGTGGGTGTTCCTGCCTCATGGACCTATATCTCTGAATCGTCAGAGGTCAACAATCGTGGACGTAACATCTGTATCTCGCAGATGTCGTGGGGCTTCGGACCCATGTGCATCCTATTGTTTGGCATGCTCTTCGCCCCTGGAGGCTATCTCTTCGGTTGGGTGGAAAGTGTGGCTCATATGTTTGGTGGTGCTGATATGCCCGTGGAGGCTGTCAATGCCTTCTCGTCGCGCATCGTGTTCTTCACCCTGTTCGTCGTAGCTTTCATAGCCTGGAACCTGCAGCGTCAGTTGCAGGAGAGCGCTGAGTTTACTGCACAGAAAGAGTCGGCAGAGAAGACGGGCTTGCTGGATAACATCAAGGTACTGTTCTCGAACAAGATTGCTGTGCGCACCGTTATCTTCCTCGCTGTCATCTATCTTACATGGAACCTTGTGGCCTCTGTCATGGGATTCTTCCAGCCTCATATCTACGAGACTGCAGGTGGTGTCACCAACGAGCAGGCTAACTGGATGAACTTCATTCAGTGGGCTATCATTGTCAGCATCACGTTTGTCGTTTCTAAGCTCATCGACAAGTCGTCCCACAAGGCTATCTACACCTTCGGACTCTTGGTGGCTATTGCTGCATGGCTCGTCATCGTCACCATTGGTGTCAATGGCATGGTGGGTCTCTGGCTGTTTGCTATCCTCTGGGGTGTACAGGGTGGTTCGTCGCCACAGATATTCTATGCCCTGTGGGGCTCAGAGCTCTTCCCTGCCAAATTCCGTGCAGGTGCTCAGGGCTTGATGTTCTTCATCGTGCGAGGCCTGTCTGCTGTCTGGGGACTCATCTTCACCTATATCTATGGTGAGAATGGCGAGGGCTTCACCATTGCAGCGTTCTGCATGATTGCCCTGCTGACCATTTCACTCGTGGTGGGCTTCATCGGAGTTCCTAAGACACGTGGACGTGCCCTCGAGGACATCACGAAGGAACGCTATGGAGAGAATTATTAGTGGTGAGAGGTGAGAGGTAAGAGGTAAGAGGTGAGAGGTAAGAGGTGAGAGGTAAGAGGTAAGAGAATAGTTGTAGCGTATGAATGACTTTTATTATCGTAAGTTAACCGTCTATCACAAGTCAATGGAACTAGTGAAAAGAGTATATGAACTTACAGAATTATTCCCTGCGTCAGAGCGCCACGGCCTGACAAATCAAATTCAGCGAGCTGTCGTTTCTATTCCATCTAATATTGCTGAGGGGATGGGACGTTTTTCCAACAAGGAACGTGTCCATTTTCTCGAAATAGCTAATGGCTCTCTCATGGAGGTTATGTGTCAGCTTGAACTCTCACTTCTCTTAGGCTATATCTCTCAACAACAATTTGACGAGCAAAGGTGAAGAACTTAAGAGGTAAGTGGAGAGAGGTAAGAGAATAGTCTGCAAGCTGTTCTCAGTGCTCTAAACATTTCTCTCACCTCTCACCTCTTACCTCTCACCTCTAAAATTATTATTATATGAAGAGTATATTAGAAGGCCGCGATGGTTTGAAAGCGGTTGTTTATCAGATTGCTGAGGTCACTGGTTACCTCTGGCAGAAAGGATGGGCTGAGCGTAATGGTGGTAACATCACTGTGAATGTTACTGAGTTTATGGATGACGAGTGCAAGGCTATGAAGCCCATCTCGGAAGTGAAGCAGATTGGTATGGTATTGCCCCAGCTGAAGGGCAAGTATTTCTATTGCAAAGGTACGGGCAAGCGCATGCGCGACTTGGCTAAGGAGCCTATGCAGAACGGAAGCATCATCCGTATTCTTGACGACTGCGCCAGCTACGTGGTGATTGCCGACGAGAACGTGGTGCCAACCAGTGAGTTGCCCACCCACTTGGCTCTGCAGAACTATCTGCTGGAAACGGGTTCGTGCTACAAGGCTACCCTGCACACGCACCCCATCGAGCTGGTGGCTATGAGTCATATCCAGCGCTTCTTGAAGGGCGACGAGATGACGCGCGTGCTCTGGTCTATGATTCCTGAGACGCTGGCTTTTGCGCCTCTGGGCATTGGCATCGTACCTTATGCTCTGCCTTCCAGCGTTGATTTGGCTGAGGCTACCCTCGAGCAGATCAAGACCCACGATGTGGTGATGTGGGAGAAGCATGGAACCGTTGCCGTTGGTACAGACATCATGGATGCCTTCGACCAGACCGATGTGCTTTGCAAGGCTGCCAACATCTACATGTGTGCTAAGGCTATGGGTTCTGAGCCCGACGGCATGACTGCCGAACAGATGAAGGAAGTGCAGGATGTGTTCAAACTGCCTAAGAAACGTCCTTGCTAAGAGATACGAAAAAAGCCGAGACATTCCGTCCCGGCTTTTTTCACCTCTTACCTTATAGTTTTCCTTGTTCTCCTAAGTACGAATCCTTGAAACCGAGGAAATAGAGCACGCCATCCAGTCCGATGGTGCTGATGCTCTGTTCGGCATTGGCCACCACACGGGGCTTGGCGTGGAAGGCGATACCCAGACCGGCTTCAGAGATCATCGGCAGGTCGTTGGCACCATCACCTACGGCAATGGTCTGGGCGAGGTTTACCTTCTCGACCTGAGCAATGAGCTTTAGCAGTTCTGCCTTGCGGTGTCCGTCGACCACTTCGCCTACGTAACGACCAGTGAGTTTGCCGTCCTCGCCAATCTCCAGTTCATTGGCATAGACATAGTCGATGCCGTAGCGGCGCTGGAGGTATTCGCCAAAGTAGGTGAATCCACCGCTGAGGATGGCAATCTTATAACCGCAAGTTTTGAGGACCGACATCAGGCGGTCCACACCCTCGGTCATGGGCAGATGTTCGGCAATATCCTGCATGACGCTGACGTCGAGCCCTTTCAGCAGGGCCACGCGACGGGTAAAGCTCTCCTTGAAGTCGATTTCGCCACGCATGGCACTCTCCGTAATAGCACGCACCTCGGCACCCACGCCGTTGCGTTCAGCCAGTTCGTCGATGCATTCTGTCTGGATGAGCGTTGAGTCCATATCGAAGCAGATGAGGCGACGCATACGCCGGAACATATCGTCCTTCTGGAACGAGAAGTCGACCTCCATTTCCTGCGACAGCTTCATGAGTTTCGACTGCATCTCCTGACGATTGGTGGGTTCGCCACGCAACGAGAACTGGATGCAGGCACGGGTGTGCTTGTCCAATTGCTTGATGCTCTTACGACCCGTGAGGCGGAGGATGGAGTCGATGTTCAGCCCTTGGTCGGCCAGAATCTGCGTAGCGGCCTGAATCTGACGGGCTTCCAACTGTCGTCCCAACATCATGAGGATGTAGCGGTTCTTGCCTTGATGGCCCACCCAGTCTTCGTACTCATCGTCGCTGATGGGCGAGAAACCGATGTTGACGCCTAGTTCGGTGGCCTTGAACAGCAGTTCCTTCATGGCCAGTCCGGACTTCATCTCGTCCATACGGATGAGGATACCCAGTGACAGGGTGCTGTGGATGTCTGCCTGACCAATGTCAAGCACTTTTGCATCATACTTCGCCAGAATGCCCATGACGGCTGCGGTCAGTCCAGGGCGGTCTTGACCTGTGATGCGGACTAATATCTGTTCTTCGACCCTTGGTCGAAGTGTGGCGTTCTCTCCATGAGAGTGTGGCGTTGCAATGCAATCATCTTTCATAACTATGAACTATAAACTATGAACTTTGAACTATTTCAGGTAGTCTTCAAAATATTGTGTGATACGTTCGTGCAGATGCACACTGGCGTGTCCTCGCATGTTGTGCTCTTGCCCGGGATAAGCAAAGAAATCGGGCTGGGTGCCCGCCTTGATACAAGCGTCAAGGAACGACAGACAGTGCTGTGGCACGACGGTGTTGTCGTTATAACCCGTGATGATCTGTAGCTTGCCCTTCAGGTTCTTGGCCTTGTTGATGAGGCTCGTCTTCTCGTAGCCCTCAGGATTCTGCTGGGGTGTGTCCATATAGCGCTCACCATACATCACCTCATACCATTTCCAGTCGATGACAGGACCACCGGCCACACCCACCTTGAAGACATCGGGGTAGTTGAGCATGAGCGAGATGGTCATGAAACCGCCAAACGACCAACCATGAACTCCGAGTTTATCGGCATCGACGTAGGGCAGGCTCTTCAGGTATTCCACACCCTTCATCTGGTCTTGCATCTCTATCTGTCCCAACTGTCGGAAGGTGGCTTGTTCGAAGTCGCGACCACGATACTCCGAACCGCGATTGTCGAGAATGAACACGATATATCCCTTCTGCGACATATACGTCTCCCACGAACGGCTGTACCAGTGCCACGAAGCCTCGACATTATGGGCGTGAGGACCGCCATAGACATACACCACGGTGGGATATTTCTTGTTGGCGTCGAAGTTGTAAGGCTTCACCATGCGGTAATACAGGTCGGTCTTGCCATCAGCAGCCTTGATGCTCCCACATTCGAAGATGGGCTGTTCGTAGCCCTCCCAAGGATCAGAAGCCGTGAATAAGCGGGTGGCTTTGGCGGTTTTGCCGTTAGAGATATCAATTACGCTAATGTTGCGGGGCTGAGTTGGTGACGAATGCCGGTCAATCAGGAAAGCCCCCGATGCAGACAACTCCCCATGATGAATACCGTCATCGGTGGTCAGTTGTGTCATCTTGCCATTATTGACATTAACGCTGTATATCTGACGGTGCAGGGGGTGATACTTGTTGGCTTCGAAGATGATGCTCTTCTGTTTGGCGTTGAAACCAAGAACATTCTGAACAACCCATGGCCCACTGGTTAGCTGTTTTAATAGTGTTCCCTCCTTATTATATAAATATAGGTGGTTGTATCCGTCACGCTGACTCTGCATGATGAATTTGTCACTGTCCCAAGGTAGGAACTGGATGGGATGCAAGGGCTCTACATATTTGTCGCTCGTCTCGCGATAGAGTTCAGCAATGCGCTCGCCCGTTGTGGCGTCGTACGACACGAGGCGGCAGTCGTTCTGGTCGCGGTTGAGTTCGAACATATAGATGGTCTTGCTATCGGGACTCCAGGCAATGTTGGTGAAGTAGATGGGGCGGGTGTCGGTGACAGAATCACTGACCACGCTACCGTTGGGTGTTTTGAGCGTGACGGTTTTGTCGGTGTTGATGTCATAAACACATACATGAACTACGTGGGCGTTCATGCCCGCCATGGGGTATTTGTCAGGCTCGTAGGTAGCCTCGCGAGGGAAGATGTTCACCTGCGGATAGTCGGTCACCATGCTCTGGTCCATGCGGTAGAACGCCAGACGCTGTCTGTCAGGACTCCAGAAAGTGCCTTTATTGATGCCAAACTCGTTTCTGTGTACGGATTGCCCATACACAATCTCACGACTGCCATCGATGGTCAACTCGTCCTCCTTGCCCTGCGCGTCAACGACATACAGCTGATGGTCCTTGATGATTGTTGTGGCTTTCGCACCGCCTTTCCGTTTGTTGTTCTCGTCGTCGGTAAGAGGACGGATGTCTTTACCAGTTTTTTTATCAACGAGGAAACACTGCTCATTGTCGACGCGTACCAGTTCGTCTCCCCACCATGCATACCATTTGTTCTCGGGCTGCAGGGCCTGATAGCGTTTACCACCGAAATTCAGTTCTTCGAGGGTAAAGAGGTTTTTCTCCTGTGCGCACATCATAAGAGGTGAGAAGTATGAGGTGAGAGGTGAGAGGATAGCTAATGCCATGAAGTGCTTAATCTTCATCATCATTGTCGAAACGTCGGTTGTTTTTCTTAAAAGACTTTTTGAAATCGCGAGAGTTCCTGAAATCTTTAGAATCTCTAGAACCTCTAGAATTTCTAGATTCTCTAGAGTCTCTAGAATCTCTAGCTTCACGGGGTTTCTTGAATTCTTTCTTCTCCAGTGAATGGAACTTAAACGAACGGATATCGCCATCCTCGTTCTCCTCCTGTTCGTCCAGACGCTTCTTAAACTCACGCTCCTTCTTGAAACGGTGCTTTTCAGCCATCTGGCGCTTCTCTTCCTCTGTCTTCACAATACCACCTTCCCCACGGAAATCGCTCATCTTACCGTCGAACATCTGGTATTTGCGGAACTCACACTCCAGACTGCCATTGAACAAGGGGATCTTGATGCTGGGTTTCAGACCAATCTGGGTGAAGCATTCCTCACGATAGGAGAGAACCCATGCCTCGTTGCCTGTAAACTGGTGTTTCAGGCGCTCGCCAATCATCTTGTATGTGCCCAGCAGGTCGGACGTCGAGATGCGCTCACCATAGGGTGGGTTGGTCACCATGATGCTCTTTTCCTTGGGCTGCGTGAAGTTCTTGAAATCCTGCTCCTCAACGGTGATGTCGCTGGTTAGGCCTGCGGCCTTCACATTCAGGCGTGCTGTATTCACGGCCTTGATATCCACATCGTAACCATAGATGTGGTGTGTAAATTCACGCTCGTTCGAATCGTCATTATAGATCTCGTCGAAGAGGTCTGGGTCGAAGTCGGGCCATTTCTCGAAGGCAAACTCCTTACGGAACAAGCCCGGAGCCATGTTACGGGCTATCAGTGCAGCCTCGATGAGCAGCGTGCCACTGCCGCACATGGGGTCGATGAAGTCTGTCTCGCCATGCCAACCGGTCATCAGAATCATACCTGCTGCCAACACTTCGTTCAGCGGTGCCTCTACCGACTCCTGACGATAGCCGCGACGGTGCAGACTCTCGCCACTCGAGTCCAGACACAGCGTACACTGGTCTTCGGCAATGTGGATGTGTAGGCGCATGTCAGGGTTGCTCACGCTGATATTCGGGCGGTTACCGGTCTTCTCGCGGAACTGGTCGACAATGGCATCCTTCACCTTATATGCCACGAATTTCGAGTGGCGGAACTCCTCGGAGAATACGACGGAGTCGACGGCAAAGGTCTTATCCAGCGACAGGTATTCTGTCCAGTCGATGTCCTTCACCCCTTCGTAGACGTCGTCTGCCGACAATGCCTTGAAGTGCTTGATGGGTTTCAGAATACGGATGGCGGTATGCAGTTGGAAATTGGCGCGATACATCATCTCCTTATCGCCCGTAAAGGACACCATTCTGCGTCCTACTTGTACATTTTTTGCGCCCAACTGCGTCAGTTCGTTCGCCAAAACGGGCTCCAGGCCCATGAAGGTCTTGGCGATCATTTCAAATTCTTGTGTCATGATGTCATAATATAAATATGGGGCAAAGTTACGAAATTTTTCTAAATAAATGATGTAGAATTCGATTTTTTTATGTAATTTTGCACAATAATTGCGAAGAGACGGCTATGACCGTAACCACAGTCATACAGTTTTTGGCGGTGAATTCGCTGTTTCAGCTCGATATTCTCGCCTGGATAATCGGCATCCCCATGCTGATTGCCTTGTGTATTTACCTCGTACGACAGGTGTTCCATTCGCGTCGCTTGAAGGCAGAACTCAATCAGCTGGATCAGGTGAAAACGCTTTCCGTAGAGTACGAATTGGTGTTGAAAGCCATGCACCTGTGTGTGTGGCGCATCGATGTCGACAGCCATGTTGTATCGTTCGACAGCGATTACCGTGACTATGGCGACACCGTTTTTCTGCCTCCTGGTGGCAAAGTGGAGGATATCATCCGTCAGATACTTCCTGAATATCAGGAAGACTTCCGCAAAGGCATGGATGACGTGATGAATGGTGCGTCGGAACAGTTCAATATGCAGTATCAGATTATGTCTCCACATAGTCAGAAACCCTATTGGAGTGAGAGTTTCTTTACCGTCGAGAAGCGTAATCTGAATGGTGTCCCTGAGACCATTGTCGGTACCACTATGCGTATCGACCAGCAGAAGGAGATAGAAACGGCTTTGATGGATGCGCTCTATCATGCTGAGGAGAGCGACCGTCTGAAATCGGCTTTCCTCTCGAACATCAGTCACGAAATCCGTACTCCGCTCAATGCCATTGTGGGTTTCAGTAATGTGCTATCGATGGCCAATGACGAGGCAGAACGCCAGAAACTGGTGGATGTCATCCAGCAGAACAATACGCGACTGCTCGCCATGCTTGACAATATTGTCAGTATGTCCCGACTCGAAGCCAAGGGTGCTGCGATGCTTAATAAGGAGACGTTCGCCCTGAAAGGTGTCTTCTACGAGTTGTTCGAAAAATTTCATGATAAGGCCCGCAATAACGGTGATATCCTCCAGATAGAGGATGATAACCACCTACCGACATTACATACCGACCGTGAACGTCTGATGGAAATCGTCAACCAGTATTTGGACAACGCACTGAAATATACCACCCACGGTCTGGTCACTGTAGGTTGTAAGACGGACAATGACGTCATTCGCATTTTTGTGCGCGACACAGGTAAAGGAATCGCTGCCGACAAGTGTAACGAACGGCTCTTCGAGCGTTTCTTCAAGGTTGATGAGTTTGAAGTGGGCTCCGGTTTGGGACTGAGCATCTGTCGTAGTCTGGCTGCTTCGCTCGATGGTCGCGTGGGTGTCGTATCGGAACTGGGCAAGGGCTCGACGTTCTGGGTTGAACTTGGAAAGGATATAATAGTTTATGAATCGAATTAAGATATTGGTATTGCTGGTAATGACATGTGTGATGACGTCACTAGCACAGGAAAAGATAACAGGTTATGTTATTGACGACCAGACTGGCGATAGTCTGGGGTTCGTCACCGTTCAGTATAAAGGACAGAAAATTACGACGATGGCCGACCACCGCGGCTATTTCTCCATCACCAAACAGGTGGGAAAGAAACTGACGTTCAGTGCCGTGGGCTATAAGACCAAGACGGTCTCCATCGGACCCAATAGCCACCGTCTGCTGGTGGTCCTCAAGGAGGATATGCGGTCGGTGGGCGAAGTCACCGTCAAGGCCAAGCGCGGCAAATACCGTCGTAAGGGCAATCCTGCTGTGGAACTCATGCGGAAGGTTATTGCCAATAAGAAAAAAACGGACCTTTCCAATCGTGACTACTACCAGTATACGAAGTACCAGAAACTCACGCTGGCACTGAACGATGTCAAACCCGACATGCTCACCAATCCCAAGTTTGCGAAGTATCCTTGGCTCACCGATCAGGTTGAGAAGTGTCAAATGACGGGACGCCTTATTCTCCCTGCCAGTGTCGACGAGACTGTCACCCAGAAAATCTATCGCCGTGATCCTCACGACGAGAAGACTATCATCAAGGGTCAGCGCTCGGTGGGTGTCACCAATTTCTTCCAAACGGGCGACATTGTCAATACCGTCTCGAAAGACATCTTTACCGATGTGAATATTTACGACAATCAAATACGCATCCTTCAGCATCCTTTTACCTCACCCATTGGCGACGGAGCTATCTCCTTCTACCGCTATTACATCGAGGACACGCTGGCAGTCGGACGCGACTCCTGCATCCATGTCCATTTCCTGCCCAACAACCAACAGGACTTCGGATTCCGTGGCGACCTCTACATCCTCAAGGATTCCAGCTATCAGGTCAAGCGTTGCGAGATTATCCTGCCCAACAGGAGTGATGTCAACTTCGTAGAAAACCTGAAACTCGTCCAGGAATTCACCAAGCTGCCTACAGGCGAATGGGTGTTGACTGTCGATGATATGGTGGTCGAACTGGTGCTTTTTGACTTCATCCAGAAGGGCGTTGCCATCCGTACCACGCGACTGTCGGACTATCAGTTTACGGAGATTCCTGACAAAATGTTTAAAGGCCGCGAGAAAACCGTCATGGATCCCGATGCCGAACTGCAGAGTACCGACTTCTGGCAACAGGAGCGAAAGGTCGAGCTGACGGCCAGCGAGGCGAAGATGGATAATTTCCTAAAAGGTATCAAGTCCATGGGTGGCTTTGGTTGGATATTGGCCGGTCTGAAGGTCCTCACCGAGAATTTCATCGAGACCAGTGAGCACAGCAAGATAGATATTGGTCCTGTCATTTCAACAATCAGCAACAATTTCATCGATGGCTTGCGTACTAGATTGGGTGCACAGACCACTGCCAACCTCTTCCCCCGTCTCTTCTGGAAAGGTTATGTGGCCAATGGCTGGAAGAGCAAGCGCTGGTATTACAGCAGTCAGATTACATGGGCGCTGAACAAGAAAAAATACCTGCCTGAGGAATTCCCCAAACGCAACATCTCGTTTCTGACGACCTACGACGTCATGTCGCCGTCCAACAGAATGACCGACTACGACAAGGATAATTTCTTCACGTCGTTCCGATGGACCAAGGTCGACAAGATGATGTTCTATCACCGTCAGAGGCTGCTCTTCGAATACGAGCAGCGCTGGGGACTACGGTCGCTGTTCAGTCTGACCACTGAACAGAATGAGGCTGCCGGCAACATGAAATTCGTCCCGCTGTCGTCCACCGATGGTGCCGACATCAAGTTCCGTACCACCGAGTTCAAGGCCGAGCTGGAGTATAGCCCTGGGGCACTATACACCAATTCCAAGATCCGTCGTGTCAAGGTCAATCGCGAGGCACCCATCTTCACCCTCAGCCATACCGTCGGACTGCAGAACTTCCTCGGTGGCGACTATCACTACAACTATACCGAGGTCAGCATCTTCAAACGCCTCTGGCTCAACAGCTGGGGACGTATCGACTTCTTTACGCGTGCCGGAAAACAGTGGAATCAGGTGCCCTTCCCACTGCTCTGCATGCCAGCGGCCAACGTGTCCTATTTCAGTCGCAAACAGACGTTCAACCTCATTACCGACATGGAATTCCTCAACGACCGCTTCTGGAGCATCGACCTCAACTGGGATATGCAGGGAAAAATCCTCAACCGCATCCCACTTATCCAGAAAGCCCGCCTGCGTGAATACATCGGTGTCAAGATGTTGTGGGGCGGACTCTCTGACAAGAACAATCCCTACCTGCCAGAGAATGCTGGTAGCAACATCCTCATGTATTTCCCCGACGATTGCTACGTCATGAACCCCCGCATTCCTTATTGGGAAATCTCTGCCGGTGTCCGTGGTATCCTCCGTTTCTTCCAGATTGAGTATGTCCGCCGCATGAACTACAACGGTCGCAGTGACAAAAACAGCGTCCGCTTCGGCTTCACCATGATGTTCTAGGACTCTTAAAGGACAAAAAAATTAAGGATGTCATCACGACATCCTTAATCCTTTTTCTAACTAACTTATTATCAACTATTCATTACTCATTCTGTTTTCAGGTGCAAAGTTACGGACTATTTTACGTAAAACAATCAAAAAAGGATAAAAAAAAGACGTAAACGTTTGCGAGTTTGCAGGATTTTACGTAACTTTGCAGACAAAACCCGAAAACGTAAAATAACTGCTATGGCTAATAATAAACAACATCGGACTTCGTTGAAGGATTTGGCACGCGAACTGGGTGTCAGTATAGCAACCGTCAGTCGTGCATTGCGCAGTTCTCCGGAAATCGGCAAGGAGATGCAACAGCGCGTGAAGGATCTGGCCAAGAAGCTGAACTACCGTCCGAATCCCTTTGCCCAGAGTCTGCGTAAGGAGGCGCCGAAGATGATTGGCGTCGTTGTGCCTAACCTTGTGACGCATTATTATGCTGCCGTGTTGGACGGCATAGAGGATGAGGCTCGTAAGGCAGGGTACAGCGTGCTCTGTGTCAATAGTCACGAAAGAGTGGAGGACGAGGCGATGGCGGTGGACAACTTCATCGGACTGCATGTGGAGGGTATCATTGCCTGTCTGGCGCAGACGACGCGGGACTATCACCATTTTGAGGAGATTGCCGAGATGGGTATCCCCCTGGTGTTTTTTGGTCGTACGTGTCTGACAGATAGGTTCTCCAGCGTGACAGCCAACGGCGACGAGGCGGCATATATGGCTACGCAGCACCTGATAGAGACGGGCAGTCGGAAGATAGCGTTCGTGGGTGGTCCGAACCATCTCGATATGGTTGTGAGACGTAAGCACGGCTATCTGGAGGCGTTGCGCGACAACAAGATAGCAATAGATCGTAATTTGGTGGTGTGTGACAAGATAGACTACCAGACGGCTTTGAGTAATACGGAGCAGCTGTTGGATAGCGACCACCGTCCGGATGCCATCCTAGCATTCAACGACATCATCACTTTTGCGGCCTTTACGGCTATCAAGAACTGTGGCCTGCGTATTCCTCAGGACGTGGCACTGATAGGGTTTACGGACGATGTGCATGCAAACTATGTCACGCCGCGCCTGTCGGCTATTGAGGACCAGTCGCACCAGATGGGTGTCCGCGCCTGTCAGCTGTTGCTAAAGAATATCCAGGGTGACACGAAGGTATATAAAGAGAAGGTGCCCCAGCGACTGGTCATCCGCGAGACGTCATCGAAGTCGCTGCTGAAGAAGGCGTTGATAGTGTTGGCATTCCTGCTGATGATTCCGATGGCCATTCAGGCTGCCATTCCCGACATGAAGTTCCGCAGGCTGGATACGCGTAACGGACTCTCGAACTCGCAGGTGAACTGTACGTTCCGCGACTCGAAGGGTTACGTATGGATCGGCACGATGTACGGACTGAACCGCTATGATGGCTATCGTGTGAAGACGTTCTACGCCAACACGCGCGATACTACTACTATGCGCGACAATAACACGTCGGAGATTATGGAGAGCTTCGACGGTAAGCTCTGGCTCCATCAGGGTATGCACTATAGTGTGTATGACCCCGTGACGGAAAAGTTTGAACGTAACACCTCGAAGGAACTCGAGAAATATTTCGGTTTCAATAAAGGTGTCGAGCAGCTGTATATCGACGCGAAGAAGAATTTCTGGGTGAAGTTCTACGATGAGGGACTTTACTATTATAACCCCAATACTAAGAAGGTCACCCACTTTAACCTCGGCTACGGTGATAACGAGCTGAATCCCACGTATAATTTCACGGCCTATTCCACCTGTGACGACGGTGTGATGATGGTTACGTCGAACGGCGAATTGGTTTGTTTCGACGGTGAGAAGGGTAAGAAGATGTATGACGACAAGTGGATGCGTGACCACGGCTCTCCTGAGAACAAGGAGTACCACCTGTGTGTGGACAACGACCGTAACATCTGGGTGTCGGCAGAAAACAATACCTATGTGCGCGTAGACAAGGACGGCCAGTGGCGTATCGGCTATTCGACGCTGTTCCGCGAATACCAGATAGAGAATGTGCCTGACGACTTGCAGGTATGGGACCTGAAGGTGGATGCGAAGGGACATATCTGGTTGGCTACTGACCATGAAGGACTGTTGATATTCGACCTGAAGAACCATGAGATGCGTCAGTTCCTGAACAACAAGTTCGACGAATCGTCGCTCAGCGAAAACACCCTGCGCTATATCTATATGGACAATCAGGGACTGGTATGGATAGGCACGTACAAGAACGGTGTGAATATGTATAAGGAGGCTTCGGCCAGCATGATGAATCTGGAGCTGGGTGACATCAACGCCGTCACTGAGGACCGTTTCGGTAATTACTGGCTGGGTTCGAACGACCGCGGTATCTTTGTCTATAATCCGAAGATACAGGAGACCGTAGCCCATTATACAAAGGAAAATAGTCCGATGTTTGGCAATATCATGGTAGGAACCTACACCGCCAGCGATGGCAGCGTTTGGTTTGGCGGCTACAACAGCGGTCTGACGCGCTGTATCCCCAAGAACGACAACGGTGAGGCGACCATCATCAACTATCACTATACGGGTGAGTCTGGCGGTATTGCCACTGATAATGTCTGGAGTGTCACTGAGGACAAGTGGCACCGCATCTGGATTGGTACGTTGGGTTCCGGTATCCAGATGCTCGACCTGAAGACGGGTAAGTTCCGCACTTGGGACACCAGTAACACCAAGATCAATGCCAACTACGTTACTTCTGCCACGTGGATTAAGAAGGGCTGGCTGATGATGGGTACCAGCTGGTATTGGTGTTTCGTGAATCCCGTAACGGGTCAGTTGTGTCCGCGCGAAATACCAGACTATGAGCGGTTCCCGTCGCAGTCGGGTAATACCGTATCGGTGATGGAGGACTCGCGTGGTTTCATCTGGCAGGGCTCGTTCTGCGGAGTGCTTGTCTTCGACCAGAAGTACAAGACTGTTCGGCTGATTGACATGCAGGACGGACTGTTCGGTTCCAGCGTCTGCTCTATCATCGAAGATCAGCAGCATAACATCTGGATAGTCACCGACCACGGTGTGTCGAAGGTCGTGCCCCAAAAGCAGGAGGATGGTACGTGGCAGTTTAACATCAGCAGCTATAACAATCGCGACGGACTGCAGCAAGCGGTGTATAACCAGCGCTCGACGTGTCTGACGCACGATGGTAAGATACTGATTGGCGGTCAGGGCGGTCTTGACATCATCAATCCAAAGGCGATGACCGACACAAAGAGTAAGGAACGTCCTATTTTTAGCGGACTGCAGCTGTTTGATGCCGATGTGCCTGTAGGTCGCGAGATAGACGGACGACTTATCCTTGATGAAGCCTTGGACGAGTGTCGCGAGATAACGTTGAATTACGACGACCAGTTTACCATACAGTTGGCCAGTGATGCCGGTATCGTGAACAACGGCAAGCGTTTCGTCTATCGTCTGGAGGGTTTCAACGAAAACTGGGTAAGGACGTCGGAACTGAATCCGAACATCACCTATAACTCGCTGCGTGCGGGCAGTTACACCCTCCATGTACGCATGTTGAACGACGATGGTACGATGGGTGAGGAAGAAGCTACGCTCGACATTACCATCCGTCCGTCATTTTGGCGTACGCGTTGGATGATACTTCTCTATATGCTGATTATCGCTGCTGTGGCCTTCCTGTGGCGCAAGAGGTTCCTAAAGCGTCACGAGCGTCGTGTGCAGGTAGAGACTGCTGCGCGCGACTTGGAACAACAGCAGTGGATGAACGATATGCGCATGAAGATGGCCAGCCAGAAGGAGGATCAGACGGCTGAACCCGAACGTGAGGACATCACGCTGAATCCTGCTGCCGGTGACTTGGTATTCTTCATCCGCCACCTCTGCGAAAATTATAAGTCGCCCGATCCGGTAAAGAAGGTGAAGATCAGCTTCCTGTCGGCTGTGGACGAATTGACGGCAGACTTTGACGAAGCGAAACTGACAGAGGTGTTTGAAATCCTGTTCCGTAATTCCGTGAAGTTTACGGCTCATCCGCCTGTGGCTATCAGCGTTGGTGTGGCTCGTTCCGGTAATGACAAGGCAGAAATTCAGGTGGCCGACAACGGTATCGGTATCAAGGATGAATACAAGGCAACGGCCTTCGACCCCATTGTCAACGATGGTGGTATCGGCCTCGACACCGTGAAGGATATCGTTGTGGCCCATGGTGGCAGTATCCGTCTGGAGGACAATCCTGGCGGTGGTACCATCTTCTTCATCACGCTCCCCGTTCAACCGGAGATAGAGGTGGTAGAGGCAGAGGTAATTGATTAAAACAACTAAAAAGATATATTACGAAATGAAATCTATTAGAACAATCACGACGGGATTGCTGGCATGTATGTCAGTAGCTGTGATGGCTGCTGACTACACGACCGAGGGTCAGTATGTAACCATTCCCGTAAAGAATGTAAAGGCAGGCGGTGCACAGGTGGTACGTCTGCAGGTAGTGAACGACAACATCATCCGTGTGCAGGCCACGTCCGAGGCACAGTTGCCTGAGAAGCAGAGCCTGATTATTGTCCCACAGACGGCGAAGCCGAAGTTTACGGTGACGGATGGAGACAAGGTCAGCGTGAAGGCGGCTAATGTCGAGGCTCGCGTGGATAAGGAAACGGGAGCTGTCACTTTCTACGATGCCAATGGTAAGCAGTTGCTGAAGGAGGCCGAGGACGGCAAGACTTTCAAGCCCTTCCGTGTGCCCGACCGCGAGATTGGTGTCGATGTGGCGAAGGTTCCCGAGGCCCAGCGCAATGGTCTGACGTGGCACCTGTTGTTCGACAGCCACAGCAATCCGCGCGAAGAGTCGTTCTACGGTCTGGGCCAGCACCAGTCGGAGGAGTTGAATATGAAGGGCCTGAACGAGGACCTGTTCCAGTATAACACCAAGGTCAGCGTACCCTTTGTGCTGTCCACCAAGAACTACGGTCTGTTGTGGGATTCGTACAGCTACTGCCGTTTCGGTAATCCTGAGGACTACCAGCAGCTGGGCCGTGCTTTCAAAATATACGACAAGCAGGGTAGGGAAGGGCACCTGACGGGAACCTATACCGATAAGGACGGTAAGACGCTGGTGCGCCAGGAGGATTCCATCTATTTCGAGTTCGACTGTCCAGCAACGTCGGAAATTGCCAACCGCACGGAGCCAGGTGGTATCAAGAATCTGCCGAAGGACATTCGTCTCAATGGTGCCAATGTGGTTTACGAGGGCTTCATCGAGGCACCCGAAGACCGCCAATACCATTTCATTCTCTATTACGCGGGATATATTAAGGTATATATAGGCGGTAAGGAGGTAGTGCCCGAGCGTTGGCGTACGGCCTGGAACCCCAATACGTATAAGTTCCGCCAGCTGATGCATAAGGGTCAGCGCCAGCAACTCCGTATAGAATGGCGTCCCGATGGCGACGTGAGCTATTGCGGGCTGCGTGCCGTCAAGGCGCATAAGGACCAGCGCAAACTCTCCATCTGGAGTGAGATGTCAAAGGATATGGACTACTACTTCATTGCGGGCAAGAATGCCGACGAGGTCATCTCGGGCTATCGTACACTGACGGGCAAGGCTCCCGTCTATCCGAAGTGGGTGCTGGGCTTCTGGCAGAGTCGTGAGCGTTATAAGACTGCCGACGAGATTGTCGGCACGCTCAATGAGTTCCGCCAGCGCCAGATTCCGTGCGATAATATTGTACAGGACTGGAATTACTGGGTGGAGGATCAGTGGGGCTCTCATCAGTTTGAGTCGTCGCGCTATCCCAATCCGCAGGCAATGCTTGACAGTGTTCATGCCAAGGGTGGCCGCTTTATGATCAGCGTATGGCCAAAATTCTATTGCAATACCGCCAACTACAAGGAACTTGACGCCAAGGGATGGATGTACCATCAGGCCGTTGTCGACGACATCCACGACTGGGTGGGTCCAGGCTATGTGGGTTCGTTCTATGATGCCTACGACGCTGGAGCGCGTAAGATGTTCTGGCGCCAGATGGACGAGAACCTGTTCTCTAAATATAAATATGGTATAGATGCGTGGTGGATGGATGCCTCTGAGCCGAATGTCCGTGACTGCACGCCCATGTGGTATCGCAAGGCCCTTAGCGGTCCTACGGCACTGGGTACGACGACGGAATACTTTAACGCCTACAGCATCGTCAATGCTGACGCTATCTACAATGGTCAGCGTTCGGTACGTCCCAACCAGCGTGTGTTCCTGCTGACGCGTAGTGGTTTTGCCGGCGAGCAGCGTTACTCTACGGCGACATGGAGCGGTGACATCGGTACGCGCTGGGAGGATATGCGTGCACAGATGACGGCAGGTTTGAACTACTGTATGTCGGGACTGCCATTCTGGGGTATGGACCAGGGTGGTTTCTGTGTGGAGAACCGCTATGTTGCCGCTCAGCAGTTGTATGACCGCACGAAGGTGGAGAACGAAGACCTGAAGGAATGGCGTGAGCTGCAGGCTCGCTGGAGTCAGTTCGGCACCTTTATCCCGCTGTTCCGCGTGCATGGTCAGTGGCCTACGCGTGAAATATGGAACATCGCACCGGAGAATCATCCCTGTTACCAGTCGTTTGTCTATTACGACCGTCTGCGCTATCGACTCATGCCCTATCTCTACTCGATGGCAGGCTGGGTTCACACGAAGGACTACACCATGATGCGTGGCCTCGTGATGGACTTCAACGGTGATAGAGAGGTGTTGAATATCAAGGACCAGTGGATGTTCGGTCCTGCATTGATGGCCTGCCCCGTAGGCTATTACAAGGCGCGCAACCGCAGTGTCTATTTCCCCCAGCAGACGGGTTGGTATGACCTGTATTCGGGTGAATTCATCGCTGGTGGTCAGCGGCTCATCGTTGAGGCTCCCTACGAGCGCATTCCTGTTTATGTCCGCGAGGGCGCCATCATTCCCTTCGGTCCGGAGATGCAGTATTGCGACGAGAAGCCTGCAGAGCTTATCAACCTCTATGTGTATGCAGGTCAGAACGGTTCGTTCCAACTCTACGAGGACGAAGGCACGAACTACAACTACGAGAAGGGCAAGTTTGCCACTATCGACATTACCTACGACGATGCTTCCCGTACCGTTTCCTTCGGTGCCCGCAAGGGTCAGTTCCCTGGTATGCTGAAGAATCGCCGCTTCAACGTTGTCCTGATTTCGAAGGATGCTCCTAAGGCTTTGAACTTCGACAATCCCGAGGGCACGATGGTACAGTATAACGGCAAAGCAGTTAGTGTAAAACTATAAACTATGAACATCAGAATCACCATCCTGACCGTATTGCTGCTGGCTTCGGGCGTCACGACGCTAAAGGCTGCTGATGACTATAAGTCGTCGAAGGAGTATCTTACCCTCCGCGACTCCATGCATCATGCCTTCAATGATGGCGACAGTGCGCGTTTCTATCCCGCCGTACATGCCTTGCAGAACTATCTGCTGGCTCAAGGCGACCAGCATGCCTACTATACGCAGCGTTGCAACGAGGTTATCTTTGAGTTGAACCATATGAACATCTTCGAGGCCTACAGACTGGGTAAGCAGCTCTCTCGCGAACTCACCGAGAAGAAACTCGACAAGGAGATGTATATGGCTGTCAACATGATGGGGCATATCTATAACTACAGCGGTAACAAAGAGGCTGCCAAGCAGTGTTTCTGGGAAGTCATCCATCGTATGGAGAAGGAGGGCTATAAAGAGAGTATGCCGCCTATCTACATGAATCTCGTCAACATCACCATGAACGAAGACCCTCAGGAGGCCATGAAGCTCATCGACAAAGCCCTCGAACTGGCTGGTGAGAGTTCTCCGGACCGCGTCTTCGACATCGAGACGCGTCGCACGCTGGGCTACCTTACATTGGGCGATACGGTCAATTTCGTGAAGGGCTATAAGGCATATAAGGAAGGCGTGGCCAAGGGCTTCAACTCCGTTCATGGACGAGCGCTCGAGATTCAGTGGCTTGCTTCCCATGGGCAGGCCGATGAAGCCGTAAAACTCGCCACAGATGCCATCGATAATCCCTACGAAACCCAGGCCGAGGTTTACGCCCAGGCCGGTCGTTGGAAGGAGGCCTTCGACGCCCTGAAAAAGGGTACTGAACAAAGCGACTCCATCAACAGCTTCATCCTCAAGAGTTCGATGGAGGGCATCGAGAGCGAGTTGCAGATGTACGAGGTGCGTCGTCAGCAGAGTCGCGTCATGTTCTATAGCATGGTCATCGTCATCAGCCTGTTATTGCTCCTCGTCGCTGCCCTGGTATATATCGTCCAGAGTCGCCGCCGTCATTGGCGTCAGATGGAGTCCGCCTATCGGCATGTCATCGAAGCCGAGAAGGTGAAGACGGACTTCATTCAGAATGTCAGTCACGAGGTGCGTACGCCCCTGAACATCATCAGCGGTTTTGCACAGGTGCTGGCCTCTTCCGGCAACGATATCACACCCGAAGAGCGTAACCACATCTCCGAGACGATGTTACACAACACGCGACTTATCACGACGATGGTCAACGAGGTGTTGGAGATATCGCGCGGCGATGCACTTGACAAGGAAATCGAGTTGAAGCCCTTCCAGTGCAACGAACTGATACGCCGTGCGCTGAATTATTTCTGCACCAATTTCTTCCGTCCGCAGGAGGTGCTCCACTACGAAAGTGCCTTGTCCGACGACGTCGTGGTTCATTCCCATGAGGTGCTTCTGCAGCGCATCCTCAATCCGCTGCTCGACAATGCCTACAAGAATATTCCCGCAGAGGGCGGGGCCATTGTCGTGCGCACCGCAATGACCGGCAGTCAACTCGAAATCTACATCGAGGACAACGGTCCCGGCATACCTGCCAGTGAAGCCGACCACGTCTTCGAGCGGTTCGTCAAGCTCGATTCGTTCAAGGAGGGTTTGGGTCTCGGACTCACCTTCGGTCGCACAATGGCTCGTCGCATGGGTGGCGACGTGGTGCTCGACACGACGTTTGCCGGACCAGGAGCCCGTTTCAAAGTCACATTGCCGTTAGGCGAAATAAGTTAAAGAAGTTAAGAATGAATATTATCAAGACAGCCATCGACGGCCTATACATCATCGAACCGCGCGTCTTTGCCGATGCCAGGGGCTATTTCTTTGAGTCGTTCTCTCAGCGCGACTTCGATGCGCAAGTTGCACCGATTACCTTCGTACAGGACAACGAGAGCATGTCCTCCTATGGTGTCATGCGAGGACTCCACTTCCAGCGTCCGCCGTTTACCCAGAGCAAACTCGTGCGCTGTGTACGTGGGTCCGTACTCGACGTTGCCGTCGACATCCGCAAAGGCAGTCCCACCTATGGACAGCATGTTGCTGTGGAGCTCACCGAGGACAACCACCGCCAGTTCTTCATCCCCAAGGGTTTTGCCCACGGCTTTGCCGTGCTCTCACCCACGGCCGTTTTCCAGTATAAGTGTGACGAGTTCTATCACCCTGAGGCCGATGCGGGCATCAGCATTCTCGACGATTCGCTGGGCATCGACTGGCGCATCCCAACCGACAAGGCCATCTTGTCGGAGAAGGATACGCGTCATGCTTTATTGCGTGATTTCGACAGTCCGTTCACCTATTGACTCAACTTTCGCAAGCTCAGTCTCGTTAGAGGTAAGAGGTAAGTGGTAAGAGGTGAGAGAAATCAGGGAGCACAGAGACTATTCTCTTACCTCTCACCACTCACCTCTACATTAATTAATCAGATAAATCTTTTCGATTCCCTTGTACGTTGCTTTCACTACTGAACGTCCATTGGTGATGGCGCCTACCGTGCACTTTACTGCAGGGTCGCTGGCCGTCCCCTTGATGACGCTGTTGTCCTTCAACGGACCATACACCTGATAGTGACACAGGTCGGTATATCCGTTCAGGTTCGTGCTACGAATAGGTGTCGTAGGCACAATCAGCTGCTTGCCGTCAACCGTAATGGTCACCTGCGGAACGACAGGAGCCTCACACTTCTGTCCACCCTTGCTGAAGGCGATGCCGTGTAGGTCGAACAATCCCTGTGGACGCTGAGGACCCTGCGGACGACGACCCCACTGTGGCTGTTGCGGAGCCTGTACCTCAGGACCTTCGGCCACCAGATAGATAGCGTGTTTGCCCGTCAGTCCCTCGACGGCAGCAACGGGAGCCTGATACATCAGTCCCATCTTCGGTGCATCGGCAGGAATGTCGAACGTTGCAATCTCCTGACCCTTCCAGGGGTTGTCGAGCATCACGTGAATCTTGAAGGCACCATGTCCGCCCGACGACAGGTTCAGGTTCAGCATCGTACCGTCACCGGCCTTGGTTCCCTCGAAGGCCTTCACGCCCTTCGTGTCTTGAGCCAGACCACCGAAACCGAAGTACTTAAAACCTACGATACCACCGTTGGTGATACCTGCCAGATCCATTGAGTTGTTCCACACGTCGAAGTTGTCCTGCATCCATTCGTTGCTGTTCGTACCGCCTGTCATGAAGCAGGCAATACCGGCAGAATAATACTGGTAGGGTGGGAGACCGAAAATCTGGAAGCCCTCCGAGGTCACCTCGGCACCGGTATATTCGTTGCCGTCGGTAGCTTTTGCCGTCCATGCGTTATCCTTCGTATAGGGGTCGTAGGCCGTAATCTTCACCACGCCGCCATTTGCTACGGGTTTCTTGTCCCACGTAATCTTCACGGGAGCAACCATTGCCTGACGGGCAAATCCGAAGCCGCGTGGCGGACGGTGGTAGAACACATACCACTGGCCGTTGATTTCCTGTATCGAACCGTGGGTGTTATGTCCGGCATTAGTGGTGATGAGCTTCGAACCGTCCTCGTTCAGCACCACAGCGCGTGAATCCACCAGCACACCACCGGCGCGCCAGGGGCCGAGAGGGCTGTCGCCAAAGGCATAGCGCAGGGCCGAGTTGGTATTGCCCAGTCCGTATTCCTTGCCGCTATAGCCAGAAAACACCATCACGTATTTGTTGCCAACCTGACGAATGCTCGATGCCTCGAAGAAGTTGAAGTCCAGTGGGTTCTGACCCTCGTACAGGGCCTTATACTCGCTGCCAGGCTTGTCCAACAGTCTGCCGTCGGCACTGCTGGCAGGAATAAACGGGTCGATGAGTTCCGTACTCTCGCGCTTTGAGTACATCGTCTGCTGGTCGAGCTCGCAGGCCGTAGAGTGCTGGAAACCGTAGAACACGTAGGCGCGGAAACCCTTGTCGAAGTCCTTGTCCTTCTTGTTTGTGATGTTCTCGATGAATACCGACGGGTCGAAGTCGATGAGCGAGCCGGGCAGACACTGCGTGCCGTCCTCCGTCAGGTTCACGGGCACGAATGGTCCGTCGGGCCTGTCGCTCTTGCATACTGTTGCCACGCGGCGCCATCCGCGCGAGTGGGGATACAGCCAGTAGGTCTTCTTGCCCGTAGCCTTGTCCTTCACTTCTACCAGGTCTGGAGCAAACATCGTGTCCCATTGGCCGTTGACGAACCATGTGAAGATGGGACCCTCGTCGCGCCACTGCGTCAGGTCCTCCACGGGTGCCGACCACATACGAATGTCGGGACCGCAATAGGCCGTGTACGTCAGGTCGTGCGAACCGATGATATACGCACGCAGCTTACCGGGGTTGTCGGGGTCTTCAAACACGCGGGGCTCGCCGTCGGGCAAGTGCTCCCACAAGGGCAAATAGGGATTCTGGGCCGAGAGGCCACACGCTGCAAGGCAGCAGGTCAGGATAATGAATAATCGTTTCATAAGTTTACGAGGTTTATGTTACTGGTTGCAAAGGTAGTGAAAAAAAACGAACCCACCAAACGATGAACCTGATTTTTTGGGCGTTTGCTGAAGAAATCGGGCTGTTCGCTGAAAGTATTACGACAGGCATTAAACCATTTGGGGCAGTCCGACGTCAAAGAAGCGTATTTTGACAGATACATTTTGATTTATAATTATTAATTTCTAAAAAGACAAAAAAGGTATGAAAAAGATTGTTTTGACTTTAGTAGCCCTGATGGCACTGACAGTAGCCCAGGCACAGGATGAGAATGGTGAGCGTCGTGGTCCGCGCCGTATGGATCCGCAGCAGATGATGCAAAACATGGAGAAAGAGCTGAACCTCACAGCCGAGCAGAAGACGAAGTTTGCCGACGTCATGAAGGAACAGCAGGCCGAGATGCAGCGTCACCAGGAGGAAATAAAGAAGACAGACGACAAGATGAAGAAGGTGCTGACGGACGAGCAGTATCAGAAGTGGCAGCAGATGAGTGGTCGTCGTTTCGGTATGGGCGGCATGCGTGGCGGAAACCGTGGCCCACGTCCCGGCGGTCCCCGCCCCGGTGGACAACCAGCTCCGCAGCAATAATATAATAAGGTATAAAACTCGGTCACGGGCGGGCGGTCGCAATAATGCGGTCTCCCGCCCGAATTAATACGGCCCCTCGCCCGAATGAATGCGGGCGGCCGCCCGAATCCGCTTACCCTACGTCTCGCTCCCTTTTACATGGGCACTTCCCCCCTGCTTGCACGGCACTCTTCCCCTTCAATTAGCTTAACGTTAGAAGTCCTGAATAGAGGGGTGTTATTGAACTTTTCTGCCGTTATTGTTTGCTGTTTGGGAAAAATGTGCTATCTTTGCGGCATAGAAATAGAATGATTGATGATTATGGAGACTATGAGAGAGATGAAGATTGTAGTTGGTGACTTTAGAGTATTGTTGACCATCATGTTGTTCATGATGTGTCAGATGGTTTGTGGGCAGACGATTGTGGACCGTTCGAATATGACCATCGGGAAGATTGGTTCGGATGGGACGGTGTATGACCGTTCGAATATGACTGTCGGGCGATTCAAGAGCGATGGATATGTTGTGGATCGGAGTAATATGACGATTGGAAGGATTAAGAGTGATGGCAGCATCGTGGACCGCTCGAATATGACTATTGGGAAAGTGGATTCGGACGGGACGGTGAAAGACCGTTCGAATATGACGTTGGGAAAGGTGAAGTCTGACGGTTATATCGTGGACAGAAACAACATGACTATAGGGCGGGCAAAGGACGTCCCAACGTCCTATGCAGCTGTGTTTTTCTTCTTTCATTTGTTTCAATAGAAAAAACGTTTAAACAAAAATCGGGCTCATCGTTTGGTGGGTTCGTTTTTTTTTCGTACCTTCGCAGCATGAAAAAGTTTATGTTATTGTTGACGGTTGCCTGGTGGGCCGGTTTGGCCACGGCGCAGATTCAGACGAATGCAGGCGTGCAGTACCTGCAGTGTATGCAAAAAGATATGTCGACGGACTTCTATGACCTGTCGAACACGTACTTCCTGGCAGACTCGTTGGTGACGTTCGACGCCCAGAAGGGCGAGGGACTGGTGCAGTGGAAGCGCTACAGGCTGAGTCCGCGACAGGCGTTTAACCTGAACGGCTACTGGCCCGTGCGGATGCAGATGCTGGACTTCCCCGATGCTGCATACGAGAACGACCCTGCGCTGAAAATCAAGGTGGAATGGATTACGCCGAGGACGGCCCGCATACGAATGTTGACGACGCCCGTGGAGCCGAAGTGCGATGATCAGGAGGACGTGATGTTCTGCGAGGCCTTTAAGAAGAAGGTGGCGGTTGGCAGCCGAACTGCCAACTACTCGGCCCGTTCGGAATACGGTAGCATTGAGATTCAGCCGTATCCTTTCCGCATCGTGGTGAAGGACGCGAAGGGGAAGGTGCTAACGCAGACACGCCATATCATTGACAACGACTCGACGCAGGTGAAGCTGTTGCCGTTTTCGTTTATCAAGCGCGGCTCGGACAATTCGCGCAGCATCAATCCTGTGTTCCTGCTGTCGCCAGGCGAGCGGATTTATGGTTGCGGTGAGTCGTTTACCTCTTTAAATAAGGTAGGGCAGAAGGTGCATCTGAGCGTGACCGACCCGCAAGGTCCTGAGACTGACGGACAGTATAAGCCCGTGCCGTTCTATTTCTCGAATCGCGGCTACGGCATCTTTATGCACACGTCGGCACCCGTCACCTGCGACTTCGGAGCCTCGTACATCGGCGCCCAGCGCCTGTTTATGGCCGACGAAAAGATGGACTTCTTCGTGTTCTTTGGCGAGCCGAAGGACATTTTGAACGAATATACGGACATCACGGGCAAGAGTCCGATGTTGCCGCTGTGGAGCTTTGGCACGTGGATGAGCCGCATCACCTATTTCTCGCAGGAGGAGGGTCTGGAGATTGCAAAGCAATTGCGCGCCCACAAGATTCCCAGCGATGTAATACATTTCGATACGGGTTGGTTTGGCGTCGACTGGCAGTGCGACTATCAGTTTGCGAAGGACCGCTTCCCCGATCCTGTCGGCATGCTGAAACAGCTGTCGAAGGACGGCTTCCATACCTGTCTGTGGCAGTTGCCGTACTTTACGCCCAAGAACCGCTTCTTCCCAGAGATTATCGAAAAGGGTCTGCACGTGGTGAATGCCACTGGCGGCATGCCCGTAGAAGATGCCATTCTCGACTTCTCGAATCCTGAGACCGTCAGTTGGTACCAGTCGAAGATTGAGGGGCTGATGAAGCAGGGTGTTTCGACCATCAAGTGTGATTTCGGCGAGGCAGCACCCTATAACGGCTTTTATCATAGCGGTAAGGGCGGGCTGTACGAGCATAACCTCTATCCCCTGCGCTACAACAAAGCCCTGTGGGAAGTGGTGGAAAAGAATCATCCTGGCGAGGGCATCATTTGGGCACGTTCGGCTTGGGCTGGAAGTCAGCGCTATGCCCTGCATTGGGGCGGCGATGCGGCTACTAATAATATAGGAATGTTGGGCGACCTGCGTGGTGGTCTGAGCTTCGGACTGAGCGGTTTTTCGTTTTGGAGTCATGATATGGGTGGCTTCGTGACCGCCTCGCCCGAGGATATCTATCGTCGTTGGCTGCCCTTCGGATTCCTGTCGAGCCACACGCGAGCCCATGGTGCACCACCCACGGAACCTTGGCTCATCAGCGAGTCGTTTACTAAGGCTTTCCGTGCGTGTGCCGAGATGAAATACCGGCTGATGCCCTACGTCTATGCCCAAGCGAAGGACTGCTCAGAGCGCGGACTGCCGATGGTGCGAGCCCTGCTGGTGGAGTTTCCGCAAGACAAGGGCGCCTGGCTCGTGGAGGATGAATATATGTTCGGCAGTCAGATGCTCGTAGCACCGCTGATGGAGAGCGGCAACAGCCGTGACGTCTATCTGCCGAAGGGCAAATGGATTGACTATCAGTCGGGTAGGGTGTATGAGGGTGGCTATCAGACCATCGAGGCAGGCAAGATTCCTGCCATCATCCTCGTTCGCGACGGCAGCATCATTCCTCACGCCCCTCTGGCTCAGCGTACGGACCAGATAGACTGGAGCAAGATAGAGTTGCGCGAATACAAGGCTGATACCAAGAAGTGCGAAGGACTGTTGTTCAAGCCCGGCGATGCGACGATACAACGCGTCACCTCCCCTAATAAATAATGTAGCAAAAACAAACTGATAACATATATGATGAAACGACTAATCAACATTCTGCTTGCCCTCGCGCTGACGACGGGCTTGACGGCACAGACGGCACGTGAGGAAATCGCGGCCAACAAGTATCTGGCCGGTAGTAACTATCTGGACTATGACAATTATCCTGCCACGCAGCAGTTGACGCCTGCGCCAAAGGGCTATGTGCCTTTCTACATGTCGCACTACGGACGTCACGGTTCGCGGTGGCTCATCAGCACCGACAGCTATACCAGCGTCACGCGACCCATGCAACAGGCCCGGAAGGCGGGTAAACTGACACCCAAGGGCGAAGAGGTGCTGCGACAGGTGGAGCAGTTCGTGAGCCTGCCGGTAGCCGATTATCCTGTGCTCGACGGACAGTATGCCGGAGCACAGCTTCGTCTGGGTGACCTGAGCACCGTGGGCGAACGGCAGCATCACGGCATCGGACGGCGAATGACACAGCACTTCCCGGAGATTTTCAAACAGAAGGACGTGTTTATCGACGCCCGCTCGACGGTCGTCAATCGCTGCATCCTGTCGATGATGGCCGAGTGTGAGGAACTGGCTGCCGCCAATCCGACAGCGCACATCCACAACGACGTCAGTGAGGCATTGCAATACTATCTGAATGCCCCCCGTTCGCCGTTTATCAGGTCGAAGGGACGCCAGGGACGCGAATTACGCCGTACACCATCCAAGCGCCTCACGCCCGACCGCCTCATGAAAGAGCTGTTCAGCGATACCAAGTGGGTGAAGGAAAATATCCAGCCACTGCCGTTCATGTATAACCTCTTCGAGGTAATCACCAATATGCAAAGCCACGACACCGACATTGACCTCTTCTCGATCTATACCGACGACGAGATTTACGAACAGTGGCGCATGCGTAACATCGGGTGGTACGTCGACTATGGTCCCGCTCCGCTGACAGGTGGCGTCATGCCGTTCACGCAGCGTAACCTGTTGCGCAACATCATCGAGACGGCAGATACTATCCGTCACACTCAGGCCACCCTGCGCTTCGGCCACGAGGTATGTGTGATGCCGCTGGCCTGTCTGCTTGAACTCGACTCATGTGGCGCACAGGTCAGCGACCTTGACCAGTTGGACAACGTTTGGCGCAACTACAAGATTTTCCCCATGGCCTGCAACATCCAGCTTATCTTCTATGCCCCCAAGAAGTCTCTCACCTCTAACCTCTCACCCCTCACCTCTAGCGACGACGTCCTCGTGAAGGCGCTGTTGAACGAGCGCGAGGTGTCGATGCCTGTTGCGACCACGCAGTATCCTTATTATAAATGGGCTGACCTGCGTAAGTACTACCTCGACAAGCTGGACCGCTTCGATGCTGCTGAAGCTGCCTGGAATGCTGAGAACCCACAGCCGCCACGCGACTATGCACGCTATTACGAGCAGTTGCCCGTGGATGTCAAGCCCGTGCAGGAAGTCCAGATTCCCGCCAATCGCGTGAACCTGCGCGACATGGGTGGAGTAGCGGACGGCACGACGCTGAACACAGAGGCTATTGCCAAGGCTATCAGCAAGCTCACCAAGATGGGCGGCGGACGGCTGACTATTCCTGAAGGCGTATGGCTGACGGGACCGATCATGCTCAAGGATAATATCGAACTGCACCTGCAGAAGAACGCCATCCTCGTATTCTCGCCTGACAAGTCGCTCTATGTGGACTCCAATGCAAAAGCATCGCGTGCGCTGGCAGGAATACGTGCCTCGAAACGAAAGAACATTGCCATTACGGGTGACGGCATCATCGACGGCAATGGCGAATACTGGCGTCCCGTGAAGCGTAGTAAGGTCAGCGACGTCGAGTGGAAGATGTATCAGGAAAGGATCGGTGGCGTGGAGCGCGACAAGGGGCAGCTGTGGTATCCCTGGGACGTGAAGGCGGGCTATCAGAACATTGCTGACACCCCTGAAAAGCAGGACAAGATGCGCAACGACCTGATTCGTCTGACCGATTGCGAGAACGTGCTCATCCAGGGCGTAACGGTACAGAACTCACCCAAGTTCCATGTCCATCCGCTGAACTGTAAGAACGTCATTGTCGACGGAGTGACGGTGCGTTGCCCCTGGAATGCCCAGAATGGTGATGCCATTGACTTCAGCGACGTCAACGTCGGACTGATTGTCAATTGCACCGTAGATGCCGGTGATGATGGACTTTGCATGAAGAGTGGAAACTATAAGCCCAAGTCTCCTGCCAACGGTTGTGAGGACATTGTCATTCAGGACAATACGGTTTACCATGCCCATGGCGGTTTCGTGCTGGGCAGCGAGACTATCAGTGGCATGCGACGCATCGTGGTGCGCCATAATCGCTTCAGCGGTACTGACACTGGCCTGCGCTTCAAGAGTGGTGTCGGACGTGGTGGCAAGACGGAGCAGCTATACATCTCCGACATCCAGATGACAGATATCAAGGATCAGGCGATTGTCTTCCAGTGCGACTATGTCGACCGCCCTGCTGGCAGCGACCCGAAAGCCGCTCCCACACTGACGGAGGAACAGCGTCGGCTGGCTCCCGAGTTCCAGGACATCCACATCAGTGGCGTGACCTGTCGCGGCACGCATACCGCTGTCGAGGCCAGTGGCATGGAGGGAATAGACTGTGTACACGACATCACCATCAGCAATTCGCGCTTTATATATAATAAGGTTGGCAACGCCATCGACACCAAGACGGCTCGCATCACCCTTGACAACGTGGAATTCATAGAGAACAAAAAACAATAAAACAATTAACATCTAATTAAACATTAAGCAAATGAAAAAACTTATGATGGTCGGCCTGTTGCTGACCGCAGCCATTGCCATACAGGCACAGATGAAAGTAGCCCCCAAAATGGAGAAGGGCGCAGTGAAGACCTACGTCGGACAGTCTACGGTTACCATGCCTATGCAGGGTGACGTAAAGGTCAACTATGAGACCAAGTACACCATTGTTGATGCCACTGCTGACGGCTATGTTGTCGACTTGGTGACCGACAACGTGCAGACCGAGTGCGATGCCAACAACATTGCCGGCAAACTGGTAGCCGCCGCCCAAGAAGCCACGAAGGGTATCGTCTTCCGCATTGGTCTTGACAAGGAAGGTAAGATTCAGAAAGTCCTCAATAGCGACGAGGTGCAGCCGAAACTCACCAAGGGGTTGGAATCCATTGTCGATCAGTTGATGAAGGACATTCCCCAGCTTAGCGCGGCGGTTTCAAAGGACAACCTGATGAAGCAGGTTGTTGAGACTTTTACACCCGAATCCTTGCTGAAGTCCTTCCAGGAGTCTACTTCGCCCTTTACCCTCAACGGTAAGACCATTACGACTGGTGCTCAGGAAGAGTATGTCAGCAAGGATGGCATGAAGATGAAGCGCATGTACTTCGTTCAGGGTAAGAACATCGTGGCTAACTCCACGCTGAACATGACGAAGGACGAAATGAAGGAAATGCTTATCCAGATGGTTGAGAAGAGCGTTCCCGATCAGGCTGCTATGGTCAAGGAGAACATTGACCAGATCATGTCTTCTGGCATGTTGAAGATGGACATGAAGGAGACTGTTACCTACGAATTGCAGGATGACGGATGGGTGAAGAGCATCAAAGGCGAAAGCACCACCGAAACCATGGGTCAGAAGGTTGTTACTGTGTCTACCATTACCTTGAAATGAAAATTTTCCAGAGTTCGATATTCAGGGCAGTATGCGCCATCGTCATCGGTGTGCTGCTCGTGAAATTTCCGCAGGATGGTGTGACGTGGCTGACAATGGCCATCGGCGCACTATTCCTGTTGTCAGGTGTCATTGCCCTGATAGCCTATTGGCATGCTAAAAGTCATGCTGGTGAATATACCATTACCGATCAGCAGGGTCGCGTGGTGAGTGGCGGACAACCCACATTCCCCATCGTGGGCGCAGGAAGCGTGATACTGGGACTGGTGCTGACACTGTCGCCGAATGCCTTTGTCAACGGACTGATGTATATGTTGGCAGCGGTGTTGATACTGGGTGGCGTGACGCAGCTGATGGCGCTGGTGGCCGCACGCAGGTTTGGCAACGTGCCTTTTGGTTACTGGGTAATGCCGTCGGTGATTCTGTTGATAGGACTGTTTGTCATACTGAAACCGATGGAAACGGCCGAGCTGCCATTGCTGATACTGGGCTGGTGCTCGATACTGTACGGTGTGATAGAACTGATCAACGCATTAAAAATACATCGCCTGCGCAAAGACGCAGACGACGCATTGGCTATCCAAGAGGAAACGCAGGCCGAGGAGATAGAGTCACACATTGGTGACGATACCCTCGATGTAAGTTCGGAGGATGTGGATTCCGGTCTTGTTGTCACCCCCAGAGGGGATGATTAAGTCGGCAAACTGCTTCGTGGGCTCAATGAACTGTTCGTGCATGGGCTTGAGGACTTTTTCATAGCGCTCAAGTACCATGTCAACGGTTCGTCCACGCTCGACGACATCACGACGGATGTTACGGATGAGTCGCACGTCGGCATCGGTATCAACGAAAATCTTCAGATCCATCATGTCGCGCAGTTTCTTGTAGTGCAGCGTCATGATACCCTCCAGAATGATGACGGGCTTCGGCTCGACATGAACAGTCTCCGGCAGGCGATTGGAGATAATATAAGAATAGGTGGGCTGCTCGATGGCCTGCCCTTTTTTTAGCATCATGATATGCTCGGTGAGCAACTTCCAGTCGAAAGCATCGGGATGGTCGAAATTGATGGCACGACGCTCTTCCTCCGTGAGATCCGTAGTATCGTTATAGTACGAATCCAAAGGGACGATAGCAGCACAGTGCGGAGGCAGTGCCTGAGCGATTTTCTTGACGACGGTGGTCTTTCCAGAACCTGTACCGCCAGCGATTCCAATGATTGTCATTATTTCTGTTCCTTGACGAGATAAACCAATGTGGGCAGGTGGTCGCTATAGCCATCGAGCCATACTCCACCGGCATGTGTACGTAGCGTATTGCCCTTGTAACGGCCTTCTTGCTGGAACAGGTAGTCGCGACGGAATATCTGTGGCTGCCAGAACTTGAGCGTAGAGAAGTCGCGCTGACCCTTGTCGTTGAGCAGTGACTTTGACAGGATGATCTGGTCGAAGAGGTTCCACGCTCCGTCGTAGATCAGGGTTCCTGTACCGCTGGCATGGATGTCCCAGAATGGATTATAGAGGTCGGCAGCTTTGCTGGTCTCCTCAATCTTGCGCTTGGCACCGAGTGCGATGGCCATAGAAGCATCAGCGGGGTCGTCGTTCATATCACCCATGATGAACAGCTTCACGTTGGGGTCTTCGGCAATGAGAGAGTCCTTGACGGCACGAATCTGACTGCCACCGAGCTCGCGATAGTACGAAACAGCACCGCGAGAGGGCAGGTGATTGACGATGATGGTAACATGCTCGTCGGCCAACGTTCCGCTGACAACGAGGAATCCACGCGTAGCACGACCCTTCTCGATGTCGTCCTGTCTCTCATATATATAAGGTACGAGCTTGACGTCGCGAACGGTAAACAGCGAGGGGTTGTAGACCAAGCCGCAGTCGACACCACGCTGATCGGGACCTTCGATGTGGCAGAACTGGAAGTTGCGAGCTTTCAGGGGTTCCTGATTGCAGAGGTCGGTGAGACACTTGGCATTTTCGACCTCAGAGACACCAATGGCGGCACAACCAACCATCGGCAACTTGTCGGTACCCATATCTGCGAGTACGCGGGCCATATTGCGCAATTTGTGCGTGTACTTCATGCCTGTCCACTTGTTACGACCCTCGGGCAGATACTCGTAGTCGTTGTGGCCTTCATCGTGGCATGTGTCAAAGAGGTTCTCGAGGTTATAAAAACCAATGGCGTAAACTGAGAATTTCTTCTCTTGAACTTGTGCATTCATCGTTCCTACCAGGAACATGATTGCGATAAATGATAACAGTTTTTTCATAATAGTTTCAGATTTTTGTGCGAAGATAGTGATATTTTTTTTAAATCTCAAACTTTTTTTGAAAAAAGATATAAAAATATAGTGTTTTTTAAATTTTATTTATTATCTTTGCGGCAATATTACTAATTAAACTAACAAAAAAACCAACTTATGCAGAAAAAGCTCAAAATTGCAGTGATGGCACTTTTCATCGCAACAACGGCACTGGCACAGACCGATGAACCTAAGCAATCGGCTGATCAGGAGTCCGTCAGCAGCGAGCAAGCCTTCACTTTCACGGAAGCTCAGTTGGGCGACGACGATGACATGTCGCAGAACGTGACGATTATTTCGTCAAACCAGAATGTCTATGCGTCGCAAGTAGGTTACACATGGAGCCCTGTTCGCTTCCGTTATCGTGCTTTTAACCAAAAGTACAATGAGATCTACATCAACGGTGTCCAGATGAACGACATGGAGAGCGGTCAGTTCCGCTATTCACTCGTGGGAGGTCTGAATCAACAGACCCGTGGCGTGGAAAACGCACTGCCGTTCGAGTTTAACAACTTCGCTGTAGCGGGAATGGGTGGTTCGAACAACTACAATTTCCGTCCCAGCGCTATGGCTACAGGCCAGCGAGTGACGCTGACGGGAGCCAACCGTAATTATACGGTACGCGCGATGTACACTTATAATAGTGGCTTGCGTCCGGACGGTTGGGCTTTCTCGGCTAACGTTACTTACCGTTGGGCGAACATGGCGACAGCCAATGTCCCAGGTACGTTCTACAATTCGCTGTCCTACTTCCTGGGTGCTGAGAAGAAGCTGAACGACAAGCACGCCCTCTCGTTCGTCACTTGGGGCAATCCCACAGAACGTGCTGCTCAGGGCCCTGCAACGGATGAGATGTATTGGATTGCCAACAGCTACTTCTACAATCCAAACTGGGGTTACCAAGACGGTAAGAAGCGTAGCGCTCGTGTCATCAACGACTTTGCTCCCACAGCCATGCTTACTTGGGACTGGAACATCGGACAGGACACGAAGCTGATCACCTCGCTGACAGGACGCTACTCCATCTACAAGAGCACCAACCTGGAGTATAACGACAGCGAGAACCCCAAACCCAACTACTGGAAGAACCTGCCGTCGAGCTACTACGACGTATGGTATCCTGAGGATGTCGCCGGACGTACTGTGAGCGGATATCAGGATTTCTGGCGCGCATGGGCTTATCTGAGTGGTAGCGAGGAAAACCGCCAGATTAACTGGGACAGGCTGTATTTAGCCAACGTACAGGGTAATGCCACAGGACGTGACGCATCATATTTCGTATCGGCCAGATACAACAACAATATCAATCTGTCTTTGGCTTCGACGCTGAATACCAAGCTCGGCACGAATACAGCCTTGAACTTGGGCCTGCAGTTGGCAGCCAATATCGGCCAGCACTACAAGAAGATTGACGATATGCTCGGCTCGAATAGTCTGCGCAACATCAATACCTACGCGCTGGGTACTTACTCGATTGGCGACCCCCACGTTTATTACGATTTGAGGAACAAGGACGTCATATTGAAGGAAGGCGACAAGTACGGCTACGACTACGATATCCATGTACGCAAGGCTCAGCTGTGGGGCTCGCTGAAGTGGAATAGGGATAACTACCAGTCGTTCCTCGCTGGTCGCATTGGTGGTGTCACCATACAGCGCGACGGTAAGATGGAGAACGGTATCGCTGTATCCCAGGGCAACGGAGTTACCTCTTACGGCAAGAGCGAAGTCGGCAAGTTCCTGGATGGCGGCGTGAAGTGGGGTATCAGTTCGAATACCATCAAGAAATACGGTCTGACATGGAACGCAGGTCTGAGCTTTGAGCTCCGTGCTCCTACGGCCTCGACGGTATTTGTATCTCCTGAGGTTAACAATGACTTCGTGTTGAACCTGAAAAACGAGAGAGTATTCTCGAGCGAGGTCGGCTTGCAATATGAGAGTGCGAAATTCAAGGCCAACGTCAGTGGTTATTTCAGCCATCTGAACGACGTTACTGAGTGGCAGCAGTTCTACGACGACGACGCCAACTCGTTCACATACGTATCCATGACGGGTATTCAGAAAGAATACTACGGACTGGAGTGGGGTCTCAAGTACAAGATAACGCCTTCGTTCAGTGTCAAGACACTGGGAACCATCAGCGACGCTAAGTACGTGAATAATGCTCCCGTCATCTACATGAAGTCGACGGAGGGAACATATCACAATGATATAGTATATAATAAAGGTATGCGCGAGGGAGGCACCCCGTTGTCGGCATTCAACCTGACGCTGAGCTACAGCGGTGGCGGATGGTTCATCGACGTGATGGGTAACTACTACGACCGCATCTACCTCTCTTACTCGCCTACATACCGCTATGGCAAGACCTTGGATAACCGCCAGAAGGTTTACGAGAACACTGGCATTGAAGCCGAGAAGGTTTACGACATCGTTGACGGTAAGAAGGTAATCCTTGATCGTGCTTTGGAGCAAGCCGAGGGTAAGGGCGGATTCATGCTCGACCTCTCTATCGGTAAGAGCATCCGCATGAGGAAAGGACAGCTCTCGATTAACCTCTCGCTGACCAATGTGCTGAATAACCGTAAGATGGTCACTGGCGGTTTCGAGCAGAGCCGAAGCAACTACTCTGTGAATACAACCACTGGCGATGTGGGCAGTGCCCGTGTCTACAAGTTCGACCGCAACCCGTATAAGTTCTATTCGTACGGCATCAACGGCATGTTGAACCTTGGTTATAGATTTTAATTAGAAACAAGTAATTAGAGATCACTCATTATGACTACCTATATATATAATAAGGTGAAGAAGGCTGTGAAGGCAGGAATGCTGGCATTGCTGGTTCCCGTTCTCACTAATCTCATCTCCTCGTGTCAAGACAAGGACTGGGATGCGCCTTCTACGGAAAAGGGTATAGAGGCTTACGGCAACAAATATCTGAAGGAAACCAACCTGAAGACCATTGCCGAGGTGATAGCGCTCTATAGCAACGAAATCAACAACAATAGCCTGAAGGAGGTGAAGCAGCCCATGCAGATCAAGGGTATCGTCACTGGTAACGACGAGGAGGGCAACATCTACAACAGCCTGTATATCCAGGATAATACGGCAGCCATTGCTATCAGCGTCTCACAGAGCGGACTGTACGCAGCACTACCTGTAGGTCAGGAGATTCTTATAGAATTACAAGGCCTGTATATCGGTGGCTATGGCAAACAGCCTCAGATTGGTACCACCTATACCAATCCCAATAAAGAAGGTGCTACGCCGCAGGTCGGCCGTATGAGCCGTTACATCTGGAAGGATCATTACAAACTGATTGGTACTGTGGCAGGTAAGACAGCAACCCCTATCGAGGTGAAATGGAATTTCAACTCACTGGATATCAGCAAGGATTGTGGCAAGCTGATCACCCTGAAGGGCGTTTCACTGGCTGAGGCTGACGGGAAGGCTGTGTTTGCACCCAGCGACGGCAGTGTGCCATTGACGGCCAACTGTGCCAACCGCGTCATCAGCGGTTTGAGCAATGTCGTGGTACGCACCAGCACCTATGCCGACTTTGCCAAGACGTTACTGCCCACAGGATTGGTTGATATCACGGGTGTGGCAACACGTTACAACGACACCTGGCAGATTCTGATGCGTAGGTTAAGTGATATCACTGCGTCGAGCACTGAACCTGCTCCTGTGGCAACTCCTTCTGGAAGTGGTACGGAGGCAGACCCGTATAACGTTGCAGCTGTCACCAAATTCACCAAGGCCCTGGCAGCTGATGCTCAGGCAGGTCCTGTCTATGCCAAAGGTTATGTGGTTAAAATCACAGATATAGATACCAGTGGAAGCTATGGTAATGCCACCTATCTGATCTCTGATCAGAAGGACGGCTCGACAGGCTCGTTCCAGGTGTATCGCGGCTACGGTCTGAACAATGTGAAGTTCAATGCCGGTGCAACGCTCAAGGAGGGCGACGAAGTCACCGTCTATGGTAAGGTGGTGAACTACAAAGGCAATACGCCTCAGTTTGCCCAAGGCAGCTACATCTACGAACAGAACGGAAAGAAGAAGTAAGCATTCAATAACGAACAATAAAAACTAAAAGATATGAAAAGGAAATTTAATTATCTGATTGCGTTGGCCCTGATGGCCTTCACATTCACAAGCTGTGAGGACGTTCCATCTCCCTTTGGAGAAGTCGTTCCACCAAAAAGTGACGATGTTGTTGTCATTGAACCTTCAGGTACTGGTACTGAGGCTGACCCCTTCAACATTGCCGGTGTCATAGAGTATGTCAGTGGTCTTGGAGCTGACGTCGCATCACCCAAGGATGTTTATTTCAAGGGTATTATCACTTCTATTACTGAGGCTTACGGTACACAGTATGGTAACGCTACCTTCGAGGTGTCTGACACTGAAGATGGCGGCAACAAGTTCCTCTGCTATCGTGTGAAATACTTTGATGGTCAAAGTTATAGCAACCCCAGCGACCCCAACATCAAGGAAGGTAATGAGGTAATCATGTGCGGTAAGGTGGTCAACTACAAGGGTAACACCCCTGAGACATCTGCCAATGCTGCTTGGCTGTACTCTCTCAACGGCACTAAGGGTGGCGGCTCGACACCTGCTACGGAAACGTTAGGTACCAAGGACGCTCCTATCACTGTCGCTAAGGCTTTGGAGTATATCAATAAGTTGGAAGACAATGGTACTACGAAGGAGGACGCTTATGTCGCCGGTAAGATTACCAAAATCAAGACTGCTGATGACAAGATTGCAACATACAAGAACATCGATTACGTCATCTCCGACGGTACGAACGAGCTGACCGTATTCCGCGGAAAGAACATCGACAATACCGACTTTACAGCTCCTGGTCAGATTAATGTTGGTGACGAAGTGGTAGTATTGGGTAAACTGACCAAGTACGTCAATAATGGCAATGTCACTCCAGAAGTTGCTCAGGGCAACTACATCGTGAAGCTGACCAAGGGTGGCACTCCTTCTGGTGGTGATGCCAAGGGTACTGGTACACTGGCCGATCCTTATAATGCAGCCGGCGTCATCAAATATATTGCTACTTTGGGTGCGGACGTCGAATCTCCCAACGATGTCTACATCAAGGGTAAGCTTGTAAAATATGCCAACAATGGCGAGTTCAATACGCAATATGGTAATGCTTCGTTCTACATTTCTGACGATGGCTCGGAGAGCGGCGAGCAGTTCTATGTATTCCGCACACTCTATCTTGGCAATGTTAAGTACACGGAAGGTGTGACGCCAGAGGTTGGTAACGAAGTGGTTATCTGCGGTAAGGTGATTAACTATAAAGGTAATACCCCAGAGACTTCTGCCAACAAGAGTTATATCTACTCACTTAATGGCAATACTGGTGGTGGAGGCGGTGGTGACACTGGTGGTGCCAAGGGAACTGGAACACAGAATGATCCGTTTAATGTTGCCGCTGCTATAGCCAAGTGTCAAGAAGTTGGCCAGACCGCTTCTACAGAGAAGTACTATATCAAGGGAATCGCTGATGCAGAATATACTGTTAATAGCTATAAGAATGTTGAAGTAGACATCGTCGACACAGAAGGTTCTTCTGATAAATTCAAGGTGTTCCGCGTTAAAGACAAGGACGGAAAAGGCATCAAGGAAGGCTACAAGATTCCGAAGGGAGCTACGATTATCGTCTATGGTCCTGTCGTTAACTATAAGGGCAACACACCTGAAACCGCAACTGGTGCTTATCTCGTAAGCGTCAACGGTCAGGCTCCTGAAGTCGATGGCGATAGCGGCGGCGGAAGTGGAACTGGTGGCAACGAGATTTCAGCTGCTTTCGGCGACTTGGATTGCAGCAATCTGGCAGCTATCAAGCTGAGTGACGGCACAACGATTGCTGTTGCACAGGAAGACGGAAAGACTGCTCCTATCTACCATGAGAGTACCAAGATTATCCGTATCTACGCTCGTAATTCTATCACCATTAATGCTGGTAGCAAGAAGATTGCCAAGGTCATATTCGCTTACGACACTTACAGCGGCACAGCCTATAAAGGCAATGACGAGATGTATGGTGAAGGTAGTAGTAAGATTACTCCTTCCAAGGATGACGCCCATGTAACATTCTCTGGTGTTAACAGTAGCACACTGAAAGTTGTCAACTGGCTGGAGAGTGGAAATAGCGGTGGCACTCAGTTCCGTATTTCTGCAATAACAATTCAGTATCAATGATGAAATCAACATCTTTATATATGGCAGCCGCAGCAATAGTCTGCGGCGCCATGTTTTTTACGTCCTGTTCATACAAAGTCGACACCGTGAAGCAAGAACCGATTACTCAGGGCAATCCCTATCTCCCCCTGTGGGAACATATTCCCGATGGTGAGCCGTATGTGTTTGAAGATCCGGACAATCCTGGCAAGCAGCGCGTATATATTTATGGTTCGCACGACGACCTGAAGACCATGTATTGTGGTCGCGACCAGGTGGTGTGGTCGGCTCCCGTAGAGGATTTGACACAGTGGCGCTACGACGGGGAAATCCTCGTGGTGAATAAGAATGCCAAGGGCGAGCCATTCGACTCTGCAGGTACTGCCGACGTGTTGTATGCACCTGACGTGACGCTGGTGACTGACAGCACAGGCAAGAAGACCTATTACCTCTTCCCCAACGACCAGACGGGATTCCGCAATGGTCTGATTGCCAAGAGCGACAGCCCCAAGGGACCCTTCGAGGTGTGCAACTGGAATGCCGACGACCCCAACAAGGTGGACGGCATCTACGGCTTCGACCCTGCCGTGTTTGTGGATGACGACGGCCGCGTCTATGGCTACTGGGGTTTTGAGCACTCGATGGCTGCAGAGATAGACCCTGCGACGATGTGTACCGTAAAGCCTGGCACTGAAGTGGTAGATGGCATGGTTTCCGGCAGAAACGAGCCAGGCATTTTCCGCTTCTTCGAGGCTTCGTCGCTCCGCAAGATCAAGGATAAGTATGTCTTTATCTATAGTCGCTTCACGGAGGACGGCGAATTCGGCCTGCCCACGTCGAACTATACGCTGGCTTATGCCTATAGCGACAAGCCGTTAGGTCCCTGGACCTATGGCGGCACCATCATCGACGGTCGTGCCCGCGAGAAGGACGAACAGGGTAATGTCATTGCCTCTGCTGTTCCTGACGGCAATACGCACGGTTCGATTTGTGAAATCAACGGCCAGTGGTACGTCTTCTACCACCGTCAGACAGGCACCGACGAATATGCCCGTCAGGCAATGGTGGCTCCCATCACCGTCAAGGTGGAAGAAGGTGCTGGCGGCAAGGTGGAAATCAGCGAGGGAGAATACAACTCCGAGGGCTTTGCGCTTAACGGCCTCAATCCCTTCGAGCGTCATTCGGCAGGTATCGCCTGTTGGCTGACGGGTCCAAAGCCTGCCGTTCATGAATGGCCTAACAACACGTTCTACGGCTCGTACGTAGAGGCGTCGTATGGCACTGACAGCAATTTCGAGGCGCCTTACGACTTGACGAACAATACCAACCGCGTGGTAAACAACACCGACGGCAGTATCGTGGGTTATAAGTACTTCAACTTTGACCCCGAGCGCCTGGCTACAGGAGAGAACTTGATGCTCGTTCTGCGCCTCATTCCTGAGGGTATCGACGGCACTATCGAGCTCTGGATGGACCGTCCATGGGCGTCGCAGGGCGGCAAGAAGATTGGTGAGATTGCGCTGAAGGCTGACATGCCGAAGACCAGCACGGATATGGCGATAGGTGTCTCAAAGGAGGCCAAAGAGAACGCTCTTGCTGGCAAACACGCCATCTTCATCCTCTTCAAGTCCGACACCAAGGAGAAGTCGCTCTGCACCCTCGAAGACTTGGTCTTCACCTTTGCAGAATAAAAAAAGTAGCGGGAATATTTGGTCAGTTCGAAAAAAAGTCGTACCTTTGCACCCTCAAAGCGAAAAATTTTAAGTAAACATAAAAAATAACAAGTAAAAATGAAAAAAGGTATTCACCCAGAAAACTATCGCCCCGTCGTGTTTAAGGACATGTCCAACGGCGATATGTTCCTTTCGCAGTCTACAGCAAAGACTAACGACACTGTAGAGTTCGAAGGCGAGACTTACCCCGTGGTAAAGATTGAAATTTCGAGCACTTCTCACCCGTTCTATACCGGTAAGAGCAAGCTCGTCGACACCGCTGGTCGCGTCGACAAGTTCATGAGCCGCTACGGTAAGGCTGCGAAGAAATAAGATATTTCACGCTACAGAACAAGACCTCTAAGGCGCGTCCAGGGTAGTTGCATATGCCCATGGCTGCGCCTTTTTTAACCCAATACATACTAAAACTATCAGATGATGAAAACAATCCAGAAACTATTTCTCCTTTTGACCACAGTTTTCTCGTTGTCAGCCTGTAGTAGTGGCGGCGACGACGGTCCCAACAATAACCCTGACAACGGTAACAATGACAAACCTGCTGTTGTCACCAACGACAACAAGAATACGACAGGTCCTATCGAGGCCCAGACCAGGCTTGAATTCCCGCATCTGAAGAACGGTCTCGTCCTTGTCCACTATGCCGAACTCAACAAGAACACCCATCAAACCGGTGTCAACTACTGTGTGGAG
>CACYKE010000021.1 GCA_902774925.1 uncultured Prevotellaceae bacterium | reverse complement strand
GGATACGTCAATAAACTAAAAGCCGTGAAGCGGCTGATGTATGGAAGGGCAGGTATAGAGCTACTGAAAAACAAACTTGTATTGGAGCATGTACTTTTCGACTAAATTGCAGAAGAACCGCTGATAGCAGGAAAAGAGTCTGGACAATACTATCGGAGTAATCGAAAATACTTTTGGATTAATTAAAATTTTGTTCGGAGTATTTTCATTTTCTCCATAAATGTTTTGTTGTTTGCATATTTATTCGTACCTTTGCAAGCAAAATATGTGCTATCCAATGAATAAGAAATTCTATTTGCTTATAGCCGCGTTGCTGATGTGTGTATGCAACATGAAGGCAGTTCCGGCTCATCCTGGAATGCTGAAGGTTCAACAGCCTAACGGTAGTTTTGTAACCCTGCGATTGGTAGGAGACGAGTGGCAACATTTCCAGACGACAGCCGATGGCTATTCCGTTGTGAAGAACCAGCAGGGCTATTATGTCTATGCCGAAAAGAAAAATGGGCAATTGCTGGCTACGGCCATGGTGGCTCACGATGAGACTGAGCGCACAGTTTCAGAGCAGGCCTATTTGTCAACTGTCAAGAAGTATCAGGTTCCCGATATGTCTGAACGTCTGGCACAGGAGCGCCAGTTGGTGCAGCAGCGCCAGCAAGAAATCCTTGCAGGTCGTCGTGCGCAGGGGAACCGTGCTACCAATTACAATAACTTCAAGGGGTTAATCATCCTAATTGAGTTTAACGACAAGGGTTTCTCGCGTGAAGACTACCCGGAGATAATGAACGATATGGTCAATAAGGAAGGCTATACGGGCTTTGACAATCTGGTGCTTACGGGCAGCGTGCGCGATTATTTTTCGGACAATTCTGGTGGTAAGTTCCAGCCCCAGTTCGACATTGTAGGTCCCTATCAGGTGCCCTTCAGTCAATATGATTGCAATATAAATAAGGAGGATAATAAAATTGGCCAGATATTGAAAGCGGCTATCGATTCTGCTGACGTTGTCGGTAAAGTGAATTTCAAAGATTACGACGGCGATAGCGACGAAAATGTCGATTTGGTTTATTTCATAGTTGCCGGAAATGGTGCCAACTATAACGGCAACAACGAAGATCTTTGGTGGCCCCATCGTAGTAGCTTTTGGGGACTTAGGAGAGATAATGTCAATATACGGGACTATGCCAGTTCTACAGAGTTGTTGGGCTTAACGTCCCAACCTTCGACAGTTCGGATTGACGGTGTCGGTACTATTTGTCATGAGTTCAGCCATGTGCTGGGACTGCCTGATTTCTATGATAGTGACTATGAGAAGAGCGGTGGTCAAAGCAACGACCCTGGTGATTGGTCAGTGATGGCTTCCGGCTGTTATATGGACAACGGAGACACTCCCGTGGGCTATTCGCTTTATGAGCGCTATTCTGTTGGCTTTTGTGACGAGCCAGAAAAAATAACTGCAGAGGGCAGCTATACGCTCGAGCCCCTGTTTAGCAGTTTTACGGGTTTCCGAATCGATTCACCTGTAAACAAGGAATTCTTCCTGTTTGAGAATCGCCAGAAAAACGCTTTTAAATGGGATAAGTATTTGCCTGGAAGTGGCATGTTGGTTCACAGGGTCGATAAAACGAATAGTGGTGTTTGGTATAATAATACTGTTAATGCTAATCCCGATCGTAATTACTACGAGGTAGTACGTGCTGGTGGAAAGAATTTTAGTGGAACGGCTGCTGATGTTTTCCCGGGAACACGCAATGTAAGGACATTGAATGCCAATACGACTCCTGCCAATCTGAAGACGTGGAGCGGTAAGGCAACCCGATGGGGATTGAAAAATATTCAGATTGCAAATGGCGTTATTACATTTGACATTGAGGATATCTATGTGCTAAAGGAGCTTTCTTTGCCTGAATCATTTACCGTTGGTTTGGGACTTGTAGCCCAGTTGGAAGCAATTGCAGAACCAGACTATGCCATATACCAGCTTACATGGTCATCTGACAATGAGAGTATTGCTACTGTTGATAAAGACGGAAAGGTTAAGGGTATTGCTGAAGGAAAATGTACTATTACTGCCGAAAGTAACAGTGGGCCGAAGGCGACGTGCGAGGTTACCGTCGAGAAAGTTAACCTTGTTGATGTTGACAATTTAAAGGAGGTAAGTCCTGGCGAAGAAGTGATATTGCAACTTACAGATGCTGAGGTACTGTATGTAACGACTTCAGGCGATATTGCTTATGTGCGAGATGCTAAGGGCAGTATTATGTTTAAGAATACTGGTCTTAATCTGAAGGTGGGCGATGTTATAACGGGTCTTGTCTGTGTTAAGTATGATGTGGAAAACAAGATGATGCAGGTGGTGGGTATTCCCGATGCAACCAATGCATTTTCGCTTGACATCCAGTCTGGTTTTGATGTTCAACCTCGTGAAGTGCAGTTTGAAGACTTAACGGAGGCGGATTATTCTGATTATCTTGTCGTTAAGGCTGTTCAGTTGGAATTGGATAAAACAATAAATCGTTATTTTGCTGTTAGGGGAGACAAGAGAATTTGTTATTTTAATAAATTCAAGGTTTCTATTGATTTCCCCCAAACTCTTGAGGGTAAATACTTCGATTTGCCTGTAATCTATGGTACTGATATTCAAAAGAATGTGCTAATAGACGAATTTTATATTATGGCCTCGCCTGTCGAGGTTGAAGCCCCGACGGCTATCAATGAGGTAAGATGGAAGATGGATGAAGGGAACGGTGATATCTACAATCTGAACGGTCAGCGTGTCGACCAGCAATACAAAGGCTTGGTTATTCGTAACGGTCGGGTTGTATTGAATAAGTAAAAAATAAATTACGTTAACGATTTAGTAAGAAAAAGTGGCGAAAATGTTGCACATTTCGCCATTTTTTTTGTAACTTTGCAACGTCTTTTATACTAAAACAAAACAAATTATCGATAATTCAAGCAATGGAACAAGTTTTTAGTTACATTATTAGTCTGGGCGCTTCGGTCATGATGCCAATCCTGTTTACCATCATTGGCCTCTGTATTGGCATGAAGTTCGGCAAGTCGCTCAAGTCAGGACTCTATGTGGGCGTCGGTTTCGTGGGCTTGGGCATTGTTACCGCCCTGCTGACTAATAATTTTGGCAGTCCGCTGTCGGAAATCTCACGTTTGTACGACTTGCAGCTCGGTGTGTTCGACATGGGTTGGCCCGCTGCCGCTGCTGTTGCTTACAATACCGCAGTAGGAGCGCTGATTATCCCTATTTGTCTGGGTGTGAATTTCCTGATGCTAATTACTAAATGTACGCGCACGGTGAACATTGACCTGTGGAACTACTGGCACTTCGCCTTCATTGGTGCGGTGGCCTATTTCGTGATGGATCAGTCGTTGGCATGGGGCTATTTTGCCGCTATCGTATGCTATATCAACACGTTGGTGATGGCCGACCTGACAGCTTCGAAGTTCCAGAGCTATTATGACGATATGGAGGGAATCTCCATTCCACAGCCTTTCTGTCAGAGCTTTACGGCATTTGCCATTGGCATTAACTGGTTGCTCGACAAAATTCCAGGTTTCTCGAAACTCGACATCGATGCTGAGGGTCTGAAAAAGAAGTTCGGTGTGTTGGGTGAGCCTATTGTACTGGGTGTCATTGTGGGTGCCCTGATTGGTGCTGTTGCACAGTTGGATATTAAGAAGGTACTTTTCCTTGGTGTGACGATGGGTGCCGTGATGGAACTCATTCCACGTATCACGAAACTCTTTATCGACGGTTTGAAGCCTATCGCTGAGAAGACGCAGGAGGTGGTACAGAAGAAATGGGCAGGTAAGAAGGTGTATATCGGCATGTCTCCCGCACTGGTAATTGGTCACCCGACGACCCTCGTAGCATCGCTGATTCTCATTCCGCTGGCTCTGCTGATGGCTGTCGCACTGCCAGGTAATGAGTTCCTGCCACTGGCTTCGTTGGCAGGTATGTTCTATGTGTTTGTGATGGTACTGCCCTATACGAAGGGTAATGTGGTCAAGACGCTGATAGTCGGTATCGTAGCTGTCGGTATAGGTTTGTGGTTAGTCACTGATATGGCTCCGGCCTTCACGCAGGCTGCCCAGACGGTGTATGCTCAGACGCAGGATCCTGCAGCGAAGATTCCTGAGGGTTTCCAGGCAGGTGCCCTCGACTTTGCCAGTTCGCTCTTCGGCTGGGTCATCTACAAGTGTGTGAATAATCTAGCCTATGTAGGGATGGGCGTGCTCACCATTATCACCTTGGTGATGATGTGGATTAACCGTCAGCGTATTGTGGCAGATGAAGCGAAAAGTAAAAATGAATAACTAAAATAACAAACGATGAAGAAAACAATTCTTACGATTGCAGGGGCTTTTGCCCTCTCGCTTTCTGTTGCGAACGCACAGGAAGCCGACAGGTTCGTAGGCGCACAGCATGTGAAATTCCAGACGGCCTGCCATCCTGAAGACGTGAAGCACTACGACACGAAGTTGCTTCGCGAGCGTTTTGTTATGGAGAAGGTGATGACTGCCGACTCTATCCTGCTGACCTACAGTCATTACGACCGTTTTATCTTCGGTGGTGCTATGCCTGTTAACAAGACTTTGAAGCTCGAAAACTTCTGGGAACTTGGTCTTGACGTGGATAATACTATCAAGGAGAAGTATTTTATGTACAACCGTGAGCTCGGTGTCGTCAATTGTGGCGAGGGTGACGGCTGGGTTATTGTTGATGGTAAGGAGTATGCACTTTCCCCCAAAGAGGCTCTCTACATCGGTCGCGGCCATATTGGCAAGGACAAGGACGTCAACAAGTCTGTCGAATTCCGCTCGAAGGATGCCGCCAAGCCTGCAAAGTTCTATCTGAACAGTGCTACCGCTCACCAGCATTACAAAACTCAGTGGATTACCCTCGACGGACGTAAAGGTTCGTTGAAGGCAGCTGTCTGGGGCCCTGTAGGCACTGTTGAGGAAGCCAACAACCGCACCGTTTATAAGCTCATCGTGAATGATGTTCTTGAGGAAGGTCCCTGCCAGTTGCAGCTTGGCTTGACCCAGCTCAACCCCGGTGCTGTTTGGAACACGATGCCTCCTCACACCCACGGTCGTCGTATCGAGGCTTACTATTACTTCAATCTGCCTGACGGACAGACCATCTCTCACGTGATGGGACAGCCTCAGGAGAGCCGTAACGTTTGGCTCCACAACGAGCAGGCCATCATGTCGCCTGAGTGGAGTATGCACGCTGCTGCCGGCACCTATTATTATACCTTCATCTGGGGTATGGCAGGCGAGAACCTGTATTACAACGACAAGGACAATATCCCCGTAATCGATATTCGATGAAAGAAATGTCGACATAACGAATTAACGAAATAACGTCATAACGTAAAAACGAAATAACAATGACTCCAATTCAAACTACCAAGATGTCCAACTTCCGTTGGGTTATTTGTGCGCTGCTGTTCTTGGCAACGACCATTAACTATATGGACCGTCAGGTTCTGTCACTCACGTGGAAAGACTTCATTGCTCCAGAGTTCCACTGGACGGACGGTGACTACGGTACGATTACCGGTATGTTCTCGCTGTTCTATGCCATTGCAAACCTTTTCGCTGGTAAGTTCATCGACTGGATGGGTACTAAGAAGGGTTACCTCATCGCCATTTTTGTATGGTCGCTGGGTGCCGTGCTTCACGCTGGTTGCGGCTGGGTGGCAATGACTTATGAGGGCTACGACTCTGTTGCTCAGCTCGGACAACTCACGGGTGATGCCGCTGTGGCTATTGCTACTATTTCTGTATGGCTCTTCCTCTCGTGTCGTCTGATTCTGGCTGTCGGTGAGGCTGGTAACTTCCCTGCTGCTATCAAGGCTACAGCAGAATACTTCCCCAAGAAGGACCGTGCTTTCTCCACATCTATCTTCAACAGCGGAGCCTCTGTTGGTGCTCTCGCTGCCCCTGCTACGATTCCCTTGCTGGCTCGTGCCTGGGGATGGGAAATGGCGTTCATCATCATTGGTGCACTGGGCTTCATCTGGATGGGTCTGTGGGCTTGGCTTTACGACAAACCCGCCAAGAATCCACGCGTCAATCAGGCCGAGCTCAACTACATTGAGCAGGACAACGACCTCGCTGAGGCTCAGGACCGTGATAATGTGAAGGAGGAGAAGACCATTCCGTTCTTCCAGTGCTTTACCTACAAGCAGACGTGGTCGTTCCTCGTGGGTAAGTTTATGACCGATGGTGTTTGGTGGTTCTTCCTGTTCTGGGCACCAGCATATTTCAGCGATCAGTATGGCTATACTTCTGACTCGGCTATGGGTATTGCGCTTATTTTCACGCTCTATGCAATTGTGACCATTTTGTCTATTGGTGGTGGCTATTTGCCGACCTATTTCGTCGACAAGAAGGGCATGAATCCTTATCTGGGTCGCATGCGTGCCATGTTCATATTCGCCTGCTTCCCCGTACTGGGTCTCTTCGCTCAGCCTATGGGAGCTTATAGCGCTTGGTGGCCTGCCATCCTGATTGGCTTGCTTGGCGCTGGTCATCAGGCTTGGAGTGCCAATCTGTTCTCGACCATTGGCGATATGTTCCCCAAATCTACTATTGGTACAATCGTAGGTTTGGGCACGATGGCTGGCGGTATTGGTTCGATGTCCATCAACCTTGGAAGCGGAAAATTCTTCGACTGGGCTGCTGCTCAGGGTGCTAACTTCCAGTTCTTCGGCTTCGAGGGTAAGCCCGCAGCCTACATGGTGGTGTTCTGCATCTGTGCCGTAGCTTACCTCATCGGCTGGTGCATCATGAAGGCTCTCGTTCCTAAGTACAAGCCCATCGAAATTGATTAAAATCCTCTGACGGTCCAGGGCAGGAAGCCCTGCCGTTTGAGTGTTTCGAGGAGTCCCTGACTCATGGCGTCATTGTCCTTTCGCGTATAGCGGATGTCGGTGAAGACCTGAGCCAGGGTCTCTTTATTGTTGATACGCACAAACTCCAAGTTTTCAGGACGGTGCTCCTTGTCCTCATAGTATTTGTCGATGTCCATTGCCAGATAGTCGTTATAGGTTTCTTCGTGCACGAAACTCTCCATCGGCAGACGGTCGGATAGGGGAGGTTCTTCAGCAGGCCATCCTACGGTCAGCGTTGCTACGGGGAACGTCAGTTTGGGTAATTCCAACAGGTCGATGATAGCCTGTGGCTGATACACCGTCGTCCCTAAGTAGCAATAGCCCAGTCCTTCTTCGTCCATCAGGTTACACAGAGTTTGTGTGTACAATAGTGCATCTGTTGTCGCATTGATGAACGACAGGAAATTGTCGTAGCCCGGCTCTGCGTTCCTGCACCGTGCCCACGTTGATGTGCGGTTGAAGTCTGCGCAGATGGTCAGCACCACTGGAGCCTGCGTCACCATTGGCTGGTTGAAATGTGCTGGTGCCAGCTTTGCCTTCATCTCTGGCGAATGCGTCACCACCACGCTATACAGCTGGAGATTACCCATTGTCTGGGTTCTGCTGGCCTCAGTCATGAGGCGGTTCAGAAGTTCTGGACTCACTTCTTTGTCACTATATTGGCGAATGCTACGCCTGGTCATTAAGTTCTTCATATTACAAATCCTTTTATGTTTCGCCTGCAAAGGTACGATTAAGTGAGCAAAAAGCCAAATAAATTTGAGCTTTTTCGAGCGATAGATTGCAACGCCACACTCTACACCTTTAGGTTAGAGAACGAAAATTCTCCGCCATCGCTCCTAACCGTCTGATTAACAGCAAAATGATGGCGGAGGATTTTTGCCTCGTCTCGTGTAACCTGTGCTATATCGTACTCGGACACTATTGTTTTTGGGAGCGTCCTAAACAGTTGTGAGCCAGGTCTTAAGCACCTTTTAAGTCCCTTCTCTTTAATCTGCCACTTAAGTCCTAGTGTCTTAGCACTTAAGTAGCAGAGTCTTGCGACTTAAGTCCTAGTATCTTACGACTTAAGTGGCAGATTCTTTAAGTACGGCCTCACTACTGCTTAGACCCTGCCTCCCAATCATTAATCTTCCCTCTTCCGTCTTTACAGAAATTTCCTTGAGAAGTAACACAACTTCTATCACAGCCGCATCAAATTCCTCCGCCATCATCTTCCTGAAAATCAAAAGGTTAAACCCCCTGGCGGAGAAATATTTGCATTTTGTAAAACGTTGTATCCGAAGCTCCAATTCAAAACATTTTCCACAAAATTCCAGTAGATTCAATATTGAATCATTTAGTCTCCGTTTTTTCTTTGACGTCAACTATATACAGGAAATACAATAACACCCAATACAAATAATAAAATTCCAATAATAAATACAAAAGCACTAATTATCATCCACTTAATCTTGTTAGAACGAGGTTCTTGATCAAACTGCTCAAAGTATGATAGACCTTTTTCGCTTCGCGAGAAGGTACTCTCGCTCGAAAGAACAAAGAAAAATAAATTTTCCTTTGGTTCTTTGCTCGCTTATTCGTACCTTTTTCCTAAGGAAAAAATAGGCGGCATCTCGGAAAAACTCAAATAAATTTGGTTTTTCGCTCGATTTGCACTATCTTTGCAGGCAAAATATAGTAAGCGCGCGGACAAGTATGATTAAGAATACAAACGAGACACTGACGGAATGGCTGGTCAGGACACTGGCAGCAGCCAGCCAACAGACGGAAACATCCCTGACGGAACAGCAGATAAAGAAGATGCTGGACAAGATGTTAGGTGCATTGACACCCAAGGAGAGCAAACATTTGACGGCGGTTGCCGATGTGGCTGTAAAAGAACTGATGCACAACCAGCGTCCTGACGTGACGGAGGTTCGTCCAAAAGTATTGGAGTGCGACGTGGTGCGTTTCCAAAACAACAAGGATAAATGGGTGGCGCTGGTAGGACTGCTTGACGGATATCCTTACGAAATATTCACTGGTCTTCAGGACGATGATGATGGCATCTTGTTGCCAAAGTCCGTGACGAAGGGCAAGATCATCAAACAGGTGAATGAAGACGGTACGAAGCGCTACGACTTCCAGTTCGAGAACACGCGTGGCTACAAGATTACCGTCGAAGGGCTGTCTGAGAAGTTCAATCCGGAATATTGGAACTACGCTAAGCTGATATCTGGTGTGCTTCGCTATCGGATGCCGTTGGAACACGTCATCAAACTGGTGAGCTCGTTGCAGTTGCAGTCGGAGAATATCAACACGTGGAAAGTAGGTGTAGAGCGCGCACTGAAAAAATATATAGATGGTTCAGATGACGGTGAGCAGTAATATCTTTCTGGACGAAGTACGCATTCACGCCTACCACGGGGTGATGCCCCAGGAGAATGAGGTAGGGCAGGACTTTCTGGTGTCTGCACGCTGTGGCGTGGATATGACATCGGCCATGCAGTCCGACCTATTGGAGTCGACGCTGGACTATAGTCTATTGTATCATCTGATAGAAGAAGAAATGTACAAGACGTCGCAGTTGCTGGAACATGTAGCAGGACGTATAGCCGACCGCGTGTTTGCCGAATTTCCGAAAGTGACGTCGCTGGACCTGAGAATAACAAAATTAAATCCGCCCTTGGGAGGTGATTGCAAAGGGGTAGGAGTGGAATTACATATAACAAAAGATTGATGAGGATACGATTACTGATATTGATGCTGATGATGACAGTGACGATGGTTGCTGCCAACAAGAAATTTACGCTGGTGATTGATGCTGGACATGGTGGCAACGATGCTGGCGCCATAGGAAAAATCACGAAGGAGAAACACATCAACCTGAACGTCGCATTGGCCTTTGGACGGCTGGTAGAGCGCAATTGCAGCGACGTAAAGGTTATCTATACGCGCAAGACAGATGTTTTCATTCCCTTACACACGCGCGCGGACATTGCTAATAAAAATAAGGCCGACCTCTTTATTTCCATCCATACGAACGCATTGCCCAAGGGACATATTTCGCGAGGCATCGAGACTTATACGCTGGGTATGCACCGTGCGGCAGACAATTTGGAGGTGGCTAAGCGCGAGAACGAGGTCATACTCTACGAAAAGGACTACAAGCAGCGCTATCAGGGCTTCGACCCTAACTCATCGGAGAGCTACATCATGTTTGAGTTCATCCAGGATCACAATATGGCGCAGAGTGTCGATTTAGCGAAATTCGTACAGAAACGCATCTGTGCGTCAGCAGGTCGTCAGAACAAAGGCGTGAAGCAGGCCGGATTCCTTGTATTGCGCGAGACGTCGATGCCGAGTTGTCTCATAGAACTTGGATTTATTTCTACTTCTGACGAGGAGCAGTTCCTGCACTCTTCAGATGGCGTGAACCGTCTGGCACAAGGCATCTATCAGGCTTTTCTGGATTATAAGAAAAAGAATTACGGAGGTATTACTGTACCGCTGAAGGCCGAGTCGAAGCAGGAAGTCGAGATTCCGACTGTTGTGCCGAAGAAGGAAGAACCGAAGAAAGTAGAGCCGAAGAAGCAGGAACCAACAATCGTCGTACCTGTGGAACAGCCTGTTGCCGACACCAAAGTCGATGAACAGCCTGCCGAGGCTCCTGATACCGTTGCTGCAACACCTTCGAAACCCGTTGTAACACCGCCTGCGCCTGCGACACCCGCTCCACCTGCTACGTTGTCAGTTCCCGTCTTCAAGGTCCAGATTCTGGGCTCGAGTGCTAAACTGAAGGCTAACGATCCCCGACTGAAGGGACAGCCTGCCGACTATTACCAAGAAGGCGGAATGTATAAATATACGGTTGGCGCATCCGAAAACTATAGCGAGATCTACCAGCTTCGCAAAACGTTGGCAGCGACGTTCCCACAGTGTTTCATCATTGCATTCAAGGATGGTGTAAGGACGGATGTCCAGAAGGCAATACAGGAATATAGAAATAGAAACAAAAAGAAATAACGCGTTATGAAGTTCTTTACAAAAGAGGTGAAAATAGCTTTGGTTGCCATCTTAGGCATCGTGGTGTTATATTACGGACTGACATTTCTTAAGGGGCTCACCGTGTTTGCCAACGACGACTCCTATTACGTAACGTTTACAGATGTCAGTGGTGTCTCGGCGTCAACGCCAGTCTATGCCAATGGCTATAGGGTGGGTGTCATCAAGGACATTGAGTACAACTATGATCCTCAGGGTAAGATTGTGGCCGTGATGGGCCTCGACAAGGAGATGCGATTGCCACAGGGCTCGCATGCCGAGATTTCCAGCGACCTGTTGGGTAACATTAAAATCAACCTCATATTGGGCGAAGACCCCATCCATATGATTGCTAAGGGCGATACCATTAGCGGAAGTGCTGAACAGGGCATTATGGGCAAATTGGGTGGGATGGTGCCTGCTATTGAGGCCATGATGCCGAAACTCGACAGTATTATGACCAGTCTGAATATCCTGCTAGCCGACCCAGCCCTGCGTCAAATGCTGCATAACGTTGAGGGTATGACCGACAATCTTAATGCCACCAGCCGCGATCTGCGCACGCTATCGGCATCGCTCAACCGCGAGATGCCTACTATGATGCAGAAGGCTAACGGTGTGCTTGACAATACCCAGCAACTGACAGGTAACCTGGCAGCTGTTGATGTGGCATCTATGATGGCTGGCGTCAACCAGACACTGGCAAACGTCAACGAGATGACGCGTAAGTTGAACAGTAATGAAGGTACACTTGGCCTGCTCATGCGCGATCCTACGCTTTATAACAATATGGCGGCAACAATGGCGTCAGCCGACTCGCTAATGATTGACCTGAAAGCTCATCCGAAACGCTACGTCCATTTCTCGATTTTCGGAAAGAAAGATAAATAAAAATTCTTCTCAATTTTAAATTTGTCTAAATAGTGAGGTCGTATAAATACTTTCCATAGGATTGATGCAAGTGCTTGATATAGCCCACTTTCGGATAGCTTAAATTATTTTTGCTGCATAGGGTACTTTTTGTGTGCATGAATCGCGCAATTAGTTGAATTACAAGTGCTTGGAATTTTGCAAGAGGGGTGTGGATATAATAACATTGTAAAAACGTCATAAAGTGCGATAAACAAGCGAGTTACACGACTTTTCCCTTTTTTTGACTAAAAATACGGATTTGCATAATTCAAAAAAAATACCGACCTTTGCAATCGAAATCATTATTAACCGCATTAAAGTAATTTATTAAAAGAACAACGATCGCCGTATGGAAATGAATCCAAAGGCGCTTTGGGACAACTGCCTTCAACTCATCAAGGACAACGTCACGGAGCAGCAATTCAGAACATGGTTCGCGCCAATCGTCTTCGAACAATACAACGAAGACAGCCGGACTCTCCTCGTACAGGTACCGAGCAGGTATGTGTATGAGTATCTGGAGCAGCACTACGTCAACCTATTGAGTAAGGTGTTGTGTCGTTGTTTTGGCAATAGTGTACAGCTCAACTATCGTATCGTGGTCGACCAGCAGCATAAGCTGACTGTTGATGAAGAGGGTAGTGAGCCAGTGTCTATTGATATCCCCGTGGCTCGTCAGGGCGTCAATAAGTCACCAAGCATTCTTGATGCCGCCACGCCTCAGGATCTTGATCCGCAACTCGACCTCCACAAGACTTTCCAAAGTTTCATCGAGGGCGACTCTAACAAACTGCCGCGCACTGTTGGCATGACCATTGCCGAGCATCCGGGTAAGTCAACCTTCAACCCCTTCTTCGTCTACGGGCCATCGGGTTGTGGAAAGACGCACCTCATCAATGCTATTGGTGTTCGTTGTAAAGAAATGTACCCACGCAGGCGCGTACTATATGTTTCTGCCCGTCTGTTCCAAGTGCAATTCACTGATGCCACCCGCCAGAATACCGTCAACGACTTCATCCGTTTCTACCAGAGCATCGATGTGCTCATCGTCGACGACATTCAGGAATGGGCTACCGCTACGAAGACCCTCGACACGTTCTTCCACATCTTCGACCACCTGTTCCGTCTGGGCAAGCAGATTATCCTTGCCTCCGACCGTCCTCCTGTCGACCTGCAGGGTGTGAAGGACCGTCTGCTCACGCGTTTTGCCTGCGGACTCATTGCCGAGCTCGAACAACCTAACGTACAGTTGTGCAAGGATATCCTCAATGCCAAGTGCCGTCGCGATGGACTGAAGATTGCTGACGAAGTCATAGAGTATATCGCTGAGACCGCCAATGGTTCCGTGCGTGACCTCGAAGGTGTCATCAATTCCCTGCTTGCTTATTCCGTTGTTTACAACACCAATGTTGACCTGCGTCTTGCCCAGCGTGTTATCCAACGTGCCGTCAAGGTCGACAACAAGCCGCTCACCGTCGACGATATCCTCGAGAAGGTCTGTGGCCACTATGGTGTTGAACAGAAGAGCATTTTCAGTCGTTCACGCAAGCGCGACTACGTTATCGTCCGTCAAGTGTCCATGTATCTTGCACAGAAATACACTAAGATGCCTGCTGGCCGCATCGGACAGCTCATTGGAGGGCGCGACCACAGCACTGTCATCCACAGTTGTTCCACCATCGAACAGCGTCTGAAGGTCGACAAGGCTTTCAAGGACGAACTTGCTAGCATTGAGAACTCTTTCCGTCTCAAAAAGTAACAATTTCGCGAAAAACTTATCCAAATGTTTGGTGGTTTCATGGAAAAACCGTACTTTTGCAACGAAGTACGGACATCTGTCGTGCAGAAGAAAACAAATAAATTACTAATTAATAACAAAAACAAATTGATTATGAAGAAAATTTTTACGCTTGTTTGCATGGCTTTCATCGCCATGAGTGTTAATGCCCAAACCGAAGAGAGCTATACAGCTGTCGATGCTGATGGTAATATGAGTGCTGCGTATGCTGCTATTGTTGACGCAGATGGTAAAACCGCCACGAATTTTGAAAACGGTAACTCTGTAGTCAAGTTTAGTACAGCTAATGTTTCAGTTGAGGGTGTGGGTTCTGGTGTTCCCGCTGATAAGGTGAACCCTGATGACCCCACTGTTAACATCGGTCAGGATATTACTGTAGGTGCTGTTATCGATGCTGATGCACATACTTATGAGTTAGTGTCAATCAATTCTACAAAACCCATTACTTGGGAGGTAAAGAATCAAGGAGACATCAATTTTTATTACATCGCAGGACAAGGTAATCCTTCAGTTTCTAGGTATGCTAGGCAAAATTCAAAGGATGGCGAATGGGTACCCGATGCCTATACTGTTGTTGATGTCGCTTTCGACCCTGCTACGGGTGGTGAACCTATGAGTGGCCTTTATTACAAGTTTACAACTGCTGTTGATGGCGCTTTAAAGGTTGGTATATGGGCTAATAAGGGAAATCGTACTACTTTCTTGGTTGATGGTGAAACCAAGCAGTGCAGCCCATATCTCGTAGAGGGATACATCAATGGACAGAACTGGACGCAGGAAGATGCTGATGCTGGCAAGTGTGCAGAAGATCTGGTTGGTAAGAAGAAGTGGCTGACCAACGATGAGATTGTTGCTCTGCGCAATCCTTCTAACAGTGAATGGGTGATTGGTGCAGGTAACCAAAACTTCTGGGGTAATGTCGTCATTGATGCTAAGGCTGGCAAGACCTACTGGCTGTTCCAGGGTAATTCTCAGATTGGTTTCCAGAAGTATACCTTCTATCCAGGCAAGAGCAAGGAGGATGTTATCGATGATGTCACGGGTGTTGAGTCCATCAAGACCGTTGCCGAGAAAGCTAATGGCGCTCGTTTCAACCTCGCTGGTCAGAAGGTGGACGAGGCCTACAAGGGAGTTGTCCTCCAGAATGGCCGCAAATACATTGTGAAGTAATATCAATCGACAAATAAGTAAAAAGCGGGTCCGTCGTTTGGTGGGCTCGCTTTTAATTTGCCATCATTGTTTTATGCCATGCGTTTCAGTAGTTCGATGAGTACGCGCCAGATGTCGTTGATGGTCGATAGTTCGACGCGTTCGCTGGTGGAGTGGGGCTCAACGATGCGTGGTCCGATGCTGGCCATCTGGATGCCGGGATAGTGACGGACGAAGAATCCTGCTTCCAATACGAAATGCATGGCCACCATGCGTGGACGCCAACCTAAGACATCTTGGAAGGTGTTGGAGGTGAGTTGCAGGAATGGCGACTGCTGGTCCTCTTGCCATGCTGGTGCCGACATAATGGTCTCGCTGTGTCCGCCGTTTTCTGCAAATACGCTGGCGATGTCGTTGCTCAAGGTCTCCATCTTGCTGTCGATGAAACTGCGCGTGTGGGTAGAGACGAAGATGCAGTCCTGTTCGGTTTCTACGCGTCCTACGTTGTTGGACGTCTCCACCGTTCCAGGCATCGTGTCGCTCATCTTGACAACACCCTGCGGAATCTGTTCCAGACAGCGCATGAGCGACTCGAAAGCCTCGCGACTGATGACCGTATCCTGCCGTTCGCACTTGCTGATGACGCAATGGATATTGGGGTCGGCGTCGCCATATTCCTCGCGTAGCCACTGGTTCATCATATCTTCCTGTTGCTTCACAAACTCAGAACCCTCGCCTGAAGGAATGGTCAGCACGATTTCGGCCGAAGAGGCTATGGATGCGTTGGCCTCGCCAATGTTGATAGACGCCACGTCGAAATCGTATTCGTTGTAGATGGCTGCAAGCACAGCCCACGCAGGTATGACGGCACTACAGCGACCCTTGTTGATGTCGACACCCGAGTGGCCGCCTAATCCACCCTCGAAGCGGATGGTGTACCAGCGACGCTTGCCCCCAGGAGCAGGCGTGCGCCCGGCGGGTATGCGATGGAATTGCAGACAGGCTCCTGCGGCTCCGGTAGTGATGGTGTCGTAGTCCTCGGAGTCGAGGTTGATGACCTTACGACCTCGAAGGAAGTCACTGCTCAGTTGCGAAGCGCCCGACATGCCGTCCTCCTCGTTGGTGGTGGTGATGACCTCCATCGGTCCGTGGACGATATCGTTGCTCTCCAGCACGGTGAGAGCCATCGACAGTCCAATGCCGTTGTCGGCGCCCAGTGACGTGCCGCGGGCCTTCATCCAGCCATCTTCGACGTATGCTTGTATGGGGTCGTTCAGCGGGTCTCCCATACCTACACAGACCATGTCCATGTGGTTGAGTAGTACGACGGGTTCGGCCCCTTCGTGACCTGGTGTGGCGGGTTTGCTGATGACGACGCAGTCCTCTTTGTCGCGCTTATACGACAGACCGATACGTTCGGCAAACTGGCAAAGATAGTCGGCCACGCGCTCTTCGTGGTGTGACGGACGTGGAATCTGGTTCAGTTCCTTGAATATCTGGAACACGCGCTCTGTTGTAGGTGTCATATTTACTTTTTTTTTATAAACAATCCAAATTATCGGTGCAAATATACGAAAAAACGAGAAAAAAGTGTTACCTTTGCCCATAAATTTACGAAAAATGCTTTCCGATGAATAAAATGACTAAACGGACTATGAATATAATGGGCACAAAATCAATAGGATTTCTGGCAGTAGTCATCGTGGGGCTGCTGGTCGTGGCTTGCGGCAAGGAAAAGAAGAAACCCCATGACGAGGTGGCATATAAGACGATGGTTGTGGGCAAGAAAGATATGACGCTAGAACGGCAATATAGCGGCAGAATGACTGGTCGGCAGATTGTAGAGGTTCGTCCGCAGGTGTCGGGCACCATCACACGCATCTGCATCAACGAGGGCGAGGCCGTGAAGAAAGGTCAGACGCTGTTCGTCATCGATCAGGTGCCGTTCCAAGCTGCGCTGGACGTCGCGGTGGCTGCACGTAAGAGTGCTGAGGCACATTTGGCGACGGCTCGCATGAACTACAACAACGAACGTCTGTTGCAGGAAGGCCATGTAGTGGGTGAGGTAAGTGTGGAGACTACTCACAATGCCTTGCTGGAGGCTGAGGCGGCATTGTCGCAGGCGAAGGCACAAGAGGCGAATGCCCGTAACAACCTGAGTTATACGGTGGTGAAGAGTCCTGTGAGTGGTGTGGCTTCGATGATTCCCTGGCATGTTGGTTCGCTGGTCAGCAGCTCGATTAGTGAACCGCTGGTGACGGTGGCCGACGACTCGGATATGTATGTCTATTTCAGTATCAGCGAGAGTCAGACACTGAACCTCATTGCACAGTATGGCGGTATCGAGGCCTTTATCAGCAAGGCTCCTGCAGTGGGACTTCGGATGAACAATGGCAAGACCTACGAACAGCAGGGACGTATCAGTGCGGTGAGCGGTACGGTCGACGCTAGTACGGGTGCCGTAACGTTGCGTGCCACGTTTCCCAATGCTCAAGGCTTGCTGCATAACGGCGGTAGTGCAACAGTAATAGTCCCCACAAGCCATGAGCAGTGTGTTGTCATCCCACAGGAGGCGACGTATGAGTTGCAGAACCGCACGTTTGTCTATCGTGTCGTTGACGGCAAAACGAAGGCTACGGCTGTCACGCTGTTTCCGCAAAACAATGGTAAGGAGTATATCGTGGAGGACGGCCTGTCGGTGGGTGATACCATCATCGCTGAGGGAGCAGGTCTGCTAAAGGACGGGGTTGAAATTAAGAAAGGAACATCTAAATAACGTAATCTCGTTATAACGAAATAACGAATAGAATCAACATGAACGTAAAGACTTTCATTGACCGCCCGATATTATCCTGTGTGATAAGCGTGCTGATGGTGCTGGTGGGCATCATCGGACTGGCCAGTCTGCCGCTCGAGCAATTCCCTGAGATAGCACCGCCTACGGTTCGCATTATGGCATCATACACAGGTGCGAATGCTGAGACGGTGCAGAAGAGCGTCGTCGTGCCCCTGGAGGAGGCTATCAACGGTGTCGAGGGCATGATGTATATGACATCGACGGCGTCGAACAACGGTACGGCGTCGATAGGTATTTTCTTCCGTCAGGGTACCGACCCCAATATGGCGATGGTGAACGTTCAGAACCGTGCTGCAACTGTGCAGGGCCGTCTGCCGAGTGACGTGGTGAAGGGCGGTATCACGGTACGTAAACGCCAGACGTCGAATATCAAACAGTTGGCGGTGTACAGTCCGGATTCTACGTTTGACCGTGCGTTCCTGGCGAACTATACGAAGATTAACATTGAACCGCGCCTGAGCCGTATTGCCGGTGTGGGCGAGGTGAACGTGATGGGTGCCGACTATTCGATGCGTATTTGGCTGGACCCATTGAAAATGGCGCAGTATGGGCTGACCCCTGCAGACGTGACGAAGGTACTGGACGAGCAGAACGTGGAGGTGGCGACGGGTACGCTGGGTGCCGAGAGCCAAAATACGTTCCAGTATGTGTTGAAATATCGCGGTCGTTACGAGGAGGAAAAGGAATACGAGAACTTAGTGGTGCGCTCGCTGCCCAGTGGCGATGTGCTGCGCATCGGCGATATTGCCCGTGTGGAACTGGGTTCGCAGAACTATAACATCATTGGCGAGACCAACGACAGCCCTTCTGTAAACATCTCCATCAACCAGGTGGCGGGGTCGAATGCCAACGAAATCATCAAGGAGATTGACCGCGAGGTGGAGGAAATACGCAAGTCGTTGCCGCCAGGCATCGTCATCGAGGATCTGGAATCGAAGAAGGACTTCTTGGACGCTTCTATTGTTAGTGTTGTCGAAACGCTGTTGGAAGCCCTTGTGCTGGTCGTCCTCGTGGTGTTCGTCTTCCTGCGTAGTTGGCGTGCAACCATCATCCCCGCTATTGCTATAATGGTGTCGCTGATAGCCACACTGGCTGTTATCTATGCCATCGGATTCTCGTTGAACATGCTGACGCTGTTTGCATTGGTCCTGGTCATCGGTACGGTGGTGGACGATGCCATCGTGGTGGTGGAAGCCGTGCAGGCCAAGCTCGACGAAGCACCTGCCGTGGTTGACGGTTCTTCTGTCGCCACATCTACCTACGAATGTACCGTTAGTGCCATGCATGGCATCACATCTGCACTGGTCACTACGACGCTGGTATTCATGGCGGTATTCGTGCCCGTCTGCTTCATTCGTGGTGTTACGGGTACGTTCTATACTCAGTTCGGACTGACGATGGCCATTGCCGTTGCCATCTCGCTGTTCAATGCACTGACGCTATCACCTGCACTTTGTGCGCTTATTATGAAGAAACAGAATAAACCGCTAAAAATCAAACGATTGCTATCGTTCGATGCATTTGTACACGAATATAAGCAAGGTCTCTCCAAGGTATTGCGCAAAAAGTGGCTGGCCTTCGGATTGGTTGTCGTAGCCATTGGTGGACTCTATTGGATGATGCGCACGACGAAGACCGGACTGGTGCCTAATGAAGATATGGGAACGGTGTTCATCAATGTGCAGGCATCGCCAGGAAGCAGTCTGCAGCAGACCTACCATATATTAAAAGAGGTGGAGGAACGTATTAACGATCTGCCACAGTTGCGTATCTACTCACTCATTGCGGGCAATTCGAACAGCTTTGAACAGTCGTCGTCGAATGGTAACTTTACATTGAAGCTGAAAAAGTGGGACGAACGCAAGGGTAAGGGTGACGACGACCAGAGCATCGTGCAGGAGATATACCGTCGAACCGCTGACATCGCCAACGCCAAAATTCAGGTGAACACGCAGAACATGCTGCCAGGTTTCGGACGCATCAACGGCTTCGAGCTGCACGTGCAGGACAGGCACGGTGGCACTATTCAGGAGTTGCTGGGCTATACGAACAAGCTGATTGCAGCACTCGGCGAGCGCCCTGAAATTGGTCGTGCCTATACTAACTTCTCGCTGAAATATCCGCAATACCGCGTGGAGGTGGATGCTGCTCTGTGCAAGCGTCGTGGTGTGTCGCCCAGCGATGTGCTCGCAGCCCTGAGCGGTTATGTCGGCGGCACTTATGCCTCGAACTTCGTGCGCTTCACCAAACTCTATCGCGTCATGGTGCAGGCGTCGCCGGAGTACCGTCTGGACACGGAGTCGCTGAACAATATCTTCGTCAAAAACAATCAAGGCGAGATGTCGCCCATCGGTCAGTACCTGACGCTGACGCGCATCTATGGTTCCGAGACATTGTCGCGTTTCAACCTCTTCCCATCGATACAAGTGGGTGGAACGGCTGCCGAGGGCTACAGCTCCGGTCAGGCTATCGACGCCATCCGCGAGGTAGCTGCCGAGGTATTACCTGAAGGCTATGGCTATGAGTTTGGCGGTATGACACGTGAAGAGGCCTCGTCACAGAACACTACGGCACTGGTCTTCGTGCTCTGCATTGTGTTTATCTACCTCATTCTATGCGCCCTCTATGAGAGCGTCTTCATTCCTATGGCAGTCATTCTGAGTGTGCCGTTCGGACTGCTAGGCTCGTTCCTCTTTGCATGGATGTGGGGACTGGAGAACAACATCTACATGCAGACGGGACTCATCATGTTGATAGGACTGTTGTCGAAGACAGCCATTCTGTTGACGGAGTACGCTTCGGAACGCCGGCGCCAGGGCATGAGCATCATCGCAGCAGCACTCGACGCAGCGGCCGTCCGTTTGCGCCCCATCCTGATGACGTCGCTCACGATGATTTTTGGTCTGTTGCCTCTGGCCCTCGCTACAGGCATCGGAGCCAACGGCAACCGCTCGCTGGGCGTAGGAACAATTGGCGGCATGCTCATCGGCACCATTGCGCTGTTGTTTATAGTTCCTATGCTCTTTGTCGTCTTCCAGACTATAGAGGAGCGCTTCAAACGAAAAAACTCCCGTAGGTAATACCTACAGGAGTTTCCTTTCGTGACCCCGGTGGGATTCAAACCCACGACCTTCAGAACCGGAATCTGACGCTCTATTCAGCTAAGCTACGGGGCCTGATACATAATCGTATCTTTGCAAAAACGACTGCAAAGGTACGATTTTTAATTGATAATTGATAATTGACAATTGATAATTATGATTTGTTAACAGGATGAGTTCTCGGTGCAAAAAGTTAGCAAAAATCAAGAATGACTATCAATTTGCAAAAATATTTAGAGTTTTTGTTTGCAATTTAATATTATTTGTGTATCTTTGCACGCAAATTTGAAAATTACAAGGAAATGAGTCAACTGATTACCCCCATTGATTACAAATCCCTGCTCGACATGAAACAGACGGAGCAGGGTATTAAACTAATTAAGGAATTCTTCCAACAGAACATATCTACCGAGTTGCGCCTTCGCCGTGTGACAGCCCCGTTGTTTGTACTTCAGGGCTTAGGAATCAACGACGACTTGAATGGTGTTGAGCGTGCTGTGACGTTCCCCATCAAGGACTTGGGTGATGCCAAGGCTGAGGTGGTGCATTCGCTGGCTAAATGGAAGCGTCTGTCGTTGGCAGAGTACAAGATTGAGCCAGGCTATGGCATCTACACCGACATGAACGCCATCCGAGCTGACGAGGAGCTGGACAATCTGCATTCGCTGTATGTTGACCAGTGGGACTGGGAGGCTGTGATTACGAAGGAGCAGCGTACTATCAGCTATCTGAAGAATGTGGTGGAGCGCATCTATGCTGCTATCCGCAGGACGGAGTATCTGACTTGTGAGACCTATCCGCAGATTAAGCCTTTCCTGCCTGAGAAGATTCACTTTATCCATGCAGAGGAGTTATTGCAGATGTATCCCGACAAGACGCCGAAGGAGCGTGAGGATGCCATCTGTGAGAAGTATGGTGCTGTATTTATTATAGGTATTGGCGGCAAGCTGTCGAACGGTGAGAAGCATGACGGTCGTGCACCAGACTATGATGATTGGAGTACCGTTGGTGAGAATGGCCGTGAGGGTTTGAATGGTGATATCCTGATATGGTATCCTGTTCTGGGCCGTAGCTTCGAATTGTCGTCCATGGGTATCCGTGTGGATAAGGAAAGCCTGTTGCGCCAGTTGAAGATAGAAGGCAAGGAAGAGCGCAAGAGCCTGTATTTCCATCAGAAACTGTTGAACGACGAGTTGCCTCTGTCAATTGGTGGTGGTATCGGTCAGAGCCGTCTGTGTATGGTACTGCTACACAAAGGTCATATCGGCGAAATCCAAGCAAGCATCTGGCCTGAGGATATGCGTGCCGAATGTAAGAAACTTGGAATGCCGCTGATTTGATGTAAGATGTAAGATGGCGTTAGGCCAGATTCAAATCGAATATTTCCCTCAGTTTAGCTACTGAGGGATTTTCTTTCTCCATCAGTTCGTATTGTTCGCGACGCGTGAGAATGCGTTCGCCTTTTTTGTGCTCAGCTACACGCATGGAGAGCGTGATGCCCTGATTGTGGAGGTCACGTTTCAGCGTGTTGACAATACTTCCCTTTATCTGCTCCATTTGTTCCATTGCCAGCTGGTTTTCCACCACGACCTCCAGGGCAGGGAATTCCGTAATGACGGGGTTCATGTTCTTCATACGTGTAGCCACACCACTCAGGTGCTGAGGCATGCGGTTACACATGGACAGCCACTCAATCTGAAGTTCCTCAGGTGTAAAAGGCTGGTTGTTCTCGGCATCACCATTGTTCTGAGGACTGTCGGTTGGAAGAATGGTTTTGCCACCATTCATCTTTTGGCGCATATTTCCCCATGAAAGACTGATGCTGCTCTTGAGCTTGGGGGCGCGTGCAGTAGGGGTTGTAGGTTTGGTAGGTTGGGTTGCTCTTGTTGGGGTTGATGCAGCAGGTTCAGCCACAGCTACCTGCGGGGCTGTGGTCTTGGGCTGAGACTGCTGAATCAGTTGCTTAAACAGGGATTTCAATCTTCTGGGCTTACGCCCACTGCCAGGCGCATCCTCAGGCTGCGTAATCTGCGCTATCTCAATAAGCGTCAGTTCTACCAGCAGGCGTTTGTTCGACGATTGGCGGTAATTGATGTCACACTGGTTCATCAGTTGCAGCGCCTTATAGAGGAACGGGGTGGGGCACTTCTTTGCCTGTGCCTGATAGCGCTCGCGCTGTTGGTCGCTGACCTCCAACAGAGGCAATGTCTGCGGGTCTTTTGCCATCAACACGTTGCGTACATGCTTGGCCAGTCCCTGAACGAGCAGCCCGCCATCGAAGCCCTTGTTGATAATCTGGTTGAGCAGCACCATGATGTCTGCCACCTTATTAATAATAGAGAGGTCAATAATCTGGAAGTAGTTCTCCGAGTCGAGCACGTTCAGGTCCTCGATGACTTTCTGGTAGGTGATGTTACCCTGACAGAATGAGGCTGCCTGGTCGAAGATGGAAAGTGCGTCACGCATACCGCCATCTGCCTTCTCAGCAATCACCGCTAATGCCTCTTCTTCGTAGGTGATGCCTTCCTTCTTAGCCACCGACTTCAGATGGTCGATGGTGTTTCGGACGGTCATGCGCTCGAAGTCGTAAATCTGACAACGGCTCAGGATGGTAGGCAGGATCTTATGTTTCTCCGTTGTGGCCAGAATGAAGATGACATGTGCGGGTGGCTCCTCCAACGTCTTCAGGAAGGCATTGAAAGCAGCTGTTGACAGCATGTGAACCTCGTCAATGATAAACACCTTGTACTTACCTACCTGCGGTGGGATGCGCGTCTGCTCCATCAGCGTCTTGATGTGCTCCACGCTATTGTTGGATGCAGCATCGAGCTCGAAAATGTTAAACGAGCGCTGTTCGTTAAACGCCTGACAGCTTTCGCATTGTCCACACGCCTCACCTTCCTCCGTGGGCGACATACAGTTGATGGCCTTGGCAAAGATGCGTGCACAGGTGGTCTTACCGACGCCACGTGGTCCGCAGAAGAGGTAGGCATGAGCCAGCTTTCCGCTCTTCACGGCATTTTTCAGCGTGGTGGTCAGCGCCTGTTGTCCCACCACCGTATCGAAGGTGACAGGGCGATATTTACGGGCCGAAACAATATATTCTTCCATATTTTATATAATTGTGTCTGCAAAGGTACGAAATAATTCATAATTCATAATGCATAATTCATAATATTTTTGTAATTTTGCAAGCGAAAAGTGAAATTGGTATGAAGAAGATGAAATCTTTGCTACTGCGTATCTGGCATGTCCCAGGATTGAAGTACGTCTTGGTAACCGTTTTGGCGGTGGTGCTGATAGGATTTGTTGACGAGAATAGCGTATGGCATCATATGCGTAACACGCAACGTATCAGCGAGCTGGAGGGCGAGATAGAGAAGTACGACAACCTGAACAAGAAGAATCAGGCTCGGATACGTGAACTGGACAGCAATCCGAAGGCTATTGAGAAGATAGCCCGTGAGCGTTATTTCATGAAGACTGACGACGAGGACATCTTCGTGCTCAGCGACGATCTGGAGGAGGAACAGAATGCGACAGCTGAGTAATGTGGAGACAGCCTTTCTGCTGTTGGGCGGACTGCTGATGGTCGTAGGTTCTGGTGCGAGCCTGTTTCTGCAGTCCTGGGCGCCCTATGTGTTTGCTCCAGGTGCCTTGTTGTTTGCTGCCATGCAGTTGCGCCAGCGTTATGAGGGCAGCAATTTCGTTATTCGTCGTCTGCGCCGCATCCTGATCATTAGCGATGTGTTGTTCCTGGTGGCAGCCTTATTGATGTTTGCCAACGAGGGAAATTTTCTGGGCATCCAGTATCTTTCCTATATAAAATATGTGCACAACAACTGGATTGTAGTGTTGTTGGTGGCAGCCATATTGCAACTCTATGCTAGCCACAGAATAGCCAACGAACTGGAGAAAGACGCAAAAAATGCTAAATAATTGCTCAAATTTTTTAAAATGAGCAAATATTTTTCCTTATTTCGCGAGAACATTGTACATTTGCAATCGATTTCAATATAAAAGAACGTTATCGATTGTCTATGAACAAGATTCTATACGCGTCCCTCATGGTAGCTTTGCTTACCTCATGTGCCAGTTCTTATAATGTAACCGGCTCATCATCATTGTCTGCCCTTGATGGGAGCAAACTATATCTGAAAGCTCTGAAGTCGGGTGAAATCCGAAATATCGACTCCTGTGACGTTGTGCATGGCGAGTTCCATTTTGCCGGACTGTTGGATACGGTTCGTGTGGCTGACCTCTTTATGGACGACGAGGTGCTGTTGCCTGTCGTATTGGAAGAGGGTGACATTCAGGTGAAGATAGGCCCTGCTGGTCCCAGCGTAGGTGGCACGCCCTTGAACGACAGCCTCTATAAGTTCCTGGACAGGCACAACCAGTTAATCAGTCAGATGAACGAGTTGGGTCACAAGCAAAACCAGATGATTTTGGAGGGAATCGATGAAGACTCCATTGCAGTTCAGTTGAATGCCGAAGCTGCACGGATTACTGCCGAGGAAGACGACCTTGTGACGAAATTCATTGAGGACAACTTCGATAATGTACTTGGTCCAGCCGTATTCAGGATGATTGTCAGTCAGTATCGTTTCCCCATACTTACTCCTCAGATAGAGTATATCATGTCGAAGGCTACGGATACGTTCAAGAAAGACCGTTTCGTGAGGGAATACTATGCAACTGCCCAGGAAAACGAAGAGCGTATGAACGGTCTGAAAGAACCAGCAGGAGCAGTACCAGTACAAGCACAAGCTCCAGTTCCAGCGCAGTTTCCCACAGACTCTTTGATTCCTCAGACTCCTGCTCCGTTGACCAACGTTCCTAAGCCATGAGACTGCTGATAAAGGGAGGACATATCGTCAACGAAGGACGAACCTCAGACGGTTTTATCGTCATTGAGGACGGCAACATTATTGAGATTACCAAACAACAGCCCGAGGCATCGTTTGATGAGACGATTGATGCCTCGGGTTGTTACGTGTTGCCAGGTGTGATAGACGACCACGTGCATTTCCGTGAGCCAGGCCTGACAGCAAAGGCCGACATTGACACTGAGAGCCGTGCTGCTGCTGCAGGTGGTGTGACGAGTTATTTCGATATGCCCAATTGTGTGCCTCAGACCACCACGCTGGAGGCACTGGAAGAGAAATTCGCACTGGCCCGTGAGAAAAGCCACGTCAACTATTCGTTCTTCTTTGGTGCTACCAACGACAATTGCGACAGCTTTGCCCAATTGCCTGTTGAGCGCATTCCTGGCGTGAAACTGTTTATGGGTTCCTCGACGGGCAATATGCTGGTTGACAGACAGGAGGCGTTGGAGCGTATCTTCAAGACTTGCAGGCTGCCCTTGATGGCGCATTGTGAGGATACAGATATCATCAATCGTAATATGGAGGAGGCCAAGAAAGCTTGGGGTGATGACCCTCAAGTTGGCTTGCACGCCCTGATTCGTAGTGAGGAGGCCTGTCTGGCATCTTCGCGCAAGGCCGTAGAACTGGCCAAGAAATACGGTACCCGCCTGCACGTTGCCCATGTCTCTACCGCCGAAGAGCTTGAGCTCTTTGCTAACAGCCAAAAGCCAAATGCCAACAGCTGGATTACCGCTGAGGCCTGCGTGGGCCATCTTTATTTCACCCAGCTCGACCATGAGCGCCTGGGGGCAAAAATCAAGGTAAATCCATCCATCAAGACTCCCGTCGACCAGTTTATGTTGCGTGAAGCCTTGAACGATGGACGTATTGCCGTGGTAGCTACCGACCATGCACCCCATCTGCTGGAACAGAAGCAGGGCGGATGCGTGAAGGCTGCCTCAGGCATGCCGATGATTCAGTTCTCGCTGGTCACCATGTTGGAACTGGTGGATGCTGGAGTGCTGACGATAGAACGGCTGGTGGAACTGATGTGTCACAATCCAGCCCGATTGTTTGGTGTCCGTCAGCGTGGCTTCCTTCGTAAGGGTTATCGCGCTGATATCACCATCGTTCGTCCTAAGTCACCTTGGACAGTTACGAAAGACCTCATCGAGAGCAAGTGTAAGTGGAGTCCGATGGAGGACCATACCTTCAATTGGAAGGTAGAGCGTACCTTGTGTAATGGTCACTCTGTCTATGCCAACGGACAAGTGAATACTCATATTGTTGGAGAAGAAATCCGTTTTAATCATTCCGAGTTATGATAGCCCGTTATGCCATTCCTTTTTTCTTTCTGATGGGACTCATCGTTGTTCCCTTCGTGCTTTCACTCTTGTGCCGCTGGCTCATGCCAAGCAAGCATTGGAAGAAAGGTGCCCTCGCGTGTACATTAATTATATGGGCCTTGGTGCTCTATGGCCATTTCGTGGTCTTCCAGTCGTTTGAGGTGCATCGCTACACCTTCGCCTCAGCCGACCTGCCCAAGGCTTTCGACGGTTATCGCATAGTGCAGTTCAGCGACGCCCATGTAGGTTCGCAGTCAAATAGTCCTGAGGGCATGATGCAGCGTGCCATTGACAGCATCAACGCGCTCAAGCCTGACGTGATAGTCTTTACAGGCGATTTGGAGAATCTGCATCCCGACGAACTGCAGGAGCATACAGCATTGCTCAAACAACTGCATGCCAAAGATGGCGTCTATAGCATTATGGGTAATCACGACTATCCCACCTATCTTGACTGTGACGAAGCCACGAAAGCCCGTCTTGTCACCCAGACAGAACAGACAGAACGGCAGTTTGGATGGCGCCTGTTGCTCAACGAGCGTACCATCATTCGTCGCGATTCTGACTCCATTGTCATTGCTGGTATGGAGAACTGGGGCAAGGTGAAACGCATGCCTCGCAAGGGTGATGTCAAGAAGACGTTGGCAGGCATCCGTGACAATGCCTTTGTCGTAATGCTTCAGCACGACCCAACCTGTTGGCGAGAGAAAATCCTGCCTGAGTGTAAGGCACAGCTGACACTTAGCGGACATACCCACGGTGGACAGTTTGAAGTCTTTGGCTGGTCACCGGCTGCACTCTCGTACGACGAATGGGGAGGCTGGACCTATGAGGGTAATCGTGGCATTTTTGTGTCTACAGGATTGGGCGCACTCATTCCTTTCCGCTTAGGTCTCCCTGGCGAGATTGCGGTCATCACACTTAGAAGTAAGAATTGATATGAAGATTTTATATTGCATTTATCAGGTTTTTATTGCCATTCCCGTCACCATTGCAATGACCATCTGGACTGCATTCCTGGTGGGCGTAGGATGTACGTTGGGCGATGGTCACTATTGGGGCTATTACCCTGGTCGCTGGTGGGCGCGAACCATCACGCGTGTGTTCCTGTTGCCTGTCAAGGTCGAGGGGCGCGAACACTTGGAACCCAACCAGTCGTATGTCTTTGTGTCCAACCATCAGGGCGCGTTTGACATCTTCCTGATTTACGGCTTCCTGGGTCGTAACTTCAAGTGGATGATGAAGTACCAGATCAACAAGATTCCCTTCGTGGGCTATGCCTGCCGGAAGTCTCACCAGATTATGGTCGACAAGCGTGGGGTGGGGAAGGTGCGTCATACCTACGAGGCTGCACGTCATATTCTGAAGACTGGCAACTGTAGTGTGGTGGTGTTTCCTGAGGGTGCCCGTTCGTTTACAGGCCACATGGGTGCGTTCAAGAAAGGTGCCTTCGCTTTGGCTGACGAACTGCAACTGCCCGTTGTGCCACTGACCATCAATGGTTCGTTCGACGTGATGCCTCGCATGAAGGACTGGCATTTTGCCACGTGGCATCCCCTGTCGCTGACCATCCATCAGCCCGTCTATCCCATTGGGCAGGGCGCACAGAACGTCCAGGCCACAATGAATCAGGCCTACGACTCCGTGATGTCGGCCTTAGCACCTGAATACCAAGGGTTTGTGGATAATCCGGATCAATAAGGGCTATTGGCTGTTGGCTATTGGCTAATAGCTAATGGCTAACTGCTAACTGCTAACTGCTAATAGCTAACAGCTAATTTCAGGATACTTCCGCGTCCAGCCATCCCAGCGCAGACGCATAACACCAAAGAATGCCTCGCCAAAGATGCCACCTGACATCTTCGAGACACCCTCACGACGATTGACGAAGATGACGGGAACCTCCTTAATCTTAAAGCCAATCTTATAGGCGGTGAACTTCATTTCAATCTGGAAACCATAGCCCTTGAAGCGAATCTTGTCCAGCTCGATGGTCTTCAGCACGCGACGCTTGTAGCACTTGAAGCCCGCGGTGGTGTCGTGAACCTTGAAACCAGTAACCACTCGCACATACTTCGAGGCAAAATAGCTCATCAGCACGCGACCAATAGGCCAGTTCACCACGTTCACACCACTGACATAGCGACTGCCAATGGCCACGTCGTAACCCTCATCAGCACAGGCTGAATACAGGCGTGGCAGGTCGTTGGGGTCGTGGCTGAAGTCGGCATCCATCTCAAAGATATAGCCATAGTCGCGTTCCAATGCCCACTTGAATCCAGTGATGTAAGCCGTACCCAAGCCCAGCTTGCCACTACGCTCAAGGATAAACAGACGGTCGCTGAACTCCTCCTGCGCCATCATTCCCTTCACGATAGCTGCCGTGCCGTCAGGAGAACCGTCGTCAATCACCAGAATATGGAAACATTTCTCCAGTCCGAACACGGCCCGGATGATCTTCTCGATGTTCTCCTTCTCGTTATACGTAGGTATGATAACGATGCTGTCGCTTGCGTGCATTTGTCCTTATTTTATTATTTCCGTTGCAAAATTACAAAATTTCTCCTAACTCCAAGCCATAACCCCAGTTTTTTTTAATATTTATTTGGAACTTTCGAAATTAATGCCTATATTTGCAGCATAAATAATAAGTTAAATGCCCAAGATACTATTATATATTACGGCAAAAGTGATATGGCAGTTCCTGTTTTGGAATACTGACTATAATGAGAATCGGGCTCATGTCCACGTTGGCAAACGAAGCACTGAGCATCTTTGCAAGATATGGCTTGAGCCAGTCGTCGAATTAGACAAACAAGGCGACCTGACTGATGCGCAAGTTCGTGAGATATTGGCAATTGCGCAGGAATATCACGAGAAACTGCTCCAGCAATGGAAGTTGTTCAAGGAAGGTAAGAGAATTAGAATTATTACAGTAAAAAAGAAAAAAAATTAGCGATGTATAAGAAGGAAGGATATTGGGATGTTAAGCCCAAGATAAAGAAACTTTCGTTTCCGAAGCGTGGAAAGTTTCAGGTGGATTTGCAGGACGGCCGTTCTGTGGTGATGCCAGTGTCAGCATTCCCGTCGCTGAAGAAAGTTCCCGTCAAGGAACGCGAGAATTGGTATTTGATGGGCGGTGGTGTCACATGGGACTCCTGCCCTGAAGTCATTCATATCGAACAGATATTGGGAAACTATCAGAACTATGCCCACGAAGTGGCATAGGAATAATAAATGTTGAACCCTAAAAACGATGATGCCTATGGGCTGAGAGAAATACAACACTGAAAATTGCGATTAAGCGAATACAGACCAAGCTTGCCTGAAGTCTGGTGAGCGAAAGCAATTTCGATGCGAAAGTTCAACACATAGGATAAATACAAGGTATAAAACTCGGTTACGGGCGGGCGGTCGCAATAATTCGGCCTCCCGCCCGCAATAATAAGCACGGCCGCCCACATTAATGCGGGCGCCCGCCCGAATCCGCTTACCTAGGCATTCGCACCCTTTTTCCTAGGCACTTTCTCCCTGTTTGCACGGCACTCTTCCCCTTCAACTGCCCGCTAACGCTAGACGCCCGTCCCCCGTGCGTTGGGCTCGAAAAGTAGATTTTCGTCTAATTATTTGGAACTTTCGAAATTATTGCCTATATTTGCAGCGAGTAAACATCACAACTATGGTTATGACAACGCAGGAGATGATTCAACAGATAGCTGACTACTTTCAGACACAACCCGTCTTGAAGGTTTGGCTTTTCGGCTCTTTTTCGCGAGGAGAAGAGCACGAAAACAGCGATGTTGACTTGCTGATTCTTCCTGACAAGTCGCAACATTTCAGCCTTTTCACTTTGAGCGGGATGTATGAGGACTTAAAGAACCTCTTAGGACGTGATATAGATTTGATAACTGACGGAGGTCTGATGCCTTTTGCCCGTGAAAGTGCAGATCGTGATAAAATCCTGATTTATGAGAGAGCCGCGTAACGATCCCAAGCGCCTCAAGGATATCCTGCAGGCAATAGACACGATTTTCCAGTATGTGGATAATCGTGATATGAAGACATTCCTTGCGGACAAGAAATCATATCATGCTGTCATCTATAATATTATGATTATGGGCGAGGCTGCCAATATGCTTACCTTTGAATTCCGTGAGGCCCACCCAGAAACCCAGTGGAAGCAGATAACTAACATGCGTAACTTCCTGATTCACGGCTATCATAACGTGGAGGAAGATTTGGTTTGGGAGGCAATTTCTGTCGATTTAGCACCTATTCGCGAACAGATGGTAAAGTATTTAGATGAACTTAAAGATAATGTTGAACCATAAAAACGATGATGCCTATGGGCTGAGAGAAATATAACACGGGACATATAGGATGAATATCCGCTTTTAGATTCTTGTTGTTCGAAATCGCCAATTTCAAAACATCTATCAAGAACTGAAGTAGGAGTTCACGCTGCAAGGCGTGGGCATTACTCGTTTAAGATAGATTGGTGTTTGGCGATACCAGAACAACGTAGACGAAGTACTTGTCCACGTTTTATTTTTGTGTATATTCAAATAACTTTTATTATAACTTAAAACATAAATGACAATGAAAATGAAAAGATTAATTATTGCGTTTGTAGCGACTTTAACAACATGCCTTGCATTTTGTCAAGAACCAACAACGGTACAAAAAGAAAACTTGAAAGGGAATGTTTTTTCTGTAATGACCTCAAAGTATGAGTACTCAGAGAATTTTGGTAATCCAACAGAGGGCAAATTAAGAAAGAAAGATATTACGCTCTTTGACCAATATGGACGGGCTATTCTATATAACTTTGACGACAATTCTTTTGGAAATTGTTTTGGCATTGTTACTTATAAAGTAGATGGAGAAAATACTGTCGCAGAGGTATCTTTGTTGAATCCCCAAAAAAGTTTAGAAAATGTGGGTACAATAAACGAACTTTTAACCAATCAAGTTTTAAAGGAACTAGATCGCAAAAAGAGAGAGATTGTTTATAACAGTGGTATTATGGTTAGACTTGATATTCTCGAGAGGTCTTACCCAACTTCGAAATACGAGCTCACTTATAGGAAGGCTGCAAAACTTATAGGAGATGGCACTTACGAATGTAAATTATATCGAAAGAATGGACAATCTTATTTGGACTATAAAGAAACTTATAATACAAATAGACAACTAATTGAATTAGATAACGAAAGACAGTTTAATAGAGTTTCTTCTTATGATAAGGCTATAGTAATTTCTGATGCAGGTAAATATCAATATGACAATAAAGGCCAATTAGTTTCATATACACAACAGAAGAATAGCTTTCGTAATAAGAAGGAATATGTTTACAATGATCAGGGTGATATAATTCAAATAAACACCCTTGTATCTAAAGATAAATCGGACGAATACAAAAAAACGGGAGAGGTGATTTATAAAGATTACAAATATGACGAAAAAGGCAATTGGGTTTATCGTATTAAATCCGATGGCAAAAATATTTTGTATATCGAAAAGCGGCAAATAGATTATTGTAACACCTCAAAAGAAATTGAGTCAAAAGTTAAGGAGTTATATTCTATATTTCCTGTAAATGATATGAAAGCGGCTGAAGAATTTTCAAATTTTTACAAAAAGTACCTTGATGGCCCTGGTTATACTGGTCAGATACCGCTAATTGAATATGATTCAAAATATGCTTCAGTTAAAAATGCAGATAAAGCAACTGTTGTTGTTACCGTATATTTTAGTGATCCCAATTGTGATGGCAAACAATATTTGAGATTAACTATGCCAGACAAATACTATAGCAAATTGAAAAATGTAGTAGATGAAATCCAAAAACAAAAAAAAGAGTGTAAATACGTGTATAAAGATGGAAAATTGATAATGAATAACGAAGAGTACGTTATTGATACTTCGACTGGCGAGATGAAAAATATCACAAGAAACTTTACATTGAAAAAAGAGTAGGCCTAGAAATAATACACAAAAGTGATATGAACCCCGACAGCTGTCGGGGTTCATATCAAACCGCCCCCGTTGTGCACTCTTGTTGTTTGTAGTACCCGAGGCGGATGTAGTGGCGGGGAGCGGCGAAGGGCGTCCAGAAGATGTGGAACCAGCCGGGGCCGGTCAGCGGCTGGTCGGTATACGGGCAGGCGCGGAGGGAATCCCCAGCGCTGGAAGCGGTGCGGGTCCGCTGTGTCTTGTTTCTGTCTTGAGAAACTTGCTAAACTATTGGTACGCACTTGTTTGACCCCTCACCCCCTCACTCAAATCGTTGGGAATACCTTTGCAGAAAGGGGATGAAGATGAGTGAGGGGTCGGCGCGACCATTCACTCACCCTTCACTGACCCCTCACTCAATGCAATGGAACCTAACGGACAGCTTGCTTCTTGCTCACAGGAAATCAGCTTCTTGTTCGTTGGCAGTCCGCAGGGAGTAAACTCCGATTCCGCAAGGAGCGGACTGGCAGTCCGCCGAGCACGGACTGACAGTTTGCATTAATTGAATCACTTGCGCATTGTAGTTTAACGTTTTTAGTTGACTACTTTCAGTCTTATTAACGATAATAGTTGACTCGATTAAACTTAATTTTTATTTCACGTTGACTCTATTTAATGAGATTCTTTGCGGGCTTTAAAGTGAGGGGTGGGTGAGAGGTCAGTGAGGGGTCGGAAGCACCCCTCACCCGTCGTAATCCTTTTGTACACGGATGCTTTGACCCTGTTGAGTGAGGGGTGAGGGGTAATCAGGACTTCAGCGACTACTATAGCGAGCAAATAACCCAGCGTTAATACTTTCGGAGAAATTGATAATACTCTTGGAGTATTCAAAATTTCTTTTGGAGTATTATTCCTGATGTTTTGCAGAAAAAGTAGGAAATGCGGAAAGTAGGAAAGTGGACATTAAGGTATTTTAGAGTAATAAAATAAAGAAAGAATAAAGATAATAAATAATAATGGTATATATAATAATTAAAAAATAATAATTAATATAAGACTTCTACTTATAATGTCTCTCTTCCACACCCAGAAACTGCTTAATGTCCACTTTCCTACTTTCCTACTTTCCGCATTTCTCACGAAGACCCTGGGTTATCGTTGAATAACCTTGCCTTATTTGGAAATAATGGTGGGTTATTATGAAACAAAGTACTCTCGTTCGAAATAACAAAGAAAAACTAGTTTTCATTTGGTCAGCTCACTTTTTTTTCGTACCTTCGCGGAATGAAAATTCAGGACCTGCTAAAATTATATGCGCAGTCGCCACAGGTGAAGGCCTTGGGAGACACTTTGAAGAAGAAGTCGGTGAAGACGGTTTTCCTCGAGGGACTGATGTGTTCGTCAGCACCGGTGGTGTTTGCAGCGATAGGGGAGAAGGGCGTGTCAAAAACCAAATTTTTGACCACCTTGTTTGTGATGCAGGATGCTGATGACGCGGGGTATTTCTACCACGACTTGGTGCAGATGTTAGGGGAGGAGCGGGTGCTGTTTTTCCCTTCCAGCTATCGCCGGGCCATTAAGTATGGTCAGCGGGATGCTGCCAACGAGATATTGAGGACGGAAGTGCTCAGTAAACTTAGTTCAGAGTTCATAGTTCAGAGTTCACAGTTCATCGTCAGTTATCCGGAGGCGTTGGCAGAGCTAGTGGTGTCGAAGAAACAGCTGAGTGACAAGACGCTGGTGTTGCGTAAGGGTGAGACCATAGCCGTTGATGACGTGACAGATTTCCTGCGCGAACTGGGCTTCCATGAGGTTGACTACGTCTATGAACCCGGTCAGTTTGCCCTTCGCGGCAGCATTCTCGACATCTATAGCTTCAGCAGCGAACTGCCTTTCCGTATCGACCTGTTTGGCGACGACATAGACTCTATCCGCACGTTTGAGGTTGACACGCAGTTGTCGAAGAGTATGCGTGAACAGGTCGAGATAGTCCCTGAGTTAAGCGTTGTGGAAGAGAAAATGCCGCTGCTGTCGTTCCTGCCTGATGATGTGTTGCTGGTGGCTAAGGACTTCCAGTATGTGCAGGACGTCGTGGAACGGACCTATCAGGAAGGTTTCTCGCAACAGGCTCTGACAGAGCGCCTTGAGAGTGCTACCGAGATGGAGGAAAAGGAAGTCAGGATGGAGATGCAGCGCGAGATGCAGTTGGTCAGCGGTGCGCAGTTCAGTAGTGACATTCAGCGTTTCCGTCGTGTGGAGATGGGCAGCCGTCCCTCGTTTACCCCTGATGCCACGCTCTCCTTCAAGATTGCGCCCCAGCCCCAGTTCCACAAGAATTTCGAACTGTTGCAGCAGTCGCTGGAGCAGTATCTGGCTGACGGCTATCAGCTCTATATTCTGGCAGACAGCGGCAAACAGCTGGAGCGACTGAAGGATATCTTCGCAGAGATGGGGAATGATGTTGGAGGCCAAACCTCCAACCGCAAAGAAAGCCTTGTCCGCATCAGTTTTGAGCCCATCCAAAAGACCCTCCATGCGGGTTTTGTGGACTCCGACCGCAAGCTCTGCGTGTTTACTGACCACCAGATTTTCGACCGTTTCCATAAGTATAACCTCCGTTCGGACAAGGCCCGGGGCGGCAAGGTGGCACTGACGCTGAAGGAAATCCAGCAGTTTGAACCAGGCGACTATGTGGTTCACATCGATCATGGCATCGGACGCTTTGGTGGACTGGTGCGCATGCCTCAGGGTGACGGCTATCAGGAGATGATCAAGATACAGTACGACGGTGGCGGAACCATCTATGTGTCCATTCATTCGTTGTATAAGGTGTCGAAGTATAAGGCGCAGGATGGTGGCGATCCTCCACGTCTTTCGCATCTGGGTACAGGCCAGTGGGAGCGCATGAAGGAGCGCACCAAGCAGAAGCTGAAGGATATTGCCCGCGACCTGATTCAACTTTATGCCGCCCGCAGGAAACAAAAGGGTTTTGCCTTCTCGCCAGACTCCTTCCTGCAACACGAACTGGAAGCAGGATTCCTGTATGAGGACACCCCCGACCAGTTGAAGGCTACGAACGACGTGAAGGCCGATATGGAACAAGCCCGACCTATGGATAGATTGGTGTGTGGCGACGTGGGTTTTGGCAAGACGGAGGTTGCTGTGCGAGCAGCGTTCAAGGCTGCCTGCGATTCGAAACAGGTGGCTGTGTTGGTGCCGACAACGGTGTTGGCCTATCAGCATTTCCATACGTTCTCAGGTCGATTGAAGGACCTGCCCGTCAGGGTGGAATATCTCTCGCGAGCCCGTAGTGCCAAGCAGACGACAGCCATCCTGAAAGACCTGGCTGACGGCAAAATAGATATCCTGATAGGCACCCACAAGCTAATTGGTAAGAACGTGAAATTCAAAGACTTGGGACTGCTCATTATAGATGAAGAGCAGAAGTTTGGCGTATCGACGAAAGAGAAGCTACGCCAGATGAAAACCAACGTTGACACGCTGACCATGAGTGCAACACCAATCCCCAGAACGTTGCAATTCTCGCTGGTTGGAGCCCGCGACCTGAGCATCATCCAGACCCCTCCGCCCAACCGCTATCCCATCCAGACGGAGATACACACTTTCGGCGCAGAGATTATTGCTGACGCCATCAATTTTGAGATGTCGCGCAACGGACAGGTGTATTTCGTCAATCCGCGCATCAACGACCTGACGCGTATCAAGGAAATGATTCAGAAATATGTGCCTGATGCCCGCATTGCCGTTGGTCACGGACAGATGAAGCCCGAGGAACTGGAAAAGATTATCTTCGACTTCCAGAACTATGACTACGACGTGCTGCTCTCGACGACCATTGTGGAGAACGGTATCGACATTCCCAATGCCAACACCATCATCATCAACGGAGCCCACCACTTTGGACTCTCAGACCTCCACCAGATGCGAGGTCGTGTGGGACGAGGCAACAGGAAGGCGTTCTGCTATCTGTTGGCACCTCCTTTGGCTGCCTTGCCTGTGGAGAGCCGGCGACGATTGGAAGCGCTGGAACAGTTCAGCGACTTAGGCTCTGGCATCCATATTGCCATGCAGGACTTGGACATCCGCGGCGCAGGCAACCTGTTGGGTGCAGAACAGAGTGGTTTCATAGCTGATTTAGGCTACGAGACCTACGTGAAGATTCTGAACCAGGCTGTGGTGGAACTGAGAAACGAGGAGGTGGAAGTGAAAGGCAAGAAGCCTGATGTCAGGAGCGAGGCTGAGCTTGTGGCTGGCGACTTCGTGGCTGACTGTACCCTCGAGAGCGATCTGGAGATGTACTTCCCTGACCAATACGTGCCCAGTGATTCAGAGCGAATGTTGCTCTATCGCGAACTGGATGGTCTGCAGACTGACGAACAGCTGGCAGCCTATAGCAAGCGGTTGGTTGACCGCTTTGGTCCCACGCCAGAAGTCGGTGCAGAGCTGATGCGTGTCGTCCCCCTGCGCAGAATGGGTAAATCGTTGGGTTGCGAGAAGGTTGTGCTGAAACAAGGACGCATGACGCTGTTCTTCGTGTCCAATGTGGATAGTCCTTTCTATCGGAGTGAGGCTTTCGACCACATCCTGTCGTTTGTGGCCCAGAATCCTCGTCGCTGCAACTTCCGCGAGGTGAATGGCAAACGCTCGATGGTCATTGCGAACATCCCTACAGTAGCGTCTGCCGTAGAGTTGTTGCAACAGATGGTTTGAATACTTTAATAAGATTTAAGAGCGCTTATTTGCGTATCTCAAAAAATATGCTTAATTTTGCCGCCCGTAAATCATTGAGAATTGAAAATAGAGAAGTAGAAATATGAAGAAACTGATTGCACTATTGGCAATAATTGGTTTGCTGGCTTGTGTTCAGCGCGTGCAAGCACAGGACGAGGAACCGATGGATACGACAGAGATGTTGGCTTCGGAAGACTCGACGGCCTTTGTGGCAGACTCCGCTATGGCTGCTTTGGATGCAGAATTGGGTGATCCTGATGCAGAGGCGGCAGAAGAGGGTGGCGGACTCCACAAGCAGTTGAAGCGGAAGTTTATCGAGGGCTCGGCAGCTTTTATGTCGTTGGTGGCTCTTGCGTTGGTGCTGGGTCTGGCTTTCTGCATTGAGCGCATCATTTATCTGACGCTGTCGGAGGTGGATACCAGGAAACTAATGCGTGATGTGGATGCTAAGTTGCAGCAGAACGACACGGAAGGGGCAAAGGACCTCTGTCGCAACACACGTGGTCCTGTGGCTTCCATCTGTTATCAGGGGCTGTTGCACATCAAGGAACCCCTGGAGCAGATTGACCGTCAGTTGACGAACTTTGGTACCGTACAGATCTCGAAGATGGAGAAAGGCTGTACGTGGATTCGCCTATTTATTGCTGTTGCCCCCTCGCTGGGTTTCTTGGGAACGGTGATTGGTATGGTGATGGCCTTCGACCGCATCCAGACGGCAGGTGACATCAGCCCGACGATTGTCGCTGCAGGTATGAAGGTGGCGCTGATTACCACCATCTTCGGTATCATTGTGGCTATCGTGCTGCAGTTCTTCTACAACTATATCCTCTCGAAGATTGAGCACCTGACCTCGCAAATGGAGGAAGGCGCCATTATCCTCATGGATTCAATAACCCAATTAAAGATGCGCAACAATGGCTGAAGCAGGTGGTTTTTTCTTGGCTGAAGTGATGCTTTGGCTGATGTATATCGTAGTGGGTGTGGCTATTGTGGCTACAATAGTCTCTGCCGTGCGTTCCTATTGGCTGAACAATAAGAAGTAAGAAGGAAGAGGTGAGAAGTAAGAGGTAAGTAGTAAGATGTTCCGTTGGAAACAGAAACACAGGGAGGTTCCTGAACTCAATACGACGTCGACAGCTGACATTTCGTTTATGCTGTTGGTGTTTTTCCTGGTCACTTCGTCGATGGATAGTGACAAGGGATTGGGTCGTACCCTCTCGCCTGTGGAAGAACAACAGGAGCAGATGGACATCAACCGCAGCAATGTGTTGCAGATTCGTTTGGACGAAAATGACGTGCTGTATTGTGACGACAAGACCGTGACGCTGGCACAGTTGCAGCAACAGGTGGAGTCGTTTGTGGTCTCGCGTCAGACTGACAGGTATATCCTTGCCGTACAGACCGACCGCAAAACCAGTTATGATGCCTATTTCGAGATGCAGAATGCGGTGGTTGCAGCCTACCGTTCGTTGCGTGACAAGATGGCTCGTCAGAAGTATGGCTGTGCGTTTAGCCAATGTACTGAGTCGCAACAGGAGGCCATTAAACAGCGTTATCCACAACGCATTAGCGAGGGAATAACGGAATAGTTTAGAGTTTAAGGTTTAGAGTTTAGAGAAATGAGTAGGTTTCGCCCGACAGAGAATCGTGAGGTCCCAGGACTGAATCTGGCAGCAATGCCCGACCTGATTTTCACGGTCCTGTTTTTCTTCATGATTGTCACTCACATGAGGGACGTGAAACCTAAGGTGCAATATCAGATTCCGCAAGGCTCAGAAATAGAAAAGGCACACCAGTCGGGTTTGGTGTACCTCTTTATAGGAAAGCGCGTCGACCAACAGGGTAATGTGACCAGCGACGTGCCTTGCATCCAAGTGAACAAGCGCATTGTAGCATTGTCTCAGCTGGGAGATGCCGTGCAAAGGGAACGTGACAGAATGCCCGAGGACGTGCGCCAGCATATGGTTGTTTCCATCCGTGCAGACAGGAACACCGAGATGGGCCTTATCAATGATGTAAAGCAAGAGCTGCGCAAGGTTGGGGCGCTGAACATCAACTATTCTGCGACGTTCTCACGTAATCCACAAAAGCGTAATTGAAGGCGTGCTTCTCGTCCTTCTCGTGCACTTCTTTCTGGGCTATCTGCCAGTCGCTATAGTCTGGGAAGAAAGCGTCAGCCTCCTTTGGCGTGTCGTCAACCTCCGTTAGGCACAGACGGTCAGCAAAGGGTAATGCCTGTTCGTAGACACGCGCTCCACCTATGATATAGATGTCCTCGTCAGGCTTGCAACTCTTCAGGGCTTTCTCCAGCGAGGGGTAGACATCACAGTCAGGCAGTTCCTTCGTTGTTCGCGACAGTACCACGTTACGACGATTGGGCAGAGCTCCTTTCGGCAATGACTCAAACGTCTTTCGTCCCATCACAATCGTATGCCCCGTTGTCAGCGCCTTGAAACGTTTCAAGTCGTTTGGCAACCAGTAAATCAGTTTGTTCTCGAAACCAATGGCGCGATTCTTCGCCACCGCAGCAATTATACTAATCATACGCTTACCTCCGCTTTGATATGTGGATGTGGGTCCTTGACGTCAGGATTAATCTTCATAGTGGGCAGGGGGCGAGGCTCGCGCGTGAGCTGTAACTTAGCCTGTTCGATGTGGTTCAGGTAAAGGTGCGTATCACCTGTCGTGTGGATAAAGTCACCTGGCTTGAAGCCTGTCACTTGCGCCATCATCTGCAACAACAGCGCATACGAGGCAATGTTAAACGGCACGCCCAGGAATGTATCTGCTGAGCGCTGGTAGAGTTGCAACGATAAGCGGTCGCCTGCGACGTAGAACTGGAAAATGGTGTGACAAGGGGGCAATGCCATCTTGTTGACCTCAGCGACATTCCACGCGGAAACAATCATGCGACGCGAATTGGGATTGGTCTTCAACTGGTCGACGACATACTGGATCTGGTCAATCACGCCTCCGTTATAGTCAGGCCACGAGCGCCATTGGTGACCATAGACGGGGCCCAGTTCGAAGTACTTGACATTCGTGTCGCCATTCAGGAACCAAAGCAGTTCGTAAATGATACTCTTCAGGTGCAATTTCTTCGTTGTCAACAGGGGAAATCCGTCGTCGAGGTTATAACGGCTCTGGGTGCCAAAAATGCTGATGGTACCTGTGCCTGTGCGGTCGCCCTTCTCCGTTCCTTCTGTGAGGATGCGGTTCAATATGTCTAAGTATTGTTTCATAATCGTCTAAGTATGGGTTCGTAATCGTTGGGTATATGTGTCGTTTTGATTTTCCATTCTTTGGGGTAGAGGTTGTTGGCGCGCGTGCCGATGTTTTTGGCAGGGCCAAGGGGGAACCCCTGAAAGGCGACGTTGACCAATCCACGTGGTGTCTCCTCGGGCAGTACGAGTGCTTCGTGGCGCAAGTAGGCCATTGCCTGCTGATAGGTTAGCTCGACCTGAGGACCGTCTACGTGCAAAGGAATTGTTCCCAGCGTGGGAATGGATTGTTCCCTCCGTGGGAATTTTTTGTTCCCAGCGTGGGAATATTCACCTTGTTCCGTGGAAACTGCCAGCCCGTTTCCTTTGCGTAAAACACAAACAAAGAGACCCTCACTCCGCGAGATGCCAGGAATGAAACGATAGACGGGTTCGTGGAATCCTTCGAGCAGAGAACCTGTGATATACCACTCTGGTTTCGTGTTGATATCCAGCACTTTAGCATCTTTGAATAAATCTAATATCCAACGGATATTCTCCTCGTTTTCCTTTGTGTTAAAGGTACACGTACTATATATTAACAGGCCTCCGTCGTTCAGGCAAGCCCACGCATCTGTGACGATATCGCGTTGCAGTTGCCAACACTTTTCTACCTGTTGGGGACTCCACTCGCGGATGGTGGCTTCATCCTTGCGGAACATCCCTTCGCCAGAGCACGGCACATCACAAAGAATGAGATCGAACTTCATCTTCGACTTACGATAAGCTTCAGGATAGACGTTGGTGACGTAGTGGTTTGGGTAGCCCCATTTGGTGACGTTTTCCAACAGGATGTTCGCACGATTGCGGATGGGTTCGTTGGAGTAGAGTACGCAGTCGTCAGACAAAGCCGCACGGAGTAGGGTAGACTTGCCACCAGGAGCAGCACACATATCGAGTGCTGTCAGTTTAGGACTGACAGCCACTTGCTTCAGCACCTCGTCGAGGAACATCGATGCAGCTTCCTGTACGTAGTAACAACCTGCGTGGAACAGCGGGTCGAAGGTGAAATTCGGGCGTTGCTTCAGGTAATAGCCATTCCTGCACCAGGGTACAGGCTCAGCATCATCCATCTTCCATCCGCCATCTGCCATCTTCATCGGGTTCAGTCGGATGCTCACAGGAGTCTCCTCCTCGAACGATTTCAGGTATCGCCCGAAGCGCTCCTCGCCCATCAATTGGCGTGTATATTCGCTGAATGCCGCAGGTAAATTTGCCATTTCGTTTGCAAAGATACAATTTTTTTCGTACCTTTGCAACTAATTGCAGATTTATTACGTCTAACGGATAAAAAGAAACAAAAAAGACGCAGTTATGAAAAAGATTTTATTATTATCAGTTGTGGTTCTGGGGATGTTGACATCCTGTTCATGTAGCGGTTTGAAGGTACATTACTCCAAAACCGATCCGCACGGAATACAAGACCGTGATTTGAAGGGCTTTGAGCGCATAGAACAGCTGGGCTCGTTAGACGTGAAGTATGCTCAGGCCGACTCGTTCTCTGTACGTGTTGAGGCTCCCGTAAAGGTTCTTAACGACGTAGAGACTTATGTGACTGGCAATAAGCTGGTGGTTAGGATGAAGGGTGAAGGTAAGCTCCTTAACTTAGGCGTGTCTGACGCTGACGGCGTTACGGTCTTTGTGACCTCTCCCGATTTTCTCGGTATTGAACTGAAGGGCTCTGGCGACTTCGAAGGTAACGGTCTCCTGGATACAGATAATCTCGATATCACGCTGAGCGGCTCTGGTGACGTCAAGTTCGACGACATCATTTGCGACCGCGTCAATGTGTCGCTGGTGGGTTCTGGCGACGTGGACGTGAAACACGTGAAGACCCAGTGGGCAGGCGCGCAGGTCGTTGGTTCTGGCGACATTAAGATGAGACTTGAGGACAGCGGTACTGTGGATGCCAACGTGATAGGCTCTGGCGACATCACGCTCTCGGGCAATGTCAAGGACTATAAGTATAATGTACGTGGATCTGGCGATATGAACATTTCTGGATTGACTGTTGGAAAGTAAAACGATAAATACCAAAACAAAACGAATATGAAAAAGGTTCTAATAACATTAACAACGCTGCTGACGCTCGGAATGGGCGCACAGGTAGCTGCTCAGAAGCACCGTCACACACCACAGAGCGAACTGGTGGACTCGACGAGCAAGGATGCTGTAGAGGTTTATTCCGATACGACAAGTACGGATACGGCAACAGCTACATCATCAGTCACGAAACATAAGGGTACAGTCACCGTCACTTATCCGACTTCTCCCTGGAGTAGTAATTCGACGACTTATGAGGTTGACGACGAAGACCTTGGAAGCATGATACACAATGTCTTCAGTAACATGGATGCTAAAGACGTAACAGGCATGTTCTTCGTATTGGGTATTCTGCTCATCCTTTTCGTACTGGCTCCCGTATTGATTATCATCGTGCTGTTCTACTTCATCAACAAGAACCGCAAGCAGAAGATGAAGCTCGCACAGATGGCTATGCAACAGGGACAGCCCATTCCCGACCAGTTGTTGGAAGACAAACCATTGGATCGTGACGACGAATATCAGAAAGGAATGCGCCAGTGCTTCGTAGGTGTGGGTCTGATGATATTCCTGGGCTATGCAGCCGGACAAGTCGGCTTCGGCATTGGCGCACTGGTGTTCTGCATGGGGCTGGGTAAGGTGTTCGCCTCGCGTACGGCTCGCAGAAACAACGACAGAGATTTATACAAAAACGATAAAAACAACATTTAAACGACAGAAATTATGACTAAGAAACTACAACGCAGCAACGACCGCGTATTAGGCGGTGTCTGCGCAGGATTTGCAGAGTATATGGACTTCGACCCGGTTGCAGTACGTTTGGGTTACGCCGCTTTGACGCTGTTCACAGCCTTCGCAGGCATTCCCTTCTATATCGTAGCATGGATTATCATTCCTGAGAAGAATGCTTTGATGAATCAGTAAATGGCTTCCCTCACTGACATCTCCCTCGTTGCGCAGGTGGCTATATCGGGCAATCGACGGGCTTTCGACGAGCTCGTGCGCCGGTATCAGTCACCCGTTCGCAGGTTTTTCCTGCATCAGACGTTGGGCGATAGTCAGTTGAGTGACGACCTGGCTCAGGACACGTTCCTCAAGGCGTATACGAATATCGCTTCCTTCCGTGGGTTGGCCTCGTTCCAGACATGGATTATGCGCATAGCCTACAACGTGTTCTACGACTATACGCGCAAACGGCAGTTAGCGGTTAGCGATTGGCAATTAGCAGAAAGACAACAGCCAACAGCCAATAGCCAACAGCCATTAAAGATGGACCTCTACGCTGCTTTGGCGCTATTGAAACCTGACGAACGCACATGTATCACCCTGCAACTCATTGACGGATACGACATTGCAGGTATTGCCAAGATTACAGGCCTCAAAGAAGGCACGGTGAAGTCACACCTGTCCAGAGGCAAAGAGAAATTAGCTAACTATTTAAGACAGAATGGATATGATGGAAGATAACGAACGCTTGCTACAGCAGTTTTTCAACGACGCAGCCAGTCAGCAGATAGACGACAACGGATTCACGGAGCACGTCATGCAGCGCATTGAGGCCGAACAACGTGTTCAACGTTCAACGCTCAATGTTCAACGTTTCTCGCGTCTGTGGAATGTCTTCTGCATCACTACTTTCGTAGTGTTGTTCATCGTGTTCCGCGGATGGGTATTGCTGGCCGTACACTTCGAAGTGATGCTGCGCACATTGGCAGCACAGTCGTTCAGCATCAATCTGATGATGATATTCTCCGTCGTCTTCGGGTTATTGCTGGTGGGGGCTGGCGAGGTTATTTCTTCGGAAAGAGTCCGTAGGTAGTCCTCAGCACCTTAAACTCCGTACGACGGTTCAGCTGGTTGCATTCCTCCTGCTGTTCCTCGTCCTCCAGCGTCTTGATGAATTCTTCCGTCAAGACGTCGTTTTCTTTTAGGAACGGATACTTCTCTGCCACCTTCCTGCGAATCTTCTTGGGGTTCTCCTTGCCGTAACCCATAGGTGTCAGACGGTCTGTCGCAATGCCGTGTTCTATCAGGTAGTTCACCACCGACTCCGCACGACGCTGGCTCAGTCGCTTGTTATACTCCGCCGAGCCTTTGTAGTCGGTATGTGCCGAGAGTTCGATGGTGATATTGGGATTCTCGTTCAGCAGTTTGACCAAATCGTCCAATGCCGTTTTCGATTCCGGACGCAACGTGGCCTTATCGAAATCGTAGAAGATGTTGTCTATCAGCACAGGCGCCATAATGTTCGCCAGCGGGAACTGCAAGACATAATCCTCCGACTCGGTGGAAGGCTCCACGCGCAACTGTTCTTGATGGTTCAGGAAACCCTTACACGTGCCCAGGAACACATAGTCCACACCAGGCTTGATCTGCTGGGTAAACGAACCGTCGCCCTTGACGCTCAGTTTGAGGTTCGTACCGTCGTTGCCCACCATATACACCTGGCCTGCAGGCAGTTCGTAACCGTCCTGTTCGTACACCCAACCTGTCACCGTCTGGATGATTTCGGGGTTGTAGAACGAATAGATGTGGTCCCAGCCTTTGCCGTCGCCGCGATTCGACGAGAAGAATCCCTGGTTCTTCAGTCCTTCGAAGGTCATTCCAAAGTCGTCACCTTGCGAGTTCAACGGATAGCCCGGATGTTCCAGCTCGTAGAGTTGTGAGTTTTCCGAAATGTTGTCGTGATTCTCAGCAGGTTTGGCGATATAGATATCTAGTCCGCCCAAACCTTCGTGACCGTCTGACGAGAAGTAGAGGTCACCATTGGGTCGGAACGTCGGGAATAGCTCGTCGCCAGGGGTGTTGATAGGTGCACCGAGGTTTTCTACGCCTGCCACACCACTCGTCGTCAGACGGACGCGCCAGATGTCGTAACCACCCATTCCGCCTGGCATGTTGCTGGTAAAGTAGAGCCACTCTCCGTCAGGCGAAATGGCAGGATGGGCATAGGCTGATAGTGTGTCGTGCGTCAGTTTCAGTTCCGTCGCCTTGCTCCAGGCGGCATCGCTACGGTTCGAGGTGGCGATGGTTGCATAGCGCGGATATTGGGGGTCGGTCTTGCAAACCGTCAGATACATCGTCCGACCGTCGGGCGTAAACGAGCAGGCACCCTCGTCGAACTCTGAATTTAGTTCGCTGTCGATGACTTCCGGCCGTTGCCACTTGCCCTTATCATCCTTCTGCGACATAAAGATATCACCGTTCTTCGTTCCTGTGATACCGCTAAGCTCGTCGCCTTTGGCCTGATTGCGCGTGGAGGTGAAGAACAGCTGGTTGTTCTCTTCGCCAGCCAACATGGGAGAATACTCCGCCCGTCGCGAATTGAAGAAGTTCTCGCGCTTCACGGTATAGGCTGAACCCTCCTGCTTCCACGCGGGAGCCTGTTGTGCCGAACGCAGTCCCCTGCGAGCCAGCTGTACGTAATCTCGTGAATCCGAAAATGCGTAATTCCCTGCCGAGTCCAAGAATGTCTGGAATGCCTTGGCGGCCTCCTTGTAACTGCCGTTTTTCATCAGTTGCTGACCCAGATACAGGTGCGTCAACGAGTCTTCCTGTTTATAGCGGACAGCATTGTTGTAGGCGGCAATAGCCTTCTGAGTATAGTTGATGCGCCGATAGCATTCAGCCATCTTCAATGCCCGCTTTCCGCGCAGGGCGCGCTGCTTGGGAGGCGTCTGCGAATAAGCCTTCTTATATTGGTTGGCAGCATCAAAATATTCGCCCAGGGCGTAGAACTTATCACCCTTCTTCACGGCTTGATCGGCTCCCGCACATCCAGTGACGAGTGCCAACAGCCAACAGCCAATTGCCAACAGCCAATAATTCTTCATACTGACTATATAACGCAGTATCACCCCTTTTTATTGCCTTTCTTCTTTTTTTCTTCCTCTTGGGGCATCACGGTGATGCGCCGGTTGGTGGGGTCGCTCATCACGTCGTGCACGATATCCGTCACCTGTTGCTTCAGTTCGTCGATAAACTGCTTCGGGTCGTATTTCTTCGCTTCAATATCGCGCAACTTCTTCTCCCAGATACCCGTCAGCTCGCAGCTCTTCAACAGGTCTTCGCGAATCAGGTCGATGAGTTCGATACCTGTCGGCGTGGCTACCAGACGCTTGCGTTCACGACGGATATAGTGGCGCTTGAACAGCGTCTCGATGATCCCCGCACGACTCGACGGACGTCCGATGCCGTTTTCCTTCATGGCGGCACGCAGGGTCTCGTCCTCCACAAACTTACCTGCCGTCTCCATGGCGCGCAACAGGGTAGCCTCCGTATAATAAGGTGGTGGCGTGGTCCATTTCTCCGTCAGCGTAGGTTGGTGGTCGCCGCTCTCGCCTTTCACGAAGGTCGGCAACGTGCGCTCCTCGTCAGCTTCTTTTTTCTCAGGATTGTCCGTCGCTTCCGTATTCTCCGCGGGTTCTGGGGTTTTGTCCCTCACCACGCGCCAGCCTGGGTCAAGGATTTCCTTACCGGTCACCTTAAACTCAACGGTATCGGAAGCCCCACCTTTGGCGCTCTCCACTGTTTGTTGCGACTCAGTCGCAACAGGCTCTGAATCAGCCCGTACTTCCCCCAGCACCGTCGTCGTGGAAAACTTGCAATCCGGCAGGAACACTCCGATAAACCGCCTTGCCACGAGGTCGAACACCTTCTGCTCGGCATCGCTCAGTCCCTGCGGAATCACTCCCGTGGGAATGATGGCGTGGTGGTCGGTTACCTTAGACGAGTCGAACACGCGTTTCGACTTCTTCAGCGCCTTGCCGCCAATGGGCTTAATGAGCTCTGCATACGGTGCCACGCCCTGAAACTTCGTCTGATACAGGCCGTTCATCGTCTGCGGACATTTCGGATAGATGTCGTCCGACAGATATTGCGTATCCACACGCGGATAGGTCGTGTATTTCTTCTCGTAGAGTGCCTGGATAAGGTTCAGCGTCATCTCTGCCGAATAGCCGAACTTCCTATTGCAATCCACCTGCAGCGACGTCAGGTCGTACAATTGTGGCGGCTGTTCTTTGCCCTCTTTCTTCTCCACCTTCGTCACCGTAAACGGCTTGCCCTCGATGGTGGCAAAGGCCTTTTCGCCTTCCTCCTTCGACGTAAACTTACCTGACGTGGCCGTAAATGTCGTGTCGCGATAGACCGTTGCCAACACCCAATACGGCTCGGGCTTGAAGGTGTCAATCTCCTTCTGGCGATTGACAATAAGGGCGAGGGTAGGGGTCTGCACGCGACCTATCGAGAGCACTTGGCGGTTCTGACCGTACCTTAACGTGTACAGTCGCGTGGCGTTCATGCCCAGCAACCAGTCGCCGATGGCTCTCGACAGTCCGGCCAGATACAACGGCTGGTAGTCGGCTTGGTCTTTCAGATTGGAAAAGCCCTCGCGGATGGCTTCGTCCGTCATCGACGATATCCACAGTCGGCTTACGGGACACTTCGCCCCAGCCTTCTGCATCACCCACCGCTGGATGAGTTCACCCTCCTGTCCCGCGTCACCGCAGTTGACGATGCGCTCAGCCTTCTGCATCAGTCCCTCGATTATCGAGAACTGCTTTTTGATGCCGTTGTCGTCAATCAACTTGATGCCGAAACGCTCAGGAATCATCGGCAGCGACGTCAGGCTCCATGCCTTCCACATCGGCGTGTAGTCGTGCGGCTCCTTCAACGTACACAGGTGGCCGAACGTCCACGTCACCTGAAAACCGTTTCCTTCCATATACCCGTCGTGGCTCGTCGTCGCACCGATAATCCGTGCAATATCACGCGCCACACTGGGTTTCTCAGCGATACATACTATCATCGTTCTTAGCAATTACTCTCCGAAAATCTCCTGCAGACGACTTTGCAGGTCCTTGCCGCGAAGGCCGCGATCAGTAATCTTGCCCTGTGGGTCGATAAGGATATTGTCGGGAATGCCGTCAATATTATATATGGATGCAGCGGCACACTGCCAGCCCTTTAGGTCGGAAATCTGCAGCCAGGGCAACTTCAACTGTTCGACGCCTTTCACCCAAGCCTCTTTCTTGTTGTCGAACGAGACGCCGACCACCTCGAAACCCTTGGCGTGGTATTTGTTATAGGCGTCCAACACGTTAGGCATCTCCGCACGGCAGGGACCGCACCACGAAGCCCAGAAATCTACGAGCACCCACTTGCCGGCACCAGTGAGTTCGCTCACTTTGTGCATCTTGCCGTCGGGGGCGGCCATTTCCAAATCCGTAAATTGCTGACCGATGAAGACCATTTTTTCGGCAGGAGCCAGCGTGAAGGCTACGATGTCTCGCGCTTGTTTCAACGCAGGATGGTTGGCAAAGGCCACCTTCTCTGCTACCAGCTTGTCGTAAGCCCTCAGTCCGTTTTCGTACAAGTACTCTTCGGCAAAGGCCACGGGAATCAGGGTGTTACGCTCGTCGACGAAAATCTTGTTGACAAATGCTGCCTCGTCGTCGAATATTTTCTTCACCTCATTATTCAGCTCCTCTTCATGTGCCTCTTTCTCAGCATCCGTCATTCGTGCAAGCTTTTTCCTGAAGCGTGCCAACGGCTCGTTCATCTGCCGGTCGCAGGCATTCAACTTCTCGTTCAGTGCAGAGCCCTTCAGCGTGCTGTCGTTCAGATTGATGGTTACAGGCGTGCCGTCGTTGAAGAAAGGCGTCTGCCAATCAGCATTCTTCAGACTCACAGACAGCAAGGCGTCCTTGTCCACAGCCCCTGCGAAGGCAAACTTACCCTCGGCCACAATCGTACTGTCGATGAAGATCATGTTGTTCTGGTTTGTCAGATACACCGTTCTACCATTGTCACTACTGATTCCGCTGACGGAATACTTCGTCTTTTGTGCCATTGCCGGCATCACTGCAGCAACCATTGCTGCTATCAATAATATTTTCTTCATAATCAGTTTCTATTCATGTTGTTGTTAAATATCCAAAGCTGCGTGATAGGCCTCGTAGATGGCCTTGGTGATATTGGCAGGACGGACGCAGTCGCCTACCTCACGAACGAACGGGGCACATCCGCGGAGGGCATCCACGTCGGCACGGTTGGCACGCTGGCCAAGGGCGCAGATGACCGTCTTGCCAGGAACGAGCACCTCGTTGCCGTCCTTATCCTTACAGACGACACCATCAGCCGTAATCTTCTGACCCGTATATTCCGTATGGGCCGTTGAGAACTCAGCCACCTTACGCATCAGGATGGGACGCTGGCGGATGTTGCAGTCGGCAGCCAGCGTGTCGCGCATCTCAACCAGTTCCACCTTCTTGCCTTCCATACCCAGATGGATGGCACACTCGCAACCGGCAAGACCACCGCCCAGCACGACGACGCTATCGGCCACCTTATCCTTATTCAGATAATAGTCGTTGACGACGATGACGTTCTCTCCATCGATGCCAGGGATGGGTGGAACGAGCGGCGTAGAACCCACAGCGAGGATGAGCGCATCGACGCCCTCCTTTTCCACATATTCAGGCGTAACGGTGGTGTTCAGACGAATCTCCACGCCCTCGTCCTTGGCCTGACGCTCAAGGACAACCCCCAGCTCATACATCTCATACTTGAACGGCAGCGCCTGTTCCGATTTCAGGATACCACCCACCTTGTCCGCTTTCTCGCAGAGAATCACCTTGTGACCACGCTGGGCAGCCGTAATGGCAGCCTTGAGTCCGGCAACACCAGCACCCACCACCATCACCTTCTTGCTCTGACGGGCAGGCAGCACCTCCATGCCCTCTATCTCACGACCAATCAACGGATTGACGGCACAACGGCGGGTGAAGGTGACAGGGCGCTCCGCCATACAGGTGTAACAACGCAGACACTTCACGATGCGGTCTTCCTTTCCGGCCATCACCTTCTGCGGATGGAACGGATCGGCCAGCAACTGACGGGCCATATACACTACGTCGGCCTTTCCCTCGGCGATGATACGCTCCATCTGTTCAGGATCGCTCAACGCACCAATCGTGGCCACAGGTTTGTTGACGTGCTTCTTAATCTCAGCAGCCAGCCATACGTTCACACCGTGCTCATCGAACATCGGAGGCGTGGTGTTGAAGAAACCGAACTGATAGGAACCTGCTGAGACATGAATCAAATCGACATACTCTTCGACAGCCTGTGCAATCTTGATACCGTCCTCGATGCCATAACCGCCGTCAAACAGTTCGCTACCGCTAAGGCGCACTTCCACAGGGAAACCAGGTCCTACGGCATTACGTACGGAGGCAAGCACCTCACGAACAATGCGGATGCGGTTCTCCAGCGAACCTCCGTACTCGTCGGTACGATGGTTCAGATAGGGCGACAGAAACTGGTGCAAAAGCCAGCCATGACCCGCATGCACCATAATCATCTCATAGCCCGCACGCTTACAGAGCGCAGCCTTCTCGCCATATGTCTTCACGATATCGGCAATCTGTTCCTTCGAGAGTGCCTTCACAGGACGGCCGTCAGGACGAGTGCCGTCGCTGGGACCCCATTGGTTCAGACTCGCCTTCTTGTTCTTGTCGGACATATACGTGCCTGCATACTGGCCCGAGTGCGACAGTTCGATGCTTGGTACAGCCCCATGTCGACGAATGGCATCGGCCACGAAGGTGTGGGCAGCCAGGCAACCTACCGTCTCTAGGTCGAGATGCAGCATGTGGCTACCGTCGGTTTCAGGATGAACTACGAGTTCGCTGACGGTAACGGCAGCAGCACCGCCTTTGGCGCGAAGTTCATAGAACCCTTGCGTGCGGGGTCCCGGACAGCAGTCAGCGGTAATGTCTGTCGCACCCATTGGTGCAGAGAAAATTCGGTTACGGAATGTCACCTTGCCCAACTGAATCGGGCTCGTCAAATGCGGGTATTTGTTATTGTTCATAATGTATTGTTGCTTATTTCGCCTACAAAGATAGTGCAAACCGAACGAAAAACCAAATTTATTTGAGTTTTTCTGAGGTGCAGCCTATCTTCACCAAAGGTGAAAATTACACATTATTTCTCAATTATGCTTCATTTACAACAAAAACTTTCCAAACCCTTTGCTATCTAGGAAACTTTGCACAAACGTTAAATTTATTGAAAAACGATAAAGTTTTATCGAATTTGTTTGGTGGAACGAAAAATAGTTCCTACTTTTGCATATCGAAATTCGATAAACATATAAGCGAAATCAATAAATAACATCATTAAAACAATAAAATTATGGGTACAATTAATTTGTTTCGCAATGCGGTAAAGAATCCGATCACCACGGTTGTCCTCGTGGTTGTAACCATTGTAATGGCGGTTGTCATCTATGGCAACATTCAGGACATGCACGCCGCCACGACAGGCTACGACTATTGCCAAAGTCTCTGCTATCTGTTCGAGAACATCTGCGTCTGCTATTTCATGGCTATCTTCTTCACTATGTATTATCTTACTTATATCAATAAGCAGTATTCCAAGTGGAGCATCTGGCTGTTTTATGCGTTGGGCGTGTCGGTAATCGTAAAATTCTTCATAGCGGGGCTTCTCTTCAACTATGTTTACCATCATGTTGAAAGCGAATACATGGACAAACTTCCCTCACTGGCTAGGACAGTCTTCTCAGGAGCCATCTACTGGATTGCCATCGTCTTCTTCCTCGTGCCCAAGTTCATCAAGGACACCATGAAGCTGAAAGAAGAACAGGAACTCACCGTATAAACATTAAATATTGCACAGTGTTCGTTCTTTGTTCTACTTTGTGGGAAGGTGAGAATTTTGCCGTGGCATTCGACGAAACCATCGGTTTGATGATTTTCAGTGTGTTTAACCTGATTGTAGCCGAGGCATTCGCCATTGGCTTGAAACTGAAGGAAGAGCAGGAATTAACGATATAAGTGCAGTATGGGAAAATAGTATAAAAAAAGAAGAACTATGAAAAAGAAACTGAAGTGTTGGCTTAAGAAGTGGTGGGAGATAGACTATGTGGGCTTAGACGCCCCTGACAGCTATAGTTGTGCATCGTGGATAGTCTTCCAAATCATAGTCTCAGCAATAATCTTTATTGGGATATATGCATGGCACAAGGGCTTTCAAGTGGAGTTCAATCGCATAGACATCTTGGCATGTGCCTTTGTAAGTGCATATATTGTTGTATTTGCCTATGTCTATATCCAAATCAACAGAAGTATTGCCCGACGACAAGTGTTTACCAAACGTAATGCGCGAATGTTCATTCGCCTCTCCAATATCCTTAGTGTCATCTCTATTCTGTCCGTGTCCATCTTTAGCCGTTATAGCAATGATGGCCTTTGGGTTGTGCTGCTAATATTGCTCTCGTTTTTAGCTTCAATGGCCTTGCAAACTGCTGGTTGGATGATTAACAAAGGCATCCAGATGCAAGAAGAACAAGAATTAACAATTTAATGGCCTATGGGAAAGATAATAGTAAATCTCGATGTTGAGATGGCTAAGCGCAAAATGTCGCTGAGCGAACTGGCAGATCGCGTAGGGCTGACCCTCGCCAACCTCTCTATCCTAAAGACGGGTAAAGCCAAGGCTGTGCGCTTCACAACCCTTGAAGCCATCTGCCGCGAATTAGGTTGCCAACCCGGCGATATCCTAGAATACAGAGACGAATAAACAAAATAAGTAATTATGAAAGTCAGAGATTGCAACGCCACACTCAGACCAAAGGTCAGAGAATGCCCATATTGTCACGAGATTATTTCTTTAAAGAGATGTCTTAAATACATTTACCGAGGCACCGACTATACAACCGTTTGCAACCATTGCAACAGAAGCGTCAAGTTGGCCAAAGAGCCGATACCTTTCAAGTATTGTGTATTTGCGGGGTTCCTGAGCATATACGTGCCAATGAATTTGTTCTTGTATGTCTACAAGATGTCCTTTGTCGATTCCCTGATTTATAGTCTGCCATTCGTTGTGGCATGTATTCTAGTGGTAGCAATTCTTACTTTTAGTAAGATTCGCTTTAGTGGAGATATGTAATCCAAGCAATGACACTACAAAAATCGGGCTCATCGTTTGGTGGGCTCGTTTTTTTTCGCACCTTTGCGCACTAATAGAATATGATTATGAAGAAAATTTTATTGATAGCAGCAATGATGGCTGTGGTGATGCCAGGAATGGCGCAACAAACGAAGTATTCCGTCAGCGGAATCAGTAGCGATGAATGGGAGAAGAAAGCCGATTTTTAAAGTATTCTCATATTCTGCTACCATATCAGAAATCATATCCAACTCCAGATAGCTTGGGTCGTCAGCTGGAGTAGAGTCGTTAACCACTTTAAGCAGTTCATCAATTCTTTTCATCGCTGCTCTATAGGCAGCTTCGCTTTTAATCTGTGCCATATCTATTTATAGTTCTTTTTGGGTACAAATATAGCACTAATTTTCGGAATTTCCAAATATTTTTCGGAAAATCTAAAAATTAATGGCGAGTTTTTATGAAATGCAGCAAGGGTGTTTTTCAATACTTTCGGAGTATTACAAAATACTTTTGGACTAATGGCGGATAGTCTTGGAGTATTGATGAATAGTATCGGCCTGTCGGTCTGCCGGTAAGTGTTCGGCGGTCTGCCGGTAAGTGTTCGGCGGTCTGCCCGGCAGTTGACGGCGGACAGCAGGGAACAGAGCGGCGGAGAGCAGGGAAGGTGGTGATTTATTTTGTCTGCCGTGCCTGATTCTTTGGTTCACGGCGAGTATCCCAAAAAGCAGCAATGTGGACAGTGTCACCTTTGATGTAATAAACAACTTTGTTGAGACGTCTGACAATGATGCTGCGGTACTCTAACTTACGGTGTGCAAAAAGAGGATCAATCTTACCCATATTGGGCGTGTTTGCCAAGGCAAGGACGGCATCTTCCACTTCATCCATAAACTCTTGGCGAACCAGTTCTCCAAAATCCCGCAAGATGTACTCCTCAATTTGATGCAATGCTGCTGAAGCTCGTTTGTGCCAATGTATTTTCATACAGCTACTGCACTCTTTTCGTGGTGAAACACTTCTTCATTGGTCAGGTAGTCTCCAGCCTCAAAAGCGGCTTCTGCCTCGTCAAGCATGTCGTCTATTTCATCCATGGTGAAGGGGCGCAAGTGCTCATCTTCTTCTTTCTTGGCATACTCTATCAGGTGCTCTCCTACCCATCGCATATTGCTGGGCGAGAGTGTTCCATAGAGATAGTTCAACAGGTTTGTCAATGTTGCAGTGCTCATAATTCTCTTGTTATTACGTTTCTGGTTGCAAAGATACGAACTAAATTCGAGAATTCCAAATTTTATCAAATTGTTTTTCAAATGTTTTGTTTTTCGGTTGAATTGTGTTACCTTTGTGCATTGAAATCGAAAAATGGTGACTATGAACGACAATAAAGAACGGAGAAACATTGAGTTGGCGGCGGACCACGAGGTGAGGCGGCTGCTTGATATGGCGACGCACAACTGGAAGGTGGCGCAAAGTCGTATGGCGCAGATTACGCAAGAGCGCGCTGATGGTATTTACAATGACAGCGGCGTGGAGGTCATGGCTGTGTACGCAAGAATGGAGCGGGTATATGCTTGTATATACGACCTCTTGCGCCATCCGCAGACTTTTCTTTTGCCTTCTGTTATCAACGGCCTGCGACCATTCCTCAATGACGAAAGCATGGATGCAGAGTTGACGCGGTTGCTGAGTCTTTCTGCCCATCGTGCAGAAGCGAAGACTGTTGACTTCTGGAAAAAGTTGACGGAACATCAGACAAGCAACTCTCATTTGGATTCGACGTTAGAGCGGAAGGTGACCACGTTGTTAGTGAAGCATGTGATGCCATATTTAGCTGAAGAGGACGTCATGGAAGTAATGACGAAAATTGGTAACATCATGAAACAGACGAACGAGGTCAGCAAGGATGATTCAGACGTCATGAATTTTTTCAATCTGGGCAGAAAGGTGTCTGAAATGGCTGCTGACAATCGACCGCAGATGGCTTTAGCTTTGCTGATGCGACACCTGTTTACCGAAATGGTGTGTAAACATATAGATGGGACTCAGCAAAATGATGCCGCTGTGGCAAACGTATTTGAGAAGGCCAAGAATCAACTGTTGGAGAGCGACGGATGGCATGAATATTGGGCAAACCACAAACAACATCTGGAGCGCAAAGGCGGCTCGTTGGACGAGCAATGGAAAGCAGACGCTGCGGAGGTGGAAGAGTGGTTGCAGGATATGCGCGGGTACATTTATAATAGATGGAACGAGAGTCCCGAAGCTTTCGGTCAGGCATTGAAGCGCGAACAGCTCGACGACGACACAATGCTGCTGTTGCTGTTCTATCTGGCTAAGAAGGATGCTATTGTACGAGAGACGGAAAGACCTGACAAGCGACGTAGAAAGATGAAGTTGAATGCTTTTGAAGCTGCCATGAAACTGCGTGAGTTAGCTGCCGAGAAGTATTATGATGACTACGAGGATATCTGGGAGCATATTATCATGAGCGAAAACATCTCGGAATTACTGATGAACTACAATTCGAGCAAGTATAACAACGGGTTTAACATGATGTGTCTATGCAAAATTGTGAGTCATCTGCAAAGCAAATACAAATTCTACGGCAGTCATTCGTCGGAAGATTTGGGGAAAGTTTTGGGTGATAGGTACGCAAAAAATTCCTACGACACTTTTTCGAACTATATCAAGAAAAAAGAAACGATGCTTAACGAATTGTGTTTCAATGAGATAGAAGAAGCACTAGAAAATAATTAAAAAGAATATTTGAAAATCGTAGGTTTTCACTTTTTTCACCTTGATCTTTGCAGCAGAAATTTCGAATCGGGAGTTTCTGCTGCATTCTTTTTAGATGTTAGTCAGCAGTCAAAAACTGAGCACGGCTCCGAGCCACGGGATGAATAACGCCATTCTATATCACCGTGGAGTGCAAGAGAGGCAAAATAACGAGTAAAATTTAATTATGAATTCAAATGAGACTAACAAACAACAGGACGTCGAGAACACAAACTTTGACGTGAAACAGATTGAGAATGATATTGAGGAACTGCTGCGAATCAGTGGTTTCAAGGGTGACAATGAGGGAACGCGCGCATATGAGTCGTTGCGCCACCTGTACATGGCTGCGTCCATATTTGCAAAGATGGATGAAGCTGAACAGGCTGTTGTCGCTGGGGAGCAGAAGAAACTGCGTAATTTTTTGGGGGTGCGCTGCACTCTAAAGAGCAGAAAAACAAGGAAAAGCAAAAGACTCTCTTCCCCCGGTACCCTTTCACTAGAAAAAGAAAATAAAGAAAAAGATTCAGAAAATCTATCTATCGTAGGACGCAATGCTGAAGCTGGTTTTGAAGGTGAGGCTGTCGCCCGGACAAGGAAGAAACGCGGTCGTAAGAGCCTGAAGGAAACATTGCCATTTCGTAAGAAGGCTTTCATGGAAGAGTGCAAGTCGTTTGGCGACAAGTATGACCACGAAATGATTAACAGCTTCTACTTCTACTGGGCGCAGGAGAACCGGTCGGGCAGGAAGATGCGCTTCGAATTGGAAAAGACGTGGAACACGGGCATGCGTCTGAAAAACTGGGAGAACAGAAGCTACCAATATGAGAACGAGGCCGCAAAACTGCGCTTGGAGCGTGCGAAGACTAAGGGTAAGACGACTGGGTCGCCTGCCGAGAACTCTGCCGAGCAAAAGGCTATTGCGGCGGAGCGTGCAGCGGCGGATGCGAAGCGCGAGGCTGAGATGGAAGAGGCGCGCAAGAACAGCATTTCGATGGAGGAGTATGTCAAGACACATCCCAACTCCTCGTTTGCCAAGATGCGCGGGAAGAAGCAGTAAACAAAAAGAGCCGGCCGCTCTCAAAACAGGGCGGTCGGACTCAAAAAATGTTAAAGCATCAAGTTTTTGCTGATAATTAACGGGGAAATTCGTATATTTGCAGGAAAATAATAAGAAAATGATAAGAAGAAGTCTTTTACTGATAATAGCCTTTCTGGCGGTGACATTGGCATCTGCCCAAAAAAGCTTGGAAGAGGTTAGCAAGAAGCTGGCAATGATGAATGCCGACTTCACGGTAGAATATGCATTTAACCTGTCGGAACTGGATTCCTGGAGCGACAATACCAAGTTCCAATGGAAAGCCGTCGATCATAGCGTCATCGACAATGCTGACGAAATGCAGCGTCTCGTCGAATTGGTGAGCAACCCCGCTCCCAAGGACACGGTGGGTTTTTACAAGCAGTTTTTTGATGCGCGCGACAATCAGTACATCGTGCTCCGCGTGGACGGAGGCGAGGGGCAACGGCTGTTTCATGTGCGCGTCACCTACATCACGAGGACCGACGACCCGAAGCTGAATACGTCGAAGACATTCTCCACGCGCGACTACATCTACGTATCCCCGCCACGTGGCGACCGGCAGATTGAAATCAAGGTATGGCCCAACGAAGTTGGCGAGGAACTGGCCAAGACTTTCACGTTCCGCGGACATAGCTATGGCGCACGCGGCGCACGGTCGGTGATGCTCGACCGCAGCCGTCTGGTGCCCGGCCGCTATGACCTGCAGTATGTGAAGATGGACGACGAGACGTCGAAGACCGACACCGTCACCATCAGCGACTTGCAGCCCGACAAGCTCTATACGTTCTACACCTATCTGATGAACCCCATCGTGGAAGCATGGCTGCGCTTCGACGGATTCAAGCGTATGAGGATTAAAGTCAGCGACTGGGCCGAGGACCTTGTTACCCATTTCGACGATCAGTCTGCCATCGTGATGACTGGCGGCCAGATGCCGTTTCTGAAGCACAAATGGCTCGAGTCTCCCAACCCGTCGTATCTCGACACGCGCATGTTTGCCCCACACGATACGCTGTGGCTTCACGTCTTCAAGGACAACATCCCGCTGACAAATGCCAAGGATCTGGTCATGAATATCTCGCTGCTGAATCAGGACGGCACCATCAAGGACAATGACCGTGTTCCCTGGGAACAGAAGGACGACGGACAGTTCTTTGCCATCACCAACGGCGAGCCGTGTGTCATCGAGTCGTACTTGAAGGGCTATGCTCCTCGCGTGACCCATTGCCGCGGAGCCTTTAACCCCACGACAGGATGGCTCTACGAGGAAAGTCAGGACCTCGATATTTATCTGGACTCGAACCGCATGCCCGAGAGCGGTATGTATGTCTCGCGGATGAACTTGACGGCGCTGGAGCCCGTCGATGCGATGCGCGACTCTCTCTATCTGGCAAACATCCTGGTAATCAACGTGCTTAACGAGCCCCTCACGGCCACCGTACCCTACGATGAGTTTGCCTCGCGAGAGGGCCAGCAGAAATATGTCGACGGACAGCTCATCGAGCGGCTGGCCAAGCTGAACGTCACCTTCTCGACCAGCAAGACGGCAATGCCCGGTGACCGCGTTTACCTGAAGAAAGACAAAAGCGCTGAGCAGAACGATATCAAGATAGAAAGCGTCGAGGGCGAAGCACGCCGCGTGAACTATCCGTCATTCGACTATTACTATTGGGATGCAGAGTTCCCGCTGGAAGGCTATCTCGACGCGGGCTGCAGCGGGCGACCCTATCTGGCTGTGGACGACAAAGAGGCACGGAAACTGCCCATTCTTTACAACTGCTATATCGACATCGATGAATGGAATAAGCGTACCGAGGATGATAGCAAGAAAAAACTGAATCCTGACGAAGAAGCCAGCTCGAATGCCGAAAGTATACTCGGCGCCGAGAGTATCAACGTCTCGTTCAAAATCCCGTTGGCGCCTCCACCACTTTACATTCGTGCCGGCGTGGACATCGACCTGTGGCGCAACAAGAAGATCAGCGTCTTTGGTGCCATTGGCGTTGGTGTCGACCTCGATTTCGTCGACGGTAAAGATGCTACGAGCAAGTGGAAAGAAGGCTATGAGGGGCTTGATAATGGCCAGATTGCCAATTTAAACCCAGACAAAATCAATATACGTTCTACCGATGATGACGGTATCTACATCGAGAGCAAGTGGGAAGATATATATAATAAATTCACCAACAAGGAGGAAGACCCCTATTCCCTCAAGGCTTCCGCCTGGGTCGAGTTGTTCTCCCAGTACAGCTTTCCGATTCTGATGAAACTCGAGGATTTCCCCGGTCTGCGGTTCTTCGACGAGCTCAATATCAACGCCAGGGCAGTAGCCGAAGCGAATGCCAAACTCAATGTACTCAGTTATGCCGACAAGGTAGCCAAAAAGTTTGGCATCAAGAAAGGCCTTGAATTTCTGACAGAAAACCAGTATGCCAAAAAGGCGATCAAGGCGCTCGACAGCGGACTGGAAATTTATGTCCAATTGCTGATGACGGCCAAAGCCGGCATCTATTATTACGACGACGGTACCAACGAGATCAACCCGCTGAAGACCCATCTCGTTGGCGCCAGCGTAATGGGCAGGGCTGACGGATTTGCGCGAGCGGGTACGAGGTTCAACGTCATCGCAGGTGGCGTGGAGGCCGGCTTGCTAGCCTGTGCTGGAGCGTATTTCAAGGCTGGTGTCGGCGACCGTCTGTGGTTCGACCGTCCGTTCAAAGGATCCGCATGGGCTTATCGTTTAGGCTTCGGACTATACTATAAGGTGGCGTTACTCTGCTGGAACAAGTCCGACGAATGGATGGTGGGCAGTTCGAGTTATGTGCCCCCAATACTATTGGGCAACGAGTCCAACAGCAATCCCTATCACAAAAACTACAAGTCGTATATGGCCACCGGTGTCGAGACGAATGCGCCACAACTGGCAAACAGCGCGTCGCGACGGGTGAACAGCAGTCTGCCGGGCACCAACCTCGCCACAGACGTAGAACTGACCTATCCCGTCCGCTTCCTTTCGGGCGGCGACAGCATCATCTATAATAAGACTAACGACGGCACACCCAACGGCCGCTATCTGCGCGTCATCTCTACAGAAAATCCCGCCGTCATCAGCGACTATCGTACCGGTGGAGCTGCCGACTACCACTCTGCATCGTCGGCCAATATGGATATCGTGGTCTATGAGCAGGCTACGCGCAAGCTGACAGACGAGGAGCTGAACCCCAGCGACGAGCAACTGGTGGATTTTGCCATCGAAAAAGGCAATATCTCCCAAATCTACTACATTTACAAGAAGGCTGGCGGCAAATGGTATAGCGCCAAGCCTATCTGGCAGGACAACAACGATACCAACACCAAACCCCGTGTGGCACTCGACGACAATGGTCATGCCGCCGCCATCTGGCAACAGGGCTATTACATCCGCAAAAGTGGCTTGAGCCCCGAAGAGCAGAACGACATCGAGAATCTGCAGTTCATGGGCGACCTGATGTATTCGCGTTTCGACGGCACCAGCTGGACCGAGCCCGTCAGCATCCTACGCTTGAATAGGAAACTGCAACTCTCAGAGTATCAGATTAGCTACCACAACGGTGAGGCATTCATCGCCGCCACCGAAATATTACCCGACGATGTCGTCAAGCCCGTATTCATCCATGTGGCAGAAAACGGCAACGTGACCATTACCGATGCACCTATGCAGGCAAACAACATATTTGAGGTCAGACGCGTGGGCGACCACAATGTGGTAGCTCAGCTTACCGAGGCAGGCACCGAAGACAAGCAGGTGCGCATTGCCCTCAACAGCTACGACATGCAAGGTCAGCCCGACGGACAGCTCAACACGTCGGTAACAACCGGTAACGACGGCATATCCAGCTTCCGACTGGTGGCCGACCAGAACGCCCGCTCGCTGAGCAACCTCGGACTGATGTGGGTGCAGACCACTCAGGATGCCAGCGCCGACTCTACCTACAACACCCTCTTTGCAGCACGCCTCGTTCCTAACGACCAGGCCATCATCGTGGGCTCACCGCTCACGCTGGCACGCATTAACCATGCAAATCAGGTGTATTCCTACGACGGCTACATGACCGACGAGAAAATCAGCGCCTGCTATCTGGCTAACGACACCATTAACGGCACGCAGCTCAACCGCGTAGTAGCCTACTTCAGCAATGCCTTCAGCTATAGCATCCAGTTTGACCAGGACGAGAACCAAGCCATCACCGGCTCAACTGGGGAGGAAGCGCAGACGACCTTCTTGGTCAAGGTGACCAACCTCGGACAGTCCACTATCAATCGTTGCGTGCTCAGCGTCGAGGACGTGCAAGACTCCATCCCCCTGCACCTCGTCATTCCTGCCGGCATGACAGCCCAGGAGCGCGTATCCATTCCCTACCAAAGCGGAAAGGCCATCAACACCAAGCTCACCGTCAGCTACGACGATGTACTGGGTCTGCAGGCCAAGCAGCTGCCGCGCTTCCTTGCGCGACGCACCAAGCGCGCTCATGCACGTCTTATGGGAATGACCTATTCTGATGACAACTCATCAGAGGATGTTATCTATGAGCAGCAGGCCAAGGACCTCTTCCCCGACATTCCGAAACTGGAGTGCTACGTCATCAGCCAGTCTGTTGACGACAAGGGCAACAACCGAATCCTGTTGCGCGTGAGAAATGTCTCCAAGCGACCTATGCCTGATGGATATTGTATAGAGGTTAATATCGAAAAGGACTCCAAGTCCAACTATTTGGAAAACTCCGCATCCGACATATTAGTGTTCGGAGGCGGACTTAAATCCCAAGCCGCCACCTTAACACAAGGGAATATATCCAAAGTCGGATTCTTCCAGAAGAGTCGCAACTTCGAGACCGTGGATATCGCTGTCACGATTCCAAAGGTCACCGAGACCCAAACCCTCTTCATCAGACCCGTCGTTAAGAAAATCTCACGCAACCTGCAACGTAGCAGCATCGCTGGCGGCAACCGCCACCGCGATTACGCACTTGTCACCGTCTATCCCTCGGACAAGACTACGGCTGTAGACAACGTCTTCGACGACGGCGACGCTCGCGCCACGCTGCATGTCACGACCAGTGGCTCAACGGTAACCGTCAGCGGTGCAGAGCCTGGACAAGATGTGTGCCTCTATCTTGCCAGCGGTATGATTCTTGCCCGTCAGAAAGCCTCTGCCACAGGTGTTGCCACGTTCAACGTGTCTCACGTTCGCCGCGGAGTACTCCTTGTGTCGAACGATAAAGAAACCGTAAAATTCATATACTAAGATGAAAAAAATACTGTTATTAGCTGCGTTGTCGCTATCGTTTCTACCTGCTATGGCCGACACGTTGACAGACGATGTAGCCGAAAGCTATTCCAAGGTGGTAGATGGCTGGACCTACATCACCAATGCTGCGGAGTTCCGGCTGCTTGCCCAGCAATGCCAAGATCCTGACGTTGAAGAGAAGAAAATCAGGCTGGCATGCGACATCGAGTATCCACAAAAGTTCTATCGTACCATCCCGTCGTATTATATCAAGTATTTCCGCGGTACTTTCGACGGCATGGGATGCACCATCAAGAAGTTTTATTTCCGAACCACCTCGGAAGACTCGCAAGACAATGTCGGGTTCATCCAGGAGTTGAAGGGTACGGATAGCAAGGTGTGCAACCTGCGGTTCGACGATTGCGATATCAATGCTACAAATCTGTGCACCATAGCCGTCGTGGTCAGCAAGATTACCGCCACCAAGGCCGACCTCAACCACATCCTGATTAAGCGTGGCACCATCTATACAGACCAGAACGGTGTTTTCGGTTGTCTGGCAGGTTCCATTAATAGCAAAACCACCATCAGTCATTGTGCCATTGACAGTCTGGATGTCTGGGGGCGGAGCGGCAACGAGTCGAATCCTGTAGGCATTTTTGCCAGCAGCATGGTGGACGGTGGCGACGTCACCTCTTGCCGTATTAATAATTGCTATATGGCGTCAACGCCGTTGAAGTCTTACGACTATGCAAGATTCAGCATTATTACAACCTATGAGCAAAAAGAAATAGATAAAGGACAATTCCGACACTCGAAATGTTTCTGGGACAACACCAAGTGGATCAAAGAACTCAACACGAGCGATTTCTTTACTAAGGACAAAGATGGTAAAAATATTATCAACGTAACCACCCTCGAAGACCTAAAGAGCGGCAACGATGTGCTCAACGATGCCAACGGATGGATGTGTCAGACCGACAGCCTGCCTAAGCCCGTAGGACTCTTCTATTGGAATCCGAAGCAAAGTCGTAACATGCAAGTGGGCACCTACGGCTCTTCAAATGCGCTCATGGGCGGGATAACCTCCGTTGACTATTGCCGCTATATCGAGCCAGCTCAGCTGAAGCTGACGGCCGTCACCTACGAAGGCGACAACGACTATGTGTTCGTCGACCGTATTGTCAATGAAATAGGTGTTGAGAGCCCCATCGTGATGCTTGGCAAGAATGTGTTTGCCGGCATCAACATGAACACGCTGCAACTGCCCGGAGAGGTGACCGACATCGAGGGGACGACATTCCCTCATAGCGTTCAAGCCTTCGTGACGCATGGAAACTGGCGCTTTGCCGACAACATGCTTTACCTGATCACCAACGACATGAAACGGCTGGTAACCACCGTGAGCGATGACGTGGAAATGACCATCGACTGCCGTTATTGCACCAGCATCATGGACGAGGTTTTCAAGTGGCACACCAATCTCCGACGCCTGTATGTCAACACGTGGTTCCCCACAGACGCCACAACGTTCCCGCCCGTCCAGCTGATGGGCAACAATGTCTTCTACGGATGCTCCGACAAGTTGGAGGTATATGTCAAGGACGGCACCACCGACCAGTTAATCATCGGCACCGATATTGACACGGGATATAAGAAAATAGACTGTGGGTGGGACCAGTTCTATAGCGAAAATGAGGACGTGCCAAATCGTCTCTTCCGCTACTTCCCCGTCACGCGAAATCCAGCCCAGCTCTCCACCATCATGCTAGGCTATTCCGCCGAACTGCCTGCCGACTGCAAGGCATGGGTTGCCACTGCTATCGATGCTGGACAACTGGTGCTCAATCGCATCCAAGGCAACATATTACCCGCTCTGCTGCCCGTGCTGCTCAGCTACGAAGAAACATCCGGCATCATGCATCTGTCACCCTACGAGGGCGGCGACGCGCCTTCTGCAACCCTCTATGAGGGCAGCATCTTCAAAGGCAGTGTCGATCCCGCTGGACACAAAATGGACGACTCGGAGATAATGTCAAACTTCTACACGCTGTCGCGAAGTGCGGGTTCAACCGATTGGACCTCCGTTGCTTTCCGCCCCTTCCATCCTGCCGACAAAATCCTGCCGTCATACATTGCCTATATCAGCAGCCAGGACGTTCCAAGTCCTAGTCTCGCCATGGTTTTCGACGGCGACTACTTTCCTACCGGCATTGACGTAATTGACATTGCACCGCCACACTCTCAAAAAGAGAAAGGACAATTAAACATTGACAATGAAAAGATATACAACCTCAACGGTCAGCGCGTAGGCACAGGCTATCGCGGAATGATTATCAAAAATGGATGTAAATATATTGTAAGATGAAAAAAGATACCCTTGCTTTATCCCCTGCGGCGCAACGTCGGACCTATGTTCCACCCACCATGACCATCTTCACCCTGCCTCACAGGGCGCTGCTGGCTGGCTCGACCCCTCCCGATGTCCCCGTCGACCCCGGGTCAGGCGGCGAAGCACTCAGCCCAGAGGCGGAATTTTTCGGGTTTTGACGTTAACTTTGGAGAAAATTCTCAAAGAGTATGGCTCAGGAATGAAAATTTATTCTCATTCCCTTCGCTAAATCGAAATTTTGCACTATCTTTGCAGGCAAAATGGACAAGGATATATATATAATAGGTATAGAGTCGTCGTGTGACGATACGTCGGCGGCGGTACTGAAGAACGGTGTGCTGCTGTCGAACGTGACAGCGTCGCAGGCGGTGCACGAGTCGTATGGTGGCGTGGTGCCGGAACTGGCTTCTAGGGCTCACCAGCAGAATGTGGTGCCGGTGGTGCACGAAGCTATCAAGCGGGCTGGTATTACGAAGGAGCAGTTGACTGCAGTGGCTTTTACGCGCGGACCGGGACTGATGGGTTCGTTGCTGGTGGGCGTGAACTTCGCCAAGGGTTTTGCCCGCTCGCTGGGCATTCCCCTGATTGACGTCAACCACCTGCAAGGACACGTGATGGCGCACTTCATCAAGGAGAGCGACGACGACCAAAGCCAGCCGCCATTGCCGTTCCTCTGCCTGTTGGTGAGTGGCGGTAACTCGCAGATTGTCAAGGTGAACGCCTATAACGACATGGAGGTGTTGGGTCAGACCATTGACGACGCTGCCGGAGAGGCTATCGACAAATGTTCGAAGGTGATGGGGCTGGGCTATCCCGGTGGTCCAATCATCGACCGGTTGGCTCGTCAGGGTAATCCGAAGGCTTATCAGTTTGCGGAGCCGCATATTCCGGGGTTGGACTATAGTTTCTCGGGCTTGAAGACGTCGTTCCTTTATAATCTGCGTAAGTGGGTGGAGGACGATCCCGACTTCATTGAACACCACAAAGAAGATATCGCGGCCTCGTTGGAATGGACGATTGTGGACATTCTGATGAAGAAACTGAAGCTGGCCGTGAAGCAGACGGGCATCAAGCACGTGGCTGTGGCTGGCGGCGTGAGTGCCAACAACGGACTGCGCAATGCCTTCCACGACTATGCCAAGCGCTACGGATGGACCATCTATATTCCGAAGTTCAGCTATACGACGGATAATGCGGCGATGATTGGTATCGTGGGTTATTATAAATATCTGGACGGAGAGTTTTGCAGCATTGATGCGCCGGCATTCAGTAAAGTAACGTTTAAATAGTAAGATATGGATTTTGAAAGCAAGATTATTAGCAGGGAAGTGAGTCAGCTGCTGTGGGAAATGGAAAAAACGGTCGGTACGGCAGAGAGTTGTACTGGCGGACGCATTGCCGAGGCAATCATTGCCATACCTGGTGCGTCGAAGTATTTCAAGGGTGGCATCATCTCGTATGTCGACGAAATCAAAGAGTCACTGCTTGGCGTAGATTCTCAGGTGCTGATAGAGAAGACGGCCGTCTGCGAGGAAGTGGCTATGCAGATGGTAAAAGGCGCTTGTAAGGCACTGAACACAGACTTTGCGCTGGCCTCAACAGGTTATGCCGGACCGACTGGTGGTCCGAAAGACATTCCTATCGGTACGATTTGGTTGGCTTGTGGCACTCAAGAGAAGCAGGTGACGATGATGATTCAGGAGGATCACGGACGCGACATCAACCTCGCCATTGCAACCAATAAAGTGATGCAAATGTTTCTGGATTTCCTCAAAACGGAGAACAAAACGGACGACGAAGGTTAAAAAATATTAATAGTTGGGCAAATATCAATTCTCTATTTTTATATCTCAATTAAAAGTTGTACCTTTGCACCCTGTTTGGAGTAAGTTAGTATTTAGGAACAAGAAAAAGTAGATAGAAATGTCTAAGATTTGTCAGATTACAGGAAAGACGGCACAGCGTGGAAACAACGTGTCGCACTCAAAGCACCGCACAAAGCGCGTCTTTGACGTAAACCTGTTCAGCAAGAAGTTCTACTATGTAGAGGAGGATTGCTGGATTCAGTTGAAGATCAGCGCTGCTGGTCTGCGTATGATTAACAAGGTAGGTCTGGATGCAGCCCTGAAGCAGGCTGTTGCCAATGGATATGTTGATTGGAAAGACATTAAAGTGATAGGAGACTAAACGATATGGCAAGCAAGAAAGCTAAGGGTAATCGCGTTCAGGTGATTCTGGAGTGCACTGAGATGAAGGAGAGTGGACTGCCCGGAACAAGCCGTTATGTAACGGTTAAGAACCGCAAGAAT
>CACYKE010000020.1 GCA_902774925.1 uncultured Prevotellaceae bacterium | reverse complement strand
AGTCGACAGGTGACTTCACTCGTGAGGAGTTGAAGAAGGACGTGAAGTTCAGCTTCACGGACAAGACCAAGGCTGAGATTGCCGCAGCCAAGGGCGAAACCCCAAGTAACGGAACCACGAACGGCGGAAATTCCGGACAATCTGGAAATACTGGAGGTTCCGGCAACAATGGCAACACGGGCACCGTAACGCCCGGCAACGGCGGCAACACTGGTGGTGGCAACACCGGAGGTGATGACAATGGAGGCGACGGCGGCGACCCAGGCGATGTGAACTGATGGAGCAGTGAGCGCAATGCCGAGCTTGCTCGAGCATTCTTTTACCTAAAGGTGAAAAGTGTGGCGTTGCAATGCCGAGTCGACATCAGTCGACTGAAAGTCAACTAATTTAAAAAATCGGGCTCATCGTTTGGTGGGCTCGTTTTTTATTTGTAATTTTGCAGGAACAAGTAAGCATATGGCAAAAGAACAGTCACAGATAAAGGAACGGCAGCGGACGAACCTGAAGGAGCCGCGGCGGTATAAGGTGATCATCTATAACGACGACTTCACGGCGATGGAGTTTGTGGTGATGATACTGGTGCAGGTATTCCTGAAGAGCGAGGAGGAGGCACAGGCACTGATGTTGCAGGTGCACCACTCGGACAAGGCCGTGGTGGGTATCTACAGCTACGACATCGCCGTGTCGAAGGCCCGCAAGGCAACGAACATGGCGCGCGAGCAGGGGTATCCGTTACGCTTGACTGTTGAACCGGAGGAGTAAAGATTATGGCAGAGATAAAACAGACAATTCGCGCTTCGAGGATGCTGAACAAGGCATACGAGTGCTGTAAGGGCTACCGACATGAGTATATCATGCCCGAGCACCTGTTGCTGGCATTGATAGAAGATTATAACTTCAACGCGGCGGTGAACATTTTCTATAGTCCCTTTCAGCTGGAGGAACGCCTCAAGGATTATTTGGAGGGTGTGGAATCATTGCCTGAGGGCAAGGAGTATATTCCTGAGACTTCTGTGCAGTTGGGCAAGGTGTTGGAAATGGCCGTGCAGTCGGTGGTGTCGAGTAGTGCGGAGGAACTCGATATTCCGCATCTGACGAAGGGCATCCTGGCATTGGAAGATTCGTGGGCGGCCTACTTGCTGAAAGACTGCCTGGATGGCAATGAAGCCAACTTTATGAGTCAGCTGATAAACTTCTATGAGTTTGATGATGACTTGGAGGCAAAGGGTGATGATGAAGATACCGAATCCAGCTCGTCAGACAAGGCCGCCTGGAAACGGCTCGTGACATGCATGAACGACCTGTACGAGCAGCAGAATCCGTTGATTGGCCGTGAGCAGGAACTGCAAAGGACCATTCAGGTGTTGTGCCGCAGGGACAAGAATAATCCGCTGCACGTGGGAGAGCCCGGCGTGGGCAAGACGGCACTGGTCTGGGGACTGGTGAGAATGATCGAAGAGGGTAGGGTGCCTGCGCGTTTGCAGGGTTCTAAGGTGTATCAGCTCGACATGGGTACGCTGCTGGCTGGCACGCAGTATCGCGGCGATTTCGAGAACCGCATCAAGATGATAATGGATGGTGTACAGGGAGAGACTGGCGGCGAGAACGCCGCCGGAGTGCACAGAGGGAATAATATCGTGTATATTGACGAGATACACACCTTGGTGGGCGCTGGTGCCACTGGCGAGGGGGCGATGGATGCATCGAACATGTTGAAGCCCTATCTGGAGGCAGGGAATATCCGCTTCATCGGTTCTACGACCTACGAGGAATACAATCGCCATTTTGCCCGTTCGAAGGGCATGATACGCCGCTTCCAGCAGATAGACATTGCGGAGCCGACGATTGACGAGGCAAAGCATATCCTGCGACAGTTGCAGGCGAGATATGAGGAGTTCCACCACGTGAAGTACGACGACGAGGCTATTGACTTTGCCGTAGAGGCAAGTGCCAAGCACGTGAACGACCGTTTCCTGCCAGACAAGGCCATCGACTTGATAGACGAAGCCGGAGCAGCTTGCGAAGTAAGATGTCAGACGGAAGAGGGCAGAAGTGTGACCAAAGCTGACATTGCGGATGTGTTGGCGAAGACGTGCAAGGTGGATGCGCTGGCCATCGCCAAGGACGATGACTATGAGAAACTTTCAACGCTCAACGCTCATCTTTCAGCTCAAATCTACGGTCAGGACGAGGCTATCCGACAGGTAGTGGAAGCCGTGCAGATGTCGCGGGCAGGATTGCTGGACGACAACAAACCCCTGGCGTCGCTGCTTTTCGTGGGTCCAACGGGCGTGGGAAAGACGGAGGTGGCGCGCGTGCTGGCCAAGGAACTGGGCATCGAACTGATACGCTTCGACATGAGCGAATATACCGAGAAGCATGCTGTGGCCAAACTCATCGGTTCGCCTGCGGGATATGTAGGCTACGAGGACGGCGGACTGCTGACCGATGCCATCCGCAAGTCGCCCAATGCCGTGCTGCTGTTGGACGAAATTGAGAAGGCCCATCAGGACATCTATAACATCCTGTTGCAGGTGATGGACTACGCCAAGTTGACGGACAACAAGGGACGCAAGGCCGACTTCCGCAACGTGGTGCTGATTATGACCTCGAATGCCGGGGCGCAGTTTGCAGGTCAGACCATTGGCTTTAGCGGCAATGTCAGTCGTGGCGAGGCGATGATGAAACAGGTGAAGCGAACCTTCAAACCAGAGTTTCTGAACCGCCTGTCGGGCACCGTTGTGTTCCGCGATATGGACAAGGAAATGGCTACGCTCATCCTCAAGAAAAAGCTGCGCGAACTGGACGACAAGCTCGAAGCAAAGAATGTTCGAATGTCCTTGAAACCAGATGCTTTTGAGTATCTGCTAAAGGAAGGCTTTACTGCAGAATACGGTGCTCGCGAGATGGATCGTGTCATTGCCCAACGGTTGAAACCGTTGCTGATGCGCGAGATACTCTTTGGCTCGTTGAAGAATGGTGGCGAAGTAACGGTTAGTGTGAAGGATGGCGGTTTATCAATTGGATGACGAACTCTGGTTTCCAGACCCTCATCAGGGCGAGGAAGATGGGCTGGTAGCTGTCGGTGGCGACTTGTCGGTGGACCGTTTGCTGTTGGCTTACAGCAACGGGTTCTTCCCATGGTATTCCTTCCAGTATCGTGACGAGCCGTTGTGGTATTGTCCCCTGCAGCGCTTTGTCATCTTTCCTGACGAAATCCACGTCAGCCATTCCATGCAGCAACTCATCAACAAACGGCAATATACCGTTACCGTCAACCAAGACTTCGAAGGGGTTATCCGTGGCTGTGCTACGGCCCAGAACCGCGATACCGAAGACGGAGCGTGGCTGGGACCGGACATCATCCGTGCCTATACCGAGCTCCACCGTCAAGGCTTTGCTGCCAGCGTCGAAGTGTGGCAGCCGTCGGACGACACATCGGAGGGACGGCTCGTTGGCGGTCTCTATGGCGTCACCCTCGGTGCTTGTTTCTTCGGCGAGAGCATGTTCTCGCTCGTCCCCAGCGCCTCTAAACTCGCCCTCATCTATCTTGCCCGTCTTTTTCAGCAACACGGAGGCCGACTTATCGACTGTCAGTTTGAGACCCCTCACCTCCGCTCCATGGGTGCTCGCCACATCTCCTACGAGGAATACATGGAAATCCTGAAACGCTGAATGGCCGTGCAGGAAAAGAAAAAGTGGCCTGACCACGACGGTCAGACCACTTTGATTTTATGATCGCGGATGATTTATGCGAGCAGCATCTTTACCTGCTTGTAAACATTCTCACCGGTGAAGCCGAGCTTCTCGTCGAGTACCTTGTAAGGAGCAGAGAAACCAAAGCTCTCAAGACCCCAAACAGTACCGTCGGCACCTACCAGACCTTCGAGGTTTACGGGCAGACCAGCGGTCAGACCGAACTTCTTCTTGCCTGCGGGCAGGACAGTCTGCTGATACTCCTTCGGCTGGCTGCGGAACAGACCCTCAGAAGGAACGCTCACGACGCGAGTCTTGATGCCGTCGGCAGCCAACAGCTTGGCACCAGCCTCCAAGGTAGAAACCTCAGAACCAGAAGCCAACAGAATGACGTCGTAGTTCTCGTCTGAGCCAGCAACGATGTAAGCACCCTTGGTAGCCTGGCTGTAGTCGTTGCCCTCGGGCAGCATCTCGATATTCTGACGAGAGAAGATGAGAGCGGTAGGAGTATCGACGTTCTCCATAGCCATGCGCCAGCAAACGGTTGTCTCCTCAGCATCAGCAGGACGAACTACCAATACAGAGTTCTTGCCGTGGTGGTTCTTCAGCTTCTCCATCAGACGGATTTGTGCCTCCTGCTCAACGGGCTCGTGGGTAGGACCATCCTCACCAACACGGAATGCATCGTGAGTCCAGATGAACTTCACGGGCAGCTCCATGAGGGCAGCCATACGAACGGCGGGCTTCATATAGTCAGAGAATACGAAGAAGGTACCGCAAGCGGGGATAACACCACCGTGCAGAGCCATACCGATACAGCAGCAAGCCATGGTCAACTCAGCCACACCAGCCTCGAAGAATGCACCGCTGAAGTCACCACGAACGATGTCGTGAGTCTTCTTCAGGAAGCCGTTGGTATTGTCAGAGTTCGACAGGTCGGCAGAAGCACAAATCATGTTGGGCACCTGCTCAGCCAGCTGACCCAGAACAGCAGCACTTGCACTACGAGTAGCGCTGCCAGCCTTCTGCTCTACTTTACTCCAGTCAATCTTCGGAGCCTTACCGCTGAACCACTCCTCAAGCTGGGCTGCCTTCTCAGGGTTGGCCTTTGCCCACTCAGCCTTAGCGGCATAGCGCTCAGCAACAATCTTCTTCAGCTCCTCAGCACGCTTTGCATAGAGCTCCTGAACTTCGGGGAATATCTGGAATGGATTCTCAGGATCAGCACCCAGGTTCTTCATGGTGTTGATGTAAGCATCGCCACCAAGAGGAGCACCATGAGTTGCGCAGTTGCTCTCGTAGCTGCTGTTGTCTGCCTTGCGAGCACCCTTACCCATCACGCAGTGACCGATAATCAATGAAGGACGAGCTGTCTCCTTCTGAGCGTTCTTGATGGCTTCACGAATCTGGTCTACGTCATTACCGTCAATCTTCTGAACGTACCAGCCCCAAGCCTCATACTTCTTGGCGGTATCCTCGCAGGTCACCACCTCAGTTTTTGTAGACAACTGGATATCGTTTGCGTCGTAGAACATGATGAGGTTGTCGAGTCCCAGGTTACCTGCAATACGACCAGCACCCTGAGAAATCTCCTCCTGAACACCACCATCAGAAATGTAAGCGTAGATAGTCTGGTTCATGACATCGCCCAGACGAGCTTTCAGGAACTTAGCGGCGATTGCAGCACCTACAGCGAAGGTGTGACCCTGACCGAGGGGACCAGAGGTGTTCTCGATGCCACGCTCAATCTCGCGCTCGGGGTGACCAGGAGTTACTGACCCCCACTGACGCAGGTTCTTCAGGTCCTCCAGGGTGAACTTGCCGATGAGGCAGAGCTGGCTATAGAGCATAGGAGCCATGTGACCAGGGTCGAGGAAGAAACGGTCGCGACCCTCCCAAGCGGGATTCTCGGGGTCGTATACCAGGAATTCTGAATACAGGGTGTTGATGAAATCTGCTCCACCCATTGCACCGCCGGGGTGACCTGACTTGGCTTTCTCAACCATTGAAGCAGCAAGGATACGGATGTTGTCCGCTGCTTTGTTCATAACTTTGTTGTCGTTCATAATGAATAATTTGTATAAAGTTCTAAAAATATTCTGCAAATATAGTCAAAAAAAACCAATTTCCATGCGATTTAAGAATAATTAGTACTTTTTTTTAGAATCTGAAGCCCAGCGACGCGTTCACATACCAATCGGTCAGCTTGATTCTGTTGTTGTCAATCTTATTGTTCCAGTGGTTTACCTGACCATAGACATTCAGGAAGAAACGGTCGAAATTGTAGGTAATCGAAGCGCGGGCATCGATATTGAGGGATATCTTGCCATACTTTGTGATGGATGATGTTTCCTCCAGCGTGATGTCTTTCTGCCAACTGTCGTCGTCGTCGGGAACATATTTCTTACCCGTAGGAGATACTTCGCCCTCGTCCAAGAATATGTCATAGTTTGACTCATAAAGATAGGCCTTGGTGCGGTTATAGACCACCAGCATGGGCATGGCCGTGATATTGATGAGCAGGTTTTTTACCGGTACCCAGTTGTAGGCATAGCCCACGCCGATGCTACCTTCATGCAGTTTGATGCGTCCTACGCCACCCAAGATTTGAATGAGTAGTCCGTTTAATGGACGTGCATAGTCAATGGATGTCTGGAACCACATCAGTCCCAGCATGAACGAACCCGCAGAACGTACCTGGATACTTGATTGGTCGTAGGCAGCAGCATAGGAGAATCGCTTGCCGTTGAACATATAATAGCCGTCGAAGATAGCTGATTTTACCTTGATGTCATCCCACGTTTCGGTTTCCTCGAATGGTTCGTTGAAGGGACCTTCCTCATCATATCCCCACATACGGGCTTCGATGTCTCTGGTGTTGAAGCTGCGGATGCGCAGGTTGACACCATAGTTGGCACCGGTGGCACCGATGGAGAAATTGCGCCCTTCAGAGCGGTGTAGCGAATAGCTGTACCCCAAGCCGTAGCCCCTGTAGCCTATCCATGCTCCTATGGATACCTCGCTGCGTGGTTTGAAGGCCGACTCCCAGTTGAGTTCACCGTAGAGACCTTTCTCTGCCATCATTTCACGGTCCATAGTGGATGTCGAACGCAGGTCCATGTCGTTTGTTTTATATTTCAGCATTACGGCCCACGGTTTCTTGGGCACCTGGATATAGTTGGGGTCGATGCCTCTGACGGCTGATGAATCGATGTAAGTCTTGACGCTATGCAAGACCCTAAGTGGCCAAGGCTTTTTGTCCTGAGCAGAGAGAAATATGCAGCAACAGAGTGTTATACCTATTGTTATATATTTTTTCATGCCTAGTTATATTCTGTTGATTTGTTTGACACCTTTCACCGTGCGGAGTTTTTTCAGCAGCGCCTCGAGTTGGGTGTTGTCATCAATCATCAGCGTGAGGTTGCCGCTGAACAGACCGTCGTGCGAGTCGATGTTGATGGAACGCAGCACCAGTTTTTCCTCTTTCGAGATAATACTGGTCAGATTGTTTACGATGCCGATGTCGTCGTTGCCGATTACACGCAAGGTAATCGTGTATTGCGACGAGCCCTTGCCGCTCCATTTGGCTTTGACGATACGGTAGCCGAAACGCTTGCGCAGTTCGGGGGCATTCGGACAGTCGGTGCGATGAATCTTGATACCGCCGTTGATGGTGACGAAACCGAAGACAGAGTCGCCGTAGATGGGCTGACAACAGCGCGCCAACTGGTAGTCGAGACCTTTCAGGTCTTTGTCGATAACCAATACGTCGTCCTGTGTATGATTGTGGCTGAGACGCGACTCGTCGAGCACGAAATTGGCAGCACTCTCGGCCACGTTATTGCCGGTGACGGGCTGTTCGCCCTGTTGCAACTCGAGGTAACGGTCGATGACGTGATTAACGTCCAGTTCACCGTTGGCTACCTGACGGTAAAAGTCGCTGACCTCCTTGAATCCCAGTTTACGGATAAGCACCTGCATGATGCTTTCGTCCAGTTCTATTTTGCGGTTCTTGAATTTACGCTCAAGTGTTTCCTTGGCAAACAGTCCTTCCTTGACCTGCGTTTCCTTCAGGGCGAGACGGACTTTCGACTTTGCACGCGAGGTCTTCACGATGTTCAGCCAATCGTGTTTGGGCTTCTGGTTCGACGACGTCATGATTTCCACCTGGTCGCCACTTTGCAGCACTTGGCGGAGAGACACTACCTTGCCGTTGATGCGTGCGCCTGTGCAGGAATTGCCTATCTTCGAATGGATGTGGTATGCGAAGTCAAGCACGGTAGCGCCCTTGGGGAACTTATAGAGGTCGCCCTTGGGCGTGAACACAAATACCTCGTCTTCATAGAGGTCCATCTTGAACTGGTCCATCGCCTCCATGCCGTCGCTGGTTTCCAGCATCGAACGGATATTGGTAAGCCATTCGTCCAGTCCAGACTCGCTCTTGACGCCTTTGTAGCGCCAATGGGCTGCGACGCCACGTTCGGCCACTTCGTCCATGCGCTCGGTACGGATTTGTACCTCCACCCATTTCTGTTCAGGACCTAATACGGTGATGTGCAGACTCTCGTAACCATTTGATTTAGGTACACTTATCCAATCTCGTAAACGTTTTGGATTAGGTTGGTACATGGAGGTGATAATGGCAAACGTCTGCCAGCACTGCATCTTTTCCTTCTCGACGGGCGTGTCCAAAATGATACGGATAGCAAAGAGATCGTAGACGCCTTCGAAGGGACATTTCTGCTTCTTCATCTTCTGCCAGATGGAGTGGATGGATTTCGTGCGTCCCTTGATGTGGAACGTTAGTCCTGCCTCCGTCAGTCGCTGTTCGATAGGCTGGATGAACCGTTCGATATAGGCATCACGACTTTGTTTGGTTTCACTCAGCTTATCCTTAATATGGTAGTAAGCGTCATGCTCCATGTATTTCAGCGACAGGTCTTCCAGTTCCGACTTCAACTTGTAGAGACCTAATTTGTGGGCGAGGGGAGCGTACAGGTAGGCCGCCTCCTCGCTGACCTTGTGCTTGGCTTCAAGTTGTTCGGTGTCACGAATCTGTCGCATGAGGTTCACGCGATCGGCAATCATAATCAGAATGACGCGCATGTCCTCGGCAAACGAGAGCAGCAAGTTGCGGAAATTCTCGGTCTCGATGACGGGATTCTTCTTATAGAGCTGCTGGATGCGCTGCAGACCACGTAGGATGCGGGCAACGGACTCGCCAAAGTCGGCTTGTACGTCATCGATGGTCAGATAGCCTTCTTCGAGACTGGGTCTGAGTAGGATGGCAATGACGGCATCACGACGCAGCCCGATCTCTTCGACAACGAGGTGAGCGGTCTGGAAACCGAGTAGTACGGGGTTCAGCCCAAAGACGTTGCGATGCATCTGCTGTTCCTCAATGGCGCGCATCAGGTGATGGCGCATATGTTGTTCGTCTCCTTTCTGTAGGGAGTCGGCTAAAAGTTCGCGTACCTTATTATAAAGTACCAGCGTTTCTTCTTTTTCCTGTTGTGTGAATTCAAAAATATGCATATTCGAGCCACAAAGTTACGAAATTATAGCCGAATGGCAAAAGAAAAGTGTCACAAAAAACGTTTACGTAGAATTTTAGTGAATATTTAGTGTATAATTTTGGAAGTTCCGAAAAAATATCGTAAATTTGCAACCAGTATTTTAAACATTTCATTAAACGTAATACTAAAACAAATGGCAAAAATTGTAACTTTAGGTGAGATTATGCTCCGCCTGTCGCCCATGGGCAACGACCGTTTCATTCAGAGTGAGTCATTCCGTATCATCCCTGGTGGTGGTGAGGCTAACGTTGCTGTCAGCGTGGCAAACTATGGTCACGAGGCTTACTTTGTGTCTAAGTTGCCCAAGCATGAGATTGGTCAGATTGCAGTCAATGCACTCCGCCGTTATGGTGTCAACACCCAGTTCATTGCTCGTGGTGGCGACCGTGTAGGTTTGTATTATGCTGAGACTGGCGCTTCGATGCGTCCTTCAAAGGTCATCTACGACCGTGCTCACAGCGCTATTGCTGAGGCTAATCCTTCTGACTTTGATTTCGATAAGATTATGGAGGGTGCTGCTTGGTTCCATTGGAGCGGTATCACACCTGCCATCTCTGACAAGGCTGCTGAGTTGACAAAGCTTGCTTGTGAAGCTGCCAAGCGTCATGGTGTGACGGTATCTGTCGACCTGAACTTCCGCAAGAAGCTGTGGACCAGCGAGAAGGCAATCTCTATCATGCGTCCGCTGATGAAGTATGTAGACGTTTGCATTGGTAACGAGGAGGATGCTGAGCTCTGCCTTGGTTTCAAGCCCGATGCTGACGTTGAGGGTGGTAAGACCGATGCGGCTGGTTACGAGGGCATCTTCAAGCAGATGATGAAGGAGTTCGGCTTCAAGTATGTCGTTTCTACACTCCGTGAGAGCTACAGTGCTACCTTCAACGGCTGGAAGGCACTGATCTATGACGGTAAGGAGTTCTACCAGTCAAAGCGTTACGAAATCAATCCTATCATCGACCGCGTAGGTGGTGGCGACTCGTTCTCTGGTGGTCTGATCCATGGCCTGCTCACCAAGCCGACCCAGGGCGAGGCTCTCGAGTTTGCAGTAGCTGCTTCTGCTTTGAAGCACACCATCAATGGTGACTTCAACCTGGTAGGTGTTGACGAAGTTGAATCTCTCGCCGGTGGTAATGCCAGCGGTCGCGTACAGCGCTAAAACTAATTTACAATTGATAATTGACAATTGAGAATTGATTATGAAACAATTTGAATATAAGGTGATTTCCTCTATCGTAGGAACTGAGAAGAAGTTAAACAAGCTGGGTTATGAAGGCTGGGAACTTGTTGCAGTATTTGATTGTCGCCTGTATTTAAAGCGTGAATATAAAGAGTAATTATGGCAAAGTTTGATAAATTCCAGGTGATGGCAAAGATTGCCGAAGCACCTATGGTTCCTGTTTTCTACAACAAGGACGTTGAAGTTTGTAAGAATGTCATCAAGGCTTGCTACGAGGGTGGTGTCCGTGCATTCGAATTCACCAACCGTGGCGACTTCGCTCATGAGGTTTTCGGTGAGCTGTCAAAATGGGTTAACAAGGAATGTCCAGAACTGGCTCTGGGTATTGGCTCTGTTGTCGATGCTCCTACCGCTTCGCTGTACATCCAGCTGGGTGCCAATTTCGTAGTTGGTCCGCTGTTCAACCCCGATATCGCTATTGTCTGCAACCGTCGTTGCGTAACCTATTGCCCAGGTTGTCTGACACCATCTGAGATTGGTAAGGCACAGGAGGTTGGTTGCGACTTCACCAAGGTATTCCCGGGCGACGTGGTTGGTCCAAACCTCATCAAGGGTCTGATGGCTCCCATGCCTTGGTCAAAGATCATGGTTACTGGTGGCGTTGCTCCTGAGGAGGAGAACCTGACAAAATGGTTCAAGGCTGGCGTCTTCTGCGTGGGCATGGGCTCGAAGCTGTTCCCCTCTGACAAGGTGAAGGCCGGTGACTGGCAGTATGTTACCGACAAGTGCAAGGAGGCACTCGGCTACTGTGCTAAGGCTCGCGCATAAAAAGATAACATTTAGGGACTCAGTATGGCTTCTGGCCGTACTGGGTCTTTTCCTTATTTCAGCTTGTTCATCGCCAGATAGGCAGGCGTTGGACAGGCTGAATGCTCTTTCCTATGCCTATCACTATCGCAATATTGACTCCGTCGAATACTATGCTTCAGCGGCGAAAGGAACTGCTGAAGGACTGAACAACCTGGCCTTTGTCAAGATGGTCAGGATGGATTATAAGGCCGCAGAGGATTATCTGAACCAGATTCCCGAGATGACTGACAACCAGTTGGAACTCTTGGTATGTTACGTCCAGCAGATGCGTCTGTGTCAGCGCCGTTCGCGCAACAAGGACTTCCACGATTTCCGCGAGCGTGCCGTGACCTGTATGAAACGTATCGACGAGGAGCGCAACCAATTCGACGCCCGCCAGCAACAACGTCTGCGCTATGCCGAGACGGAGTTCGGCATCGTCAATTCCACCTATTATTATTATGTAGGCCTCGAGCGCCAGTCCATCGACGCCCTTATGGCTATCGACCCTAATGAGGTGCGCCGCGACACGGCTCAGTTCCTTAATTACCTCTACAACATGGGCGCTGGTGGCATCATCACCGACGGCAGCCAGGAGGAAATCTATCAGGAGGAGATGGATTGTCTGTCGCGCTGCCTGAATATTGCCCTGCGACACGACTATCCCTATTTCGAGGCACAGGCCAAGGAGGCGTTGGCCGACCATACCGGCGACATGGAACTGGCAGAAGAGGCCCTGCTGCTCTTCGAGGACTATGGTGACATCTATCAGATTGCCGGCGCCCATCGAACGCTGGCCTCCTGCTATCATGCCATCGGCGATGACGAAATGGCTCTTGAACATCTGAACAAGGCGCTCTCCGACACCACCATCAATCAGGCCCCCGACCTCGTGGCCTCTATCCGCGAGCAGCTCAGCGTGGCCTATGCCGCCTTGAACGACAAGGCCGCCAGCGACTACAACCGCAACCTCTATCTCGACCTGCAGGAACAGACGCGTCAGGACCGTGAACTCGAGTCGCGCGCTGCCCATTACGACGAGGCCTCCGAACAACTCAACTGGATGCTCATTGCCGTTGTCTGTGCCATCGTGCTGCTACTGTTCCTGCTGTGGCTGTTCAATTACCTCAACCACCGCAGCAAGGACGGTAACGAGCTAGACGACGTGCTCGAACAGAAGTCCGAAGACCTCCGCATGCGACAACTGAGTGTCGAACAGTCTGAGCGCCGCAATCTCGACCAGCGCGCCAAGGTGTCGGTTGTCATGGGCATTCTGCCGCTCATCGACCGCATCCGCCACGAAGTGAAACATCTAGAATCTCTAGAACCTCTAGAAAATCCAGACAATCCAGAAAATAACGAACGCCTCGACTACATCCGCGAGGTCACCGATAAGATTAACGAACAAAACGACCTGCTGACGACGTGGATTCAGCTGCGTCGCGGCGAACTCAATCTCCACATCGAGAGTTTCCCACTGCAACCGCTGTTCGACATCGTGGGTCGCAGCCGCTCGGCATTCGATATGAAGGGCGTATCGCTCAGCGTCGAACCTACCGATGCCGTTGTCAAGGCCGACCGCGTACTGACGCTCTTCATGCTCAATACGCTGGCCGACAATGCTCGCAAGTTCACCGACAAGGGCGGCAGCGTCACCGTCTCGGCTGCCGAACAGACCGATTACGTCGAGCTGTCCGTGACAGATACCGGCCGTGGCATGACTGACGAACAACTGGCCCATGCCTTCGACCATAAGGTGACTGGCGAACACGGCTTCGGATTGATGAATTGCAAGGGTATCATCGAGAAATACCGCAAGATGAGCCAACTTTTCAGCGTCTGCCAGCTGTCCGCCGAGAGCGAGCAGGGTAGGGGCTCGCGCTTCTTCTTCCGGCTGCCGAAGGGGAAGCTTTTGGCTATTGGCATTTGGCTATTGGCTTTTGGCCAACAGCTAACAGCTAACAGCCCTCGCAACGCCACACTCTCACAGAGAGAACAGCTAACAGCCATAGATAGCGCCCACGTCTATGCCGACTCCGCCTATTTCTGCAACATCAACGGCCAGTACGAGCGCACGCTGCTGTTTGCCGACTCCTGTCGCACGGCACTCAACCGCCATTATTTGCAACACCATCCACACAGTCCGCTGCTCATGACTGCCGATGCCAACGACGCCTCGCCCGTGCCTGCTGAGATTCAGTGGCTTCACGACAGCGTCAGCATCAATTATCAGGTCATCCTCGACATCCGTAACGAGAGTGCTGTCGCTGCACTGGCGCTCCACGAGTGGCCCCTATATATATATAATAATAAGGTGTACACCCAGCTCTTCAAGGAACTCTCTGCCGACAACACGCTGGCCGACTATTGCCGCGTCATGCAGGAGTCGCAGTCCAACAAGCGCATCGCCATGATACTGCTCATCGTCATCCTGTTGCTCATCGTGCCCGCCTATTATATGGTGTACTACCGCCACCGACTCTACGACCGCCGTCGTCGCGAACGCATACAACTCGACAACATCGAGTTTGCCGACGACGAACTGCGCCGCATGGAACTCGAGGACAACAAGCTCCACGTCGCCAACAACGTGCTCGACAACTGCCTCTCAGCACTGAAACATGAGACGATGTACTACCCCTCGCGCATCCGACAGCTCGTCGACAAGGGTGACGTCGGTTCACTCGACGAGGTGACACAATACTACCGCGAACTCTACGGACTGCTCAGCACGCAGGCCGTCCGACAGGTCGAACAAGTCAAGCTCCACGTCAGCCACACGACGCTTTGGGACACGCCCGTGCTGGGCAACGAAAACCTGCTGCGCTATCTGGCTGACATCCTCCGTCCACAGCACGTTGAGGCACACGTTAAGGACGACCGCTACGTCGTCTTTACCATCACCCGCAACGAGCCGCTGTCCGACATCGACTACCTGCGCTGCCGCCAGATCATCCGCGACCACGGCGACGCCACCCACCGTCGTGCCTGTGGCATCACGGTCACACCGCAAGAAATAACAATTACTCTACCAACATACAACAATGGACAAGTTTAAACTTATTATCGTCGAGGACGTGCCCCTCGAACTCAAAGGCACGGAAGGTATCGTTCGTAACGAAATCCCCGAGGCAGAAGTCATCGGTACTGCCGACGACGAGCTGTCGTTCTGGCGACTCATCAAGAAACAGCAGCCCGACCTTGTCCTGCTCGACCTCGGACTGGGCGGCTCCACGACTGTCGGCGTCGAGATATGCCGTCAGACCAAGGAGATGTATCCGCAGGTCAAGGTGCTCATCTTCACGGGTGAAATACTCAACGAGAAACTGTGGGTCGACGTGCTCGATGCAGGTGCTGACGGCATCATCCTCAAGAGCGGCGAACTGTTGACGCGCCACGATGTACGCTCCGTCATGGAGGGCAAGGCGCTGGTGTTCAACGAGCCCATTCTCGAACGCATTGTCGACCGTTTCAAGCAGGCCGTGTCGTCGCAGCTCGCCAGTCAGGAGGCGCTCATCGACTATGAAATCGACGAGTACGACGAACGTTTCCTGCGCCATCTCGCACTCGGCTATACCAAGGAGCAGATCACCACGCTGCGCGGCATGCCCTTTGGCGTGAAGAGTCTGGAGAAGCGTCAGAACGAACTGGTAAAGAAGCTGTTCCCTGGTGGCGAGAGCGTCAATGCCACGCGCCTCGTCGTGCGAGCCATCGAACTGCGCATCCTTGATATCGACAATCTTGTGCCGGACGCAGACTAAAAGAACACGGATTATACGGATTAAATGGATTGATGAAAAGGTTTCTCCCACAAATCGCGTTGACGTTGGTGCTGGCCCAGTTGCTGCTCATGCTCGGCTCGTGGCTGTGGAGTGCCGCATTGCCCTTGAGTGGCGTGCGCAGCATGCTCTCAGGGGAAGGCATTCGCTGGTTCCTCGGCCATTTTGCCGAAATTGTCGCCAGCCCCGTACTCGTCTGGCTGTTGCTGCTGGCAATGGCTTATGGTGCCGTCGTCCGCAGCCGCGGGGTGTCTGTGGTGTTCCTCGTCATCTACGTCGGCATCGTTCTACTACTCACCGTCGTGCCCCACGCCGTATTGCTCTCTGCCAGCGGACTGCTCTGGCCTTCGCCGTTTTCCGCCAGCCTCGTGCCCCTCGTCGCCTTTGGTGTCCTCATGGCCGCCATCATCCACGGCGTCATCGCGGGCTCGTTCCAGTCGCTTGCCGACGTCTATGGCGCGCTGGTCTATGGTCTGCGCCAGTGTGCCCCCCTGCTGCCCCTCTACATTCTCCTCATTCAGTTCCTTGAGTCCCTCCGCTTCGTCCTGCCATAAAGACGTCAGGTTTTTGGGTAATGCGGATGTGTGTTAACTACAAAAATTAGGCTCATCGTTTGGTGGGCTCGGATTTTTTTCGTACCTTCGCAGGCAAAATATTAATCATAGAAGAAACGAGTATCATGGATAGTGATAGAAAGTTTGAACTGTTGCGTAAGAAGGTCGGTGTTGTCGTAGGACCGTTGTGTGCCATTCTGATATGGCTGATGCCCATTGCAGGTATCTCGGAGGCGGCTCACCACATGTTGGCGGTGATGTCGCTGGTGGCTATCTGGTGGATTACGGAACCGGTGCCCATTCCAGTGACGTCGATGCTTGGTCCGACGCTGTGCGTGGTGCTGGGCATTGCACCGATAAAGGATGCCTTCGAGCAGTTTGCCAACCCAATGATATTCCTGTTCTTGGGCGGTTTCTTGTTGGCGAAGGGTATGATGGTGAATGGTCTGGACAAGCGCATCGCCTACGGTATTATGTCGATGAAGTGGGTAGGCGACTCGCCGCGAAGAATCTTCCTGGCCATCGGTCTGGCGTGTATGCTCTGTTCGGGCTGGATCAGCAATACGGCTACGGCGGCGATGATGTTTCCCATATCGCTGGGACTGTTGGAGGCTATCCGCGAGATGATGGCTGCGAACGGCAAAGTGATCGACCTGAAGTCGTATAAATATGCCACGGGACTGATGCTGATGACGGCCTATGCGTGTAGCATTGGTGGCGTGATGACGCCCATCGGTACGCCGCCGAACATCATCATGCTGGGATTCTTGGACCAGCTGGCTCCGCAGGCACCGACGGTGTCGTTCTTCCAATGGATGATCTGGGGTATCCTGGCGATGGTGCTTTATTTCATCGTTGCCTGTGTGGTGTTGTGGCGGATGTTCCCGGCAGACGTGAAGCACATCGAGGGTGCACGGGAGTTTATACGTAACTACGTCGATTCGCTGGGCAAGTGGACCACGGCGCAAAAGAGCACGATAATCGCTTTTGGTACAGCCTTCGTGCTATGGGTGGCTCCCAGCGTGTTGAGCATCGTCTATGGTGCTAATTCGGACGTGATGAAGTTCTACGACAGCCACTTCCCCGAGGCTATTGCGGCCATGGTGGGCGGACTGTTGCTGTTCTTCTTGCCTGGCAACGACATCAAGAAGGGTGAGATGGCACTGAGTTGGAAGGACGGCGTGGAAGGCATCGAGTGGGGTACCCTGCTGCTCTTCGGCGGCGGTCTGGCTATGGGTGCCATGATGTACAGCACTGGACTTTCGGCTTGGATTGGTAGTGGTATCAAGGAGGCTCTGGGCGGTCATCCGTCGGAGTGGGCCTTCGTGGCTGTATTCTGTGTGACGGCCCTGATACTGTCGGAACTGACGTCGCATACGGCCTCGACGAACCTCATTGCACCTATTGCCATCGGTGCGGCATTGTCGCTGGGCTTCAGTCCTATTCCGGTGGCCATCGGTATTGCGCTGTCGTCGTCATTAGGATTTATGATGCCAGTCTCGACACCGCCTAACGCCATTGTCTATGCGTCTGGCTATGTGCCCCTGACAAAGATGATCAAGACGGGATTCATTATCGACGTCATTGGCATTCTTGTGATTACCATACCTGTGGTGATGTTACTGGTTAAGTTTGTAATGGGCGTGTAATCAGTTCATAATTCATAGTTTGATGGTTCCGTATCTGGATGTACAGCATTTGACGAAGTCGTTCGGCGCATTGACCCTGTTCCGCGACATCAGTTTCTCCATCGGCGAAGGCCAGAAGGTGGGGCTGATAGCGAAGAACGGTACGGGCAAGTCGACGTTGCTTAGTATCCTTTGCGGTAAGGAAGGTTACGACGCAGGCGACATCGTGTTTCGCAGGGACTTGAAGGTGGGATTCCTGGAACAGAGTCCCGCGTTCGACCCTGAGGAGTCGGTGCTGGACGCGTGCTTCAACCACGAGGGCGACCCCGAGAAGGTATTGAAGGCCAAGCAGATACTGACGAAACTGAAAATCAGCAATCTGGAGCAGCCGATGGGTCAGTTGTCGGGTGGTCAGCAAAAGCGCGTGGCACTGGCTAATGTGCTGTTGACAGAACCAGACCTGATTATATTGGACGAGCCCACGAACCATTTGGATCTGGAGATGATAGAATGGCTGGAGGGTTTCCTACAGCGCGGCAACAGGACGCTGCTGATGGTGACGCACGACCGATTCTTCCTGGACCGCGTGTGTACCGTCATTCTCGAACTGGACGACCAGACCATCTATACTTATCGCGGCAACTATGCCTACTATCTGGAGAAACGTCAGGAACGTATCGACAACCGCAGGGCAGAGATAGCGCGCGCCAACAACCTGTATCGCACAGAGCTCGAATGGATGCGACGTATGCCGCAGGCGCGTGGACATAAGGCGCGCTATAGGGAGGAAGCGTTCTACGAGTTGGAGAAGGTGGCCAAGCAACGGCTGGAGGAACGACAGTTACGGCTGAAGTCGTCGAACGTGTATATCGGCTCGAAGATTTTCGAGTGTCAGTATATCAGCAAGGCATATCCAATAGCCAAGAGCCAAGAGCCAATAGCTAATGGCCAAATCACCATCCTGAAGGACTTCTACTACAACTTCTCGCGCTTTGAGAAGATGGGCATTGTGGGTAACAACGGCACGGGCAAATCGACGTTCATCAAGATGTTGTTGGGCGAGGTGCCAGTGGACGAAGGACGCATTGTCATAGGCGATACGGTAAAGTTCGGATATTTCTCGCAAGAGGGCCTTCAATTCAATGATAATCAAAAGGTTATCGATATAGTACGCGACATTGCAGAATATGTGGAACTGGGTGGCGGCAAGAAGTTGTCGGCCTCGCAGTTGTTGCAGTATTTCCTGTTTACCAACGAGCAGCAATATAATTATGTGTACAAACTGAGCGGTGGTGAGCGCAGGAAACTATACCTGTGTACGGTGCTGATGCGGAACCCAAATTTCCTGGTACTCGACGAGCCTACGAACGACCTCGATATTGTGACCTTGCAGATTCTGGAGGAATACCTGCAGGACTTCCCGGGTTGCGTCATCGTGGTATCGCACGACCGCTATTTTATGGATAAGGTGGTGGACCATCTGCTGGTGTTCAAAGGGCAGGGCGAAATCAAGGATTTCCCAGGCAACTACACGCAATATCGCGAGTGGGCGTCGCTAGAGGATTCTAGAGAATCTAGATCATCTAGTGATTCTAGAGAAACAAGCAAGCCCAGCTATCGTCACGATGACCGTCGTCGCCTGTCATACAAGGAGAAGCGCGAGATGGAGCAGTTGGAGAAGGACATTGCCGCGCTTGAGGCTGAGAAGAAACAGATTGAGGAGGCGCTCTGTGGTGGTACGACCTCGGTGGATGAAATCACAGCCATGAGCAAGCGTCTGCCCGTGCTGAACGACGAGCTGGATGAGAAGTCTATGCGCTGGTTGGAACTGAGTGACGTTGAACATTGAACGACAAATGATACAGACACAATATCCCTCACAGCTGTTGGAGCGAGCCGTACATGAGTTTGCGACGCTACCAGGCATCGGGCGCAAGACGGCCTTGCGACTGGTGTTGCACCTGTTGCGGCAGGACGACGAGGACGTGATACGGTTTACGGAAACCATTGCCCGCATGAAGCAGGAGGTTCGGCATTGTCGCGTGTGCCACAATATCAGTGACAACGAGACGTGTCCCATCTGTAGCGATCCGCGTCGCGATGCGAGCATCATCTGCGTGGTGGAAAACATTCAGGACGTGATGGCCGTAGAGAATACGCAACAGTTCAACGGGCTGTACCACGTGTTGGGTGGTGTGATATCGCCTATGGACGGCATCGCGCCATCGGATCTTGAGATAGAGTCGCTGGTGGAGCGCGTCAGCGAGGGTGGGGTGAAGGAAGTCATCCTGGCGTTGAGTTCGACGATGGAGGGCGACACCACCAATTTCTATATTTTCCGCAAACTGGCGCCCTATACGGACGTAAAGCTGAGCATCATAGCACGAGGCATCAGCGTGGGCGACGAACTGGAATATACGGACGAAGTGACGCTGGGACGAAGCATCCTGAACCGCACGCCGTTCGAGGGAAAGTAAACAACGAGTTTCACGAATGAATAACGGATATGGAATTACAAGAGAATAACGAAACGATACTGTTTATCCTGACCACCGTGATGGAGATAGCCACGTTGGCGTGTGCTTATCTGGGGTTGCGACTGTTCAAGAAAAACAAATGGTTGCGACTGGCGCTGATCGTCGTGCCGCTGGTGGCTAACGCCATCCTGTATCTCATCTTCGAGACGACACCCTTCTTCTATCTGGGCGTCATCCTGTTACTTTGCATCCCGTTTGTATGGCCAAGAAAATCAGCGTAGTCATTGTCAGCTACAACGTCTGCCAACTGCTGGACGAATGTCTGGTGAGTGTGGAACGGGCCCTTGAGGGAATCGAGGGCGACATCTTCGTGGTGGACAACGATTCGACGGACGGAACGGTGGCGACGTTGCAACCGAAGCATCCGCAGGTGCATTTCGTGGCCAACAAGGAGAACGTGGGGTTTGCCCGTGCCAACAACCAGGCCATCCGTCAGACAGATGCGGAATACGTACTGTTGCTGAATCCCGATACCGTCGTCTACGAACCGACCATCAAAGGGTGTCTGCAGTTTATGGACGAACATCCGCAGGCGGGTGGGGCAGGAGTGAGGATGCTGACGCGCGAAGGCACGCCGGCTCCTGAGTCACGACGCGCGGTGCCGACGCCTTGGGTGTCGATGCTGAAGATGCTGGGGTTCACCAAGCGTTATTACATGAGCCACCTGCCGTGGGACCAGCCCGCACAGATAGAGGTCATCAGCGGCGCATACTGTCTGTTGCGCCACAAGGCGCTTGACCAGGTAGGATTGCTGGATGAGGATTTCTTTATGTACGGCGAGGATATTGACCTGTCATTCCGTCTGTTGAAGGGCGGTTGGCAGAACTGGTATCTGCCCTACGACATCATTCACTACAAGGGTGAGTCGACGCAGAAGTCGTCGTTCCGCTATGTCCATGTGTTCTATCAGGCCATGCTCATCTTCTTCCGCAAACACTACGGACATCTGTCATTCCTGCTCTCAATACCCATCAAGGCGGCCATCTATTTCCGCGCCATGCTGGCTTTGCTGCATCTCATAGGCGATAAACTGCCGAGCTTCATTAACCCGCTAAAGACAAGAAACGATGATCATGGAAAGTGATATACGGCTAAGAGCCATTGAACCTGAGGACCTCGACCTGCTCTATCAGTTGGAGAACGATCGTAGTCTGTGGGATGTGGGAACGACCAACGTGCCGTACTCGCGCTATACGCTGCACGATTATATCGCCACATCGTCGGACGACATCTTTGCTGACCGGCAGGTACGACTGATAATAGAAGATGTACGCACGCGAGAGACGGTGGGCATCTGCGACCTGGTGCGTTTCGACCCGCAACACCAGCGCGCGGAGACGGGAATCGTCGTGATGCGTGACAATCGTCGCAAGGGCTATGCGTTGACAGCACTCACATTGTTGGCCGACTATGCCCTGCGGGTAGTACATCTGCACCAGCTTTATGCCGTAGTGGCTGCAGACAACGAGGCGGCTGTTAATCTGTTCCGAAAAGCAGGTTATGAGGTGCAGGCGGAACTGCGAGACTGGCTTTTCGACGGCCATCAGTATGGAAATGCACTACTGATGCAAAGATTTTTATAAACTTTTCGCCAAAAAGTTTTGCAGATTCATATTTTCTTATTACCTTTGCACCCGCTAAACGACAAGAGAGACATTTTGGTGCGTTAGTTCAGTAGGTTAGAATGCCTGCCTGTCACGCAGGAGGTCACGAGTTCGAGTCTCGTACGCACCGCCAGAAAAGTCTCGATTGAAGCGCAAAGCAAGGTGCGTTAGTTCAGTAGGTTAGAATGCCTGCCTGTCACGCAGGAGGTCACGAGTTCGAGTCTCGTACGCACCGCAAAAAGAAAACGATAGCTCACAGGAACTGCAACGTCCGGTGAGCTTTTTAAATTTAAAACGATTATGAAGCAAACTATTCTCGTTACTGGCGGTACCGGATTCATCGGTAGCCACACCACCGTAGAACTGCAGAACGCAGGCTACAAAGTAGTCATTGTTGATAACCTCTCCAACTCGAATGCCAACGTCGTCGACGGCATTGAGAAGATTACGGGCATCCGTCCGGCATTCATCAAGGCCGACTGCTGCGATAAGGACGCTATGGAACGCATCTTCCAGCAGTATCCCGATATTGAGGGTATCATCCACTTTGCTGCCTCGAAGGCCGTTGGCGAGAGTGTTGAGAAGCCATTGATGTACTATCGCAATAATTTGGTGTCACTCATCAACCTGCTGGAACTGATGCCGAAGTACAACGTGAAGGGCATCATCTTCTCGTCGAGCTGCACGGTTTACGGACAGCCTGCAAAGGAGAATCTGCCCGTCACCGAGAATGCTCCCGTCCAGAAGGCTATGTCGCCCTACGGCAACACCAAGCAAATCAACGAGGAGATTATCCAGGACTATATCCACAGTGGCGCGCCCATCAAGTCGATTATCCTGCGCTACTTCAACCCCATCGGTGCTCACCCCTCTGCATTGATTGGCGAACTGCCCAATGGCGTGCCCATGAATCTGATTCCTTTCGTTACCCAGACCGCAATGGGTATTCGTGAGCAGCTGAAGATTTTCGGCAACGACTATAATACGCCCGACCATACCTGTATCCGTGACTATATCTATGTTGTCGACCTGGCTGATGCACACGTCAAGGCGATGGAGCGCGTGCTCGACAAGCCCGAGACGGATGCTGTCGAGGTGTTCAACATCGGAACGGGTCGCGGACTTTCTACCCTTGAGGTTGTCGAAGGCTTCGAGAAGGCTACTGGCGTCAAGGTCAACTGGACTTACGCTCCGCGTCGCGAAGGCGATATCGAGCAGGTTTGGGGTAATGTCGACAAGGCCAACAAAGTGCTGGGCTGGAATGCAGAGACACCCACCGAAGATGTGCTGCGTTCAGCCTGGAAGTGGCAAAAGAAATTACGCGAGGACGGCATCCAGTAACTCATCAACCTCTTTATCTACCTCCTCCGCATCTTCGGCCGCAGGGAGTAATGAGGCTCTAAAATTTAAATTGGGCGAAGCCGTCATTGTGACGTGTCTTCGCCCATTTTTCGTTCGCCTGCTGTAGCACTACCTCCTGGGCCACGTCACGGCCTTTTATCATGCAATTATACAAAAAAGCGTTACGCAAATTTGTATAATTGAAAAATCCTTATTATCTTTGCACCCAGAATACAACAATAACGGTAATGAGAATATGAAGAATCCATTTCTGACCTATGGTTATAACGGACCTGAGTACTTCTGCGACAGAGTGGAAGAGACCAAGCGCTTGACATCACTGCTGGTAAATGGCAATCACGTAGCTTTGATGTCGCCAAGAAGAATGGGTAAGACAGGTCTTATACGTCATTGCTTTGCCCAACAGGAACTGCAGAAAGACTATTACTTGTTTCTTGTGGATATCTATACCACAAAGTCATTGTCCGAACTGATTTATGAAATGGGAAGGGTGATTCTTTCCGTTCTGAAATCGAAAGAGCGTAAAGCCTGGGAACGTTTTATACAGGTTGCCGCTTCATTGCGAACAGGTATTACACTTGATGCCTTAGGACAACCGAGTTGGAATCTTCAAATAGGTGATATACAGTCGCCAAAAGTGTCTCTTGATGAGATTTTCCAATATCTGGGTTCTGCTGATAAGCCTTGCATTGTGGCCATCGATGAGTTCCAAACCATCATGGATTATCCAGAGCAGAATGTTGAAGCCTTGTTGCGAACCGATATTCAAGATTGTAATAATGCCAGGTTCGTTTTCTCCGGATCCAAGCGTCACATGATGGGTGAGATGTTTTCGTCACCAGCTAGACCATTCTACCAAAGTGCATCTACAATATCATTAAAACCGATTGCGCTTGATTCATATATTTCTTTTATTAGAGATCATTTTGAACAGGGTGGGTTGCAGATTGAGAATGAAGCTATTAGCTATATGTATGAGAAATTTGAAGGCACCACTTGGTACATACAAAAGATATGCAATGAACTGTTTGCAATGGCGGAAAAGGACACCCCGTGTGGTATCAATGAGGTTGAAACGGCTATCGGTTATGCCATAGAAGAAAAAGACGACACCTATCAGGACTTACTGGCAAGACTCTCTGCCAAACAAAAAGCACTGCTCATAGCTTTGGCCCATGCCGGTAAGGATGTTCAGCCAACGAGTGGAGAGTTTATCAAGAAATACCACCTTTCATCGGCCAGTGCAGTACAAAGGTGTCTGTCTGCCCTTCAGGAAAAAGACATTGTCACAAATAGTAATGGGAAATATTATATCTATGATTATTTCTTATATTACTGGCTGAAAAAAAAATAAAGGGTAAGAAACGTGTGATGCACTATGAGACATCTGCTGACCGTCATAGCCGTTCTTCTGGCGTTCGCCTGCTGTACCACAGAGGCGGACCGTAACCGTATGCGCACTGAGCTGGACAGTATCAACCAGCGCAACCGTAACGACCAGCCCTTCACGGTGGCCGACGTGCAGCCCTACGTCAATTTCTTCGACGGCCACGGCACTCCTAACGACCGCCTGCTGGCCCATTACCTCTTAGGCCGCGCCTACCACGACCACGGCGAAGCTCCCATGGCCCTCCAGTGCTATCAAGACGCCCTCGACTGCGCCGACACCCTTAGCAGCGACTGCGACTATGTCCAATTGAGTAGAGTCTTTGGACAAATGGCCCTTCTCTTTTATGAACAAGGACTATACAGACAACAGTTGAACTATAACAACCAATCTGTTATGTATGCTTGGAAAGGAAAAGATACGTTGCTTGCTCTCAGGAACTATGAGCAGGATTATCTAGTATACAGGGGATTAGGGGTGACAGATTCTGCAATTTTGATCATTGAGGATGTAGCTCAGAAATACACTCTATATGGATACAATGTTTATTCAGCAATTTCGTTAGGATTAGCTATAAGACCCCTTGTTGACGAAGGTAAGTTTCAAAAGGCAAAGGACTATATGAATATATATGAGTCCAATTCTGGTCGTTTCGATTCATATGGAAACATTGAGGCTGGTCGTGAAATATATTACAAAGCAAAAGGTCTTTATTACCTCTATAGTGACAAATTGGATTCTGCAGAGTATTATTTCCGAAAAGAATTGAGAGAAGGGAAAGACTTCAATAATCAAAATGCAGCTGCAAAAGGTTTGGTTGAGCTTTATCAGAAACTACATATTAATGATTCTATTGTGAAATATAGCCTATATGCTTATACTATGAGCGACTCTTTATATGCCCATAGAACTACAAAAGATGTGGAGCGTATTCAGGCTATGTACAACTATACTCGAAACCAAGATATTGCACATAAAGAATCAAAAAGAGCTGCATTGGCAAATAGGAGACTGCTATTCAGTTTGATTGTACTATTGGGCATTCTCTTGGTGTCATCTTGGTTATACATCGCCCGCAAGAAATTGATAGAGAGTTATGAGAAAATGGCCAAAGAACTTGACGATATAAAAGCTGAGGACAATCTACTGAAACAAAATGCTACTGTTAACAAGCAAAAGATTAATGAAAATGAAGAGAGGATCAAACAGTTAGAGAAAAAACTGGGTAAACACGGAAAACTTGTCTATTTTGGTGCTGAAAGGTTAGAAAACAACCTTCAGAAGTCTTCAAGCTATAAGATAATAAAAGATATTGCCATAAAAGGGCAAACGTTATCACAAGATGATTGGGAAACAATAGAGAACTTGGTTAAAGAATATATACCAGGATTTTACGATTTCATGGTATCCAACTTCAGGATTAATTCTGTGGAATATAGAATTTGCCTTCTATTGCGTCTGCATTTTAAAGCAGGCGAGATAGCCAATATGCTCGGCGTAACACCTGCTTATATTTCTAAAACAAGCACGGAAATATTGGCAGGAACATTCGTAAAGAAAGGCAGCTCAAAAGAATTATACAAGGAATTATCCAAATTATATTAAACAAAACAAGTTGATTCCTTGTTAAATATTGCGATTAAACCATTAATAATCAGATATATAGGTTTAGTTAATTTTTGGTTAATTCTTGAAGTCCATTTTTGTTTTTCGCTTCATTATTTCTTCATAACTTTGCAAGTGATTTAAAAATTTAAAGCAAAATGATTATGAAGAAATTATTTTTATTTGTGTTAAGTGCTTTTTTGATAAGCACAAATTCATGGGCTAAAACATTGGTTCCATTAACCGTTTGTATTGAAGATGATGAATATCCAATTGGTAATGGTTATGGTAAAACCTCTATGTGCCCACCTTTGGTTTACATTGAGGACTATACCTTGTTATTTGAGGTTGGGCATCCTGAGTATGTCCTTAATATTAAGGATGAGAACAACAACGTGGTTTACACAACGGTAGTCTACTCTACTCAGACGCAGGTTATCTTGCCCTCTACCCTCTCTGGTGACTATGTGATTGAACTCGCAGTAGACAACCTGCTCTATACGGGATGGATTAATCTGTAAACACACATTCTGAGGATGTGCCAAAAGTCTATTTCCCGATGAAATCGGCCATTTTGGCGCATCCTCACTTATAAATGACAAACTAAAAAACGGAGTGAAAAAGATTACATTCTTTTTATTTGGCCTCATAGCACTTGTTGCATGTGAGGCAGAATTGGAAACAGAAAAAGCAAATAGTTTAGGCGATGGAAATCGCATGACAAGAAGTGGTCTTACCATTTCCCCTGAGGAGGCTGCTGCACAGGCTCTGGAATTCAGAAACGACATTATGGAGCAGTCCGGACAGACGCGAGGTCAGAAAGCTGAGAAGGGTGTCACATCTGTTTATGCATGGCGCTCATCTGAAATAGCACCTAAGTCTATGACGCGCAGTACAGCATCGGAACTTCTTCCTGACACATTATTATATATTGTAAACTTTGAGGACAGTTGTGGTTATGCCTTGGTGTCGGCAGATGCTCTTATACCTGGAGTTATGGCATTCGTTGAAGAAGGCTCATTGTCACCTAATCAAGATATAAACAATCCCGGCTTCCAGAACTTTTTGAACGGATTGGGAAGATTTATATGCGATAGCATTAAGGCTATAAGCGACTCATTAAAATACCATACAAAAGATTCTACTATGTTTGCCAAACTTGATACTACTCCACAAATAGCAGACAATTTATCTTATACTTTATATAGAACCATTTTCTCGAATGGTCCATTGTTAAAAACCGAATGGGCACAATATGGTCCATATAACAGTGAATGTCCATTAGATTCACAGGGAAAACGTTCTGTTGCAGGTTGCGTTGCAATTGCTATTGCTCAAGTTGCCGCATACTATCGGCATCCAGTGTCTTATAATGGGCATACATATAATTGGAATGCAATTCTAAGAGACAGCAAAGTATGGCCCCTTGATACAATTGCTAGCCATAGTGTTGCCCAACTTATAAACGATATAGGTGGCCTTGTAGACATGAGTTATAGTAGTGATGTGTCGCTCGCTTATTTCGACAGTATTAGACACTGTCTTAATGTTTTCGGTTATCATTATTTATACAATAATACACAATGGACAGATTTCTCCCAAATAAAGGAAGATATTAGCAATGGCTGCCCGGTGATAATAAGAGGAAATAAAAATCATCAAAGTAATGGTCATGCGTGGGTAATAGATGGTGCGGTTGTCAAACGTCACTTATTTAAGCAAGATAAAAGGGAATATGTCCATTGCAATTGGGGATATGGTGGGGAATGTAACGGTTATTTTATTTATCGTGCATTCAATACCATGTGGGATATTGAAACAGATCAGATGCGGAATGACTATTATGGTTATCTGGCACAATATTACGGATACAACAATAATAATTACGCATATCACCAAATATATCCAAACAATCAGTGAATTTATTAGAAATATTTTGGAAGATTATTATATTTGTTGTATTTTTGCAAAAGAAATAGTTTTGATATGAATTTATGAAAAAGGGTTTACTATTGTTTGGTATGATGGTCTTTTGGGCTTCAGCAGTGCAGGCCAGCGTGGTGATTAATGAAGAGAACTTCCCCGACAAGGACTTTCGCTCAGTGATAGCCAACATGCCAGAAGGCAAGGACGGCATACTGACCGATGAGGAAATAGCAGGAATAGAGGAATTGGAGGTGCTTTGGAATTTGCCGAATGAAGTCTCTAGCCTGAAGGGCATTGAGTTCTTCACGAATCTCAAGACCTTCGATCTAGCTTATCGTCACATCAGAGAATTGGACTTTTCTGCAAACAAAAAGCTAGAATTTATTCGCATGGACCTTCTGCCGCTTGAGAAAATTAATCTCAAGGGACTGACATCGCTGAAATATTTCATCTGCCAGAGGTCTGCACTTTCTGAACTTGATGTTTCAGACTGCACTGAACTGGAATTTCTGTGTTGCGATGAATGTTCCTTGAAGTCTTTCGACCTTTCAAATAACATCAAACTGAAGAAATTGGAACTCTGGGCTACCCAATTGCCGACGCTCGACCTGTCAAACAACATCAACCTGAAAGAAGTAGATCTCTGGGATAACCAACTGACAACGCTCGACCTGTCAAACAACATCAACTTGGAGAAGGTGGACTGCAGTTATAACCAGCTGACCAGTCTTATCCTGCCACGGACCGAGACGTTGACAGACGTGAAGTGCTTTGCAAACCACCTGTCCGGAGAAAGCATGGATCAGGTGATAGCTTTGCTCCCCACTGTTGCCAAGGGCGACTTTTATCCTTATATAGAAATCGCTAATGTCGATGACGAAGGGCCACAAACAGAGTTCAACGTATGCACCACCATTCAGGTGGAAGCAGCCAAGTCCAAGAACTGGACGGTCTATGGTATATACCACGTCACCAGTGGACTCTGGGATGAATATGCCGGCAGCGAGCCGACGTCCATCCGACCGGCAATTCAAGGTAGTACCGCTTCTGACTGCTATTCTCTTGACGGCCGTCGCATCAATTGGCAAGACAGGCACAAGGGCATCTACATCCAGAACGGTAAAAAGATTGTCGTGAAATAACATTCAGCCTATAATTAGTTTCACATGTGTGATGCCACGGGGGCGCAGGCTCCTGTGGCTACACCAGAAAACCTGTTCTTAATATATATAATGGATGCATCCTATTGTTTGGATAATACAACAAAAAGCAGTATCTTTGCAACATCAAATTAAATATGGCAATTTTTGAACATCCCAGACATCTGATGAGAGTGTATTTTAGGACGCTACAACTACTTATAGCAATGGGCTTAGTGCTAAGCCCTATTACATCTGCTGCCCAGACTATTTTGTCCCAAGCTACGAACATGCCTCAGTCTGGCGACAGTATTGCAAAGGAGCTTGTAGAATACGTCCATGTGATTTCAGATAAAGAGGATGCTGTTTGGGATTTCAGCGATTTAGAAGCTCAAGGTACTTATTATGTTAAATATGATACTATAGGAGGCTATTTGACAGCTTATGACCAACGGGAAAGCCTTAAATACCATTTACGCAATGACAGTCTGTTCTTAACGGGCTACGAGTCGCCCATGGTCCGTATGGACTATCACAGACCCCTACTATCTATGCCCTTTAATATACAACTTGGTCAAAGTATTATTTCCAGCTATCAAGGCGAAGGGACCTATTGTGGCACACATTCAGAGCGTACGTTCGGTTCGCTGCGCATCACTGCTGATAGTGAAGGAACCCTGATCCTTTCTGAGAAAGACACGCTCCGCAATACCCTTTGCCTTTACAGTGTAGCGACAGAATCCATCCGACTGAACAGGGATTCCTGCCGTAATGACTCTGATAATCTTAAGCAGGTTATTACAGAACGCTGTCAATGGTATACGAGAGGCTACCGATATCCTGTCTTTGAAACAGTTACCAGCAGCACATACGACAACCTTAACCACGTTGCCACAAAGCAGTACGCCTACCGCTGCCCACCCCACCTTCAGATAGAACTGAACGATTCTGTCAATGAACGAATCAGACTGGCAGACAGACAATCGTCAGTGAACAGGAACAATGCCGGTGAAAACGGAACCGCAGGCCATGATAACCAAGACGGCGATAACGGTTTCTCATACCAGGTTGATGTAAAATCCAACAATGTCACCATTACCTACAGCCTTGAACAGGCGGCAGAGATTCATGTCCTGGTCGTAGACGTCATGGGAACAGTATACCGCGACGAGCAACAATACAATTCTGCCGGTTCTGGCTATTCTATGTCAATAGACTGTTCTGGACTGCGCCATGGACAGTATATATTATATATTAATATTAACGGATTCATATATCATACAAAAATTCCCATCAAATGAGATATACACTTCTATTGCTGCTCCTAATCTGTATCAATGCAAGAGCCCAGAACCAGCATATTGCCTACCCCAATATTGCTGTTAAGACTCCGAAGGCTGCTGCCTTGGATGCATATTCGGATATTCCTGTTTCATACTATACCGGCATCCCGGATATCACCATTCCTCTTTACGAGATTGATGTTGACGGTTTTAAACTACCAATCTCACTCAGCTATCATGCATCAGGAATAAGAGTCAATCAGGAGGCTACATGGGTCGGACTGGGCTGGACGCTGAATGCCGGTGGTGCTATCACACGTCAGGTCAATGCAGCAGATGATTTTCTGGAACACTCATGGGACAGGTTCCACCCATGGATGCGTACTGGATTTTATGATGGTCCCGTATTTACCACAAACTACGACGCTCTATACGATACTGTAGCAGTTGGCGGCACTCCGGCATGGATAGGTATACAAAACCGGTTAATAACAGATCCTGAGCAGGACATTTTCACTTATAGCATACCCGGCAACTCTGGCAAGTTTCTTTTTGACAGCAACAAGCACCCGGTTCTGTTCAGCAGGAGCCAAAATGTCCGCGTGGAAGTTATCAGGCAAAATAGTTCGTCGCTCACAACCCTGAAGCTGACAGACGGTGAGGGAAACAAATATTTCTTCAATGACAAAGAGGTTTCACTTAACTATCTGAGCAATAATTATCTGAACAAGAACATCCATGGGACAAATACCGTTTACGATGACGACCCCCTCAACTACATTACGTGGGAATATAATGATGTCTTTGAAGGTGATGAAGGATGGGAAGCAACGGCCTGTGTGCCCTATGAAATGACATCAACCTGGCTCCTGACGAGGATCGTGACGAACAAGGGAAGACTGATCATCTTTACTTATGCTGACGAGGAGGAAAGCCTTCCTGCTCAGGAGTCAAGTGAAATCTACAATACCGATATTCACGGACGTGACCAAATATTCTACCATTCAAAACTAGTGAACCACGGCAAACGTCTGACAATGATTTCCTGGGATGGCGGAAGTGTGACATTCACAGCCTCTTCACGTGAAGATATCAAGGGCACGGCCAAGAAACTGGACCATATAGTTGTAAAGAATGCCAACGGAACAGTCTTGAAGGACTACACGTTCAACTATTCATACTTCAACAACGACTATTCCGGTAATACCGATTATACTCACGTATTCAAACGTCTGAAGCTTACAGGTCTTTCTGAGTCGGCATATACTCCGAGTCCTGGCTATACTTTTGACTACTATGAAGGCAGTTTTCCTGCCAAGAACTCTAAGAATACGGACTACTGGGGCCTCCAGAACGGGCGTACCTACGGAAAGGAATATTGCGTAGGTCTGACAGTTAACGGGAGAGTCTATCCCGGTGTATCCAAGGAAGCCAATATCAACCATGCCATTATTGGCTCACTCCGGCAAATCACCTATCCCACCAATGGCTATGCCCGTTTTACCTATGAGAACAATCAATATGGGGGCGGCATTGGCCTGACAGTCAACAACGATAAGGGAACTGACGGTACGCAAGGGACACCCAGTTCCGGAACCGCATTCCAACTTGCTGTCTACAACAACTATATAGCCAACGTGCACCCCAATCTGCCAGAGACTGATACGCTCAGGTTTCGCATCGTCACGGCTTCAACGAGAATGCTGATAAACTATAATATGGAAAACCATGTGTGCAATTTCAAAGATCCCAACTACAATTATTGTGTCGATCCGCTATTGGCCCTCTATAGTATTTCCGATTCCGGCAGCCGGACACTTTTGTATATCAAGGAATGTCCCTATCTTTATGAGATAAACGGCTCTGGAGGCATCAGTGAAGTCGGGGAAGGTTGCGAAGAAAGCGGAGAGATAGGAAGGTCGCTGACCGCCGGCAAATACGAGCTTGTTGCCACATGTCCGCCAAAGGATGTAAGCACAGAGTGGAATGTCAGCTTCAACTATGTCATAAAACTTCTCGATGCGAACTATAACGACCTGAACACCAATGCAGGTAATCAGCCGAGTGCCGACAACGGCGGTGCCGGACTCCGCATCGCCAAGATAGAGACAGACGGAACAACACGCACATTCCGCTATCCGACAGGGACCTTGATGAGGACACCCGTACTCTACTATTTCGGCCGCAGGCCGGGCTATGCATCTACGACACCGCAGGCTTTTATTCAGGCATCAGAGTCCAAATCCGTATTGAGCACTTTCGGCCTGGGAAACTATGTCGGTTATGACTGGGTGGAAGAGCGTATGGAGTCAGTCAATGACACCATCCGCACCCGTTATTATTACAAGAACGAACCGGAGGATGAACAATATGATGACAACCATCCCGACAGCCCCTACCTGATCAATTACCAGAACGGACTTCTGACAAAGAAAGAGACCTACCGGAATAGTACGCTGCTGAAGGAGGAAACCATGACTTACTCTCATACGACAAACAACCGTATATACGCCTTGAGGGACAAGTCGGAGCGGCGCCTTACTGACTATATGCTACCCTATTATTATGATATAGAATGGCCCATGATGGCCACAAGCACGGAAACACTACATGAAAACGGTGGAACTATAACCCATCCGGTTTCTTTTACCTACAACAGCCGTGATTTGCTCAGTATACAGAGTCAGACGGTCAATGGCGATGTGGTCCAAACTCGTTTCAAGTATCCTTTTGACATGCAGGATGCCGCCTATGTCTCTATGACTGACAGCAATCGGGTCACGTCACCTGTTGAAATAGTAACATCTGTCAACGGCTCCGTCGTCACGGGAGAAAAAATGACATATGCAATAACTGGCAGTCTGTTGGTACCTTCACAATTATACCGTCTCAATACAGCAACCGGCCTGTCACTGAGCCAATACACCAATGCCTTTGGCCAGGAATACAGCTTTAACCACTATACGGCACACGGAAATCCTCAGGAAGTCTGGCACAACAATGAGGTTACCACATATTTGTACAGCTACCGTGGTCTGTATCCAATTGCTGAGATTCAGAATGCCACGTACCAGCAGGTTAAAAACATTCTGGGTGAGTCGACTATCAACACTTTCTATACCTTGCTTCCGACGGACTCACAGATTGCCACCTTCCTTACACCGTTGCTCAATGCTGCCTCTCAGAATCGTTTCTTGGTAACATCCTACACCCATAAGCCACTATTTGGCGTAACGTCTATCACGCAACCGTCCGGAACAAAGTCGTTCTTCGAATATGACAATTACGGGAGGCTGTTCAAACTCAAGGACACCGACAGCAATCTGCTTCAGCAGTTTAACTATCACTATCATTCACGTTAATATCAAATGAAAAGAATACCGCTCCATATCACCCTGCTTTCCCTTCTCGGATTATTGTCCGTCCCCAGCGCGTATGCCCAGGATGCCACCAAGAACTATGTCATGACAAAGACGATGCATGATGCGACAGGAAACAATGTCGTAAAGGACATCCAGTATTTTGACGATCTTGGCCGTCCGACGCTCCAGAGCAATGACGGGCTGGGCATGAACGGTGCGACGGTTTATACCAATAAGGAGTATAACCGCTTAAACCGCCTGATTACCGACTATCTTCCCTATCGCTATTATGCCGGCGAGAATGACCGCTACATCCAGCACCATTACGACGGACTGGGCCGTGTCACCTTCAGCGACAGTCCCGGAACGGACTGGAAGGACAATGACAAGGGCATCAGCGTAATCCATAAGACCAATACAGCCCAGGAGGTGAAACACTACAGGGCCCCATTGGGGAACACCTCACTCATAGATGACGGTTTCTACTCTGCAGGAACGCTCTACGTCGAGAAGACCATCGACGAAGACGGCCATTTCGTTGCCACATATACTGACATGCTGGGCCGGAAGGTTCTGGAGCGCCGCAACGGCAACAGTGATACCTATTATGTCTATAATGACAAGAGCCAGCTACGCTATGTGCTAACCCCTGAATATCAACTGCACCCCCACAAGGAGCTCTTTGCCTATGAATACCGCTACGATGAGCGCGGACGTCTTGAGAAGAAGCTGCTCCCTCAGTGTGGCACTGAGCAGAACTACTATGACGAAGACGACCACCTTATCTACAGGCAAGATGCCAAGGGGCAGTTTTTTTTCTTCTTGTATGACGGCATGGGCCGTTTGGCTATCAGGGGAACCTGTAGCAACTTCAACTACCACCACTATCAGGATGTCACCATGCAGAACGGACAGGATGGCCTGTACGGAACTGGCTATGTTTTTTCAAATCCCTCGTCCATCACGCATGGTTTTCCTGAGGAAGTCATCTATTACGACGACTACAGTTTCCTTTCCAAAACCATGTTTATATCCAGTCCCTTTTGTACGGAACTTACCATGTCGAATCCCGTCAATGCCATGGGACTGCAGACTGGCAGCATCCGGCGGACAAGCAACAACGAATACCTGCTCACAGCCGTTTACTATGACAACAAGGGCAGGGTTATCGACAAGCGGGAAACGCTGCTCTCCGGTGGAGTCAGGAAGACACTGACCACTTACAGCTTTACCGGCAAACCGCTCACTGAGACATTTGTGCTGACAAGGAATAATACGACAACCACCGTTACCAAGACCAGGACGTACCATGCTGCCAACGACCAGGTGGCGTCTCTTTCACTTTCCTATAATAATGCTTCCCCCGTTACCGTTGCCCAATATGACTATGACGTTCTGGGCCGGTTGTCAACGATATATAATGGTGGTAGTGCCGGTAATGTAAACTATACATATAATCAACGCGGGTGGGTGAACGTCATCAACGGACCGGGCTTCAAGGAGTGGCTGCACTATACAGACGGAGTTGGCACACCCTGCTATAGTGGCAATCTCAGCAGCCAACTGTGGCAGGGGGGCAGCGAGACCTTCAAGCGCGGCTACAAGTTCAGCTACGACGACCTGTCGCGCATGACACGTGCCGACTATGGCGAAGGCGACAACCTGACGAATCACACATCGCGCTATTCAGAAATGGTACTTGAATACACCAAAAACAGTGGTATCCGCAAGATCGAACGTTACGGGAAGAAGTATGGTACAACCTACGGAAAAATTGACAATCTCCGGATGTACTACCACGGCATGCAGGTGGATAGCGTCAAGGAAGACGCCCTGCCCCTGACCTATACTGGAGCCTTCGACTTCGTGTCCAAGACCATTCCTACCAGCGGCGTACAGTATGGCTACTACGATGACGGCTCACTACGGTGGGATGCCAACAAGGGTGTCACACGGATAGACTACAGCAGGTTCAATTATCCAGAACGTATACAGTTCCACAACGGCAATGTCACGGAATATGCCTATACACCCGATGGCGAGAAACATAGGGTCATATATCGCACGGCAGTTCCCAACATCTCTGTATCGCTGGGACATACATACAATCTGAACAACTCCAATACTCTGTCTGTTGACAGTATCAACTACGTCGGCGACTTCCTCTTCGAGAACGGCCAGCTGAGCAAGTTCCTCTTCGAGGGCGGCTATGCCACCATAGCCAACGGCCAGCCGACGTTCCATTACTATACGAAAGACCATTTGGGTAACAACCGTGCCGTGGTGAACCATAACGGTACTGTTGAGCAGGTAGTCCACTATTACCCTTTCGGAGCGATTTATGGCGATGTCGGCACAGATGATGCCCTGCAGCGCTACAAGTACAACGGAAAGGAACTGGACCGCATGCACGGTCTCAACCAATATGATTATGGTGCCCGCAACTATGACCCACTTATGTGCCGGTTTACACAGATGGATCCGCTGGCGGAGAATTACTATAATGTCAGTCCATATGCATATTGTGCAAATAGTCCAATAAATGCAATTGATAATAATGGAAGACTAACTATCTTTGTTAATGGTTTTCATTTGGGCTGGGAAGGAGCAACTAATACTTATTGGGGGGGATTTGACAAACATGTTCTGCGACATTTTAAAGAGAAAAGTATTCCTTTGTATTATGATGGGTCTCTTGGCGGTATTTCTGGCCTATCTTTTACATTTGGTAATCATGTAACAATGAATTTTCAATCTCAAACCAGTTTTTCCTCAAACCTTATAGCAGGAACAAGATATACTGCAGGTTACAAACAAGGAAAACTAGCTGCTGCTTCAATTATGAGCTCTTTAAAAAGAGATGAAAAAGGAAATATTATAGAAACTATTAGAATTATAAGTCACAGTATGGGAGGTGCTTATGCTAAGGGATATGCTCAAGCTTTAATGGATTACATTTTAATGTATCCAAATTTGTTTAATGGTGTGAGTATTGTAGAATATGATTTTGCTCCATATCAACCAGAAAGCCAAAGTGCAGTAAACGGTGTTGACACATTTCAATATTCTCACCATTATGACAAGGTCGCAAAAGACAGTCCAATAAAAGGTGCACATTACCATACGTCCTATGATGAGAATAAAGGTCATTCTATTTCTAGCTTTTATAGTTATATAAACCAACTTCCCGAAGGAAAATACAAAGTAATTGATGGTCAAATAGTAAAGATACAATGAAGACATTATTAGTTTTAGTTGTTGCTTTTATAGCTGTCATACATGTTCACTTAAGCATGTTTACTGTTGAAAATCCCTTGAATCCTTCTTTTTGGATAATTCTAAGTTTGTCAGCAGGTTCGAATTGTGAAATGTTAGAAAAAATAATTTTGGCTATATTGATACTGGGGTTACATTGTATAGTGACAACATTTTTTGCGTGGCTTATTTTAAAATGGGCTGAGAATAAAAGATGGTTATTGGCTTACTTTATTTGTATTATTTTTTATTTAATATTGTGGAAGTATATAAAATTTCCATTTGACATTACTATTAGTCGGATGTATGATAGTTTTTATATGTATGGGGGAGCATTTAAAAGATGCGTAGTATTTTCAATCCTTCAAATTATCTATTTAGTTTCATATAGAATAATGCGGTCACATGGGGACAGAGGTACGCTGTGAGGTTCGAGTAAAAGGACGGTTCTGTGATCATTATTTGAGAATCTTGGGACTTTGGTTCCGACATTGAAATGAAACATCTGACACCATATCGACTAAACGAAACATCCCTCTCGCCGGTGAGGGGGGAAAGGGATGGGGTATGGGGATGGAATAATCAAAGAATTCGCATAAAATAACATAAAGTCCAACCCAATAAATGAGAAAAGAAGTATGAGTCCTTAAATAAATAGCAAAACATTTGGGTGTTTCAAAGAATTGGAGTAACTTTGCACTCGATGAGTATGACAGATTTCTTGCCATTCCTTTAAAATCGTTATCAATGCGCGGGAAAGAATGTCTGCCAGCTCACGCTTACCATACGGGAGCGTGGGCTTTAGTGTATGGCATTCGCGCACGGGTGTAACGAGCCCTAAGGAATGATGCCATTCATGATGATAAGCCTACGTGACCCGTTTTTCTCCAAGACAAACATTGTTTAATCATCAAAAACGGAAAAGAAAAATGAATTTTGATAACAACGAGGAAGCCCTCGAATTCATCAACCGTCTGCTTGAGCGGCTGCACCAGTCAGGTCATACCAGCCAAGGCAGCAAAATAGAGTTAGTGTATGTCGCCTCTGGCGGGCAGCATGTGGATACCCAGATAAACATGGGAAAGGAGACCCTCCCTAAGCCGGAGACCCACAACCCGAAGACCCTCTCCAGCCCTCCCTGCATAGGGAGGGAGAACGGTATTGGAGAATTGCCCGACGAACTCGCCACCGACGAGGCCATGGTCCTCTGGCGGAAAGCCCAGCAGGCGGGCTACGTGAACGAGCACTACCAGCCTCTGCTCTCGCGGACGCAGGCGGCACTCCTGGCCGATGCGATGGCGGAGCGGCTGGGCATCAAAGAGAAATGGAAGGTGTTCGAGGCCCTCTGGCACCGCAAGTACATGCGGAGTGATTATAACTTGGCGCTTACCAGAAAGGGATCGCTCGACTTTCAGGACGAACTGAAGCAGCTTTTTGGTTAGACAGCGAAAAGTCCCGGTGCTCGCGCATCGGGACTTTCCAGTTCTTGTTCTTAATTTATGAAATACATCCGTGCCATCCTAACAGAAAGACGCGGCTTGCAATTCCTTGGTAATATTTGCGATGCACTCAGACAAACGGCTGTAAGTCTTTTCTCCTGCATTCTTAATACCGCTTGTGTACTGACGCATTAAAGATGGGTTTATCCCTGCTCGTTTGGCAATCTCGCTCACATTCAGGAATGAGAAATAATCAAAGAATGATTGCAAATCGTATTTGTATTCAAATGTCACATCGTATGGCTTGCCACCTCGTTCGACATAATCCTGCCGTGCATCCTCCAGACAAATGGCTAAATCATCTTTAGCCTCCTTCACCGTATTGCCCGCACTATTCAGTCCACCGCCATAAATGTCTGACTCAGTATGGCACCAAAATGTGCCGTCTGAAGCCTGCGAAATAATTACTAACACTTTCTTCATATCTTATTTCTGTTAATCTCTAAATAAAGAGTCCTCAATACCACGAACCACCCGCATTGCCACGTCCTTAAAAGTGGTCGGGGATTATTCCCCAACCAACTTTTTCAAGATTTCAAGCGCAAGTCCTGTGCGGACCTCCGCAGCGTGTCTCGGCACCCATTCGAATGCACCCGTCTTGGGGTTTATCCATTTGTCATGCCGCCTTCCGTGTCGGTCAAGGGTGCAACCTGCATCCCTCAACATTCTTAACAACTCGGATGTTTTCATAATGTTTAAGAACTCTTTTGGCTAAAAGCCGGTGCAAAGGTAGCAAAAAAGTTATAAATAAGCAAATATTCTGGTAACTTTTTTGTTATATTGCCGTATTTTTAACTATTCAGACCGTAGTACCCACGCGTAGTACCCCTTAGGGGAGTAGGAATCGGAGATTTTTCGTATCTTTGCCGGCGGAATGTAAAGATATCATTTATGGACGAAGAAATGAAGAAACGGAAAAAGAAGAAACCAGCAGACGCTGGCGACGGCGGTCACAAGAAACCGTGGCAGGAAACCTGTGCCACGCCGGAGGAAATCAAGGCGATGCTCTCTGAGCGGGCAATCCTGCGCTACAACGAGGTGCGGGGCCGTACGGAGATACACCGATTGTCGCAGGGGCTGAGCATCGGCGAGAACGACCAGGGACTGCTGACTATTTTCGGCGGCGAGGGCGGCGTGACGGACGGCTACAGAGATTTGGACGACCGTGAAGAAAACACGCTGTGGGATGAGCTCTGCGCAGTGAAGTACGTCGTCAAACAGCATCTGCAGAACATCATCAATTCCAACTACGTACCGACATACCACCCCTTCCGCTACTATCTGGAACACCTGCCTCCGTGGACGCCGGACAAGGGCGACGCCATCATGGGTCTGTCGCTGACGGTGAACGTCAAGGGCGATGCCGACGAGCAGATCCTGTTCTACCAGTACCTGAAGAAATGGTTCGTGGCGATGGTGGCGTCATGGGTGGAGCCGCGGGTGGTGAACAACGTCATGCTCATCCTGATCGGTGTGCAGGGCTCGTACAAAACCACGTGGTTCGCACATCTGCTGCCCCCACAGCTGCGCGACTATTTCTACACGAAGACCGACGCCTCCATCCTGTCGAAGGACGACCGCCTCGTATTGGCGCAGTACGGCCTGATGTGCTGGGAGGAGCTGGACTCCATGCTGCCCAAGGAGCTGAACAAGCTGAAGGGAACCATGACCATGCCCAGCATCAACGACCGTGCACCCTACGAGCGCTACCACAAGAACCGCCCGCACCTGGCATCGTTCTGCGGCACGGGCAACAACGTGCAGTTCCTGTCGGACACGACGGGGACGCGCCGATGGCTGCCCTTCGAGGTGGAGTCGATAGAGCCGCCCCAGGAGAACCCGCTCGACTACGACGCCATCTATGCACAGGCCTATACGCTCTACCAGCAGGGCTTCCGCTACTGGTTCGACCAGGCGGAGATACAACGCCTAACGCAGCATAACCGCCAGTTTGAGACGGTGCATTCGGAACTGGAACTCGTCGATCTGCACTTCCGCAAGCCCGCAGAGGGTGATTCCCGTGAACTGGTGTCGGCCACCATGGCCCTGCAGATCATCGGTGGCAACCTCGCCTATACGCTGAGCAAGGAGAAGATTGGTCTGGCCTTCACCAAGCTGGGTTTCGAAAGCAAGCGTACGGCGTCGCAGCGCGGCTATATAGCCATCCGCCGCACACCTGCAGAGATAGATGCCTATCGCCGCAGCCTGGCCGATATTGTCGAATCCCACTCTGACCAAAGGTCAGAGTACGACAGTTCATCAATGACGGATGACAGTATGACGGCCGGATTCTGAACTCCCTCGCGTACCGCGCACGCCTACGCGGTACGCGAGAGTTTTACTATTTTCACTGTCATACCGTCATAGTGTCATTAAAGAATAACTGCCGCTTAATGGAAAATAAGAGCCACTTATCGCGCGATAAGTGGCTCTTGTTTTGTAATACTAGGCTCTTATTTTGCAATACTAGGCTCTTATTGTCGGGACGCCGAGATTGCGGAAGATGCACTCGACCTCAAGCGGAAGGAACGTACGACGGCTGATGGTGCGCAACGGATCCAACTCGGGGTATTCCGCCATACAGTCCTTGAACTTGCGCCAGGCCGCACGCCCGCAGATATGAGGGAAATAAATCTGGGCCAGCTCCATGCGGCCATAGGAAGCAACCGGTAATCTGTAAGAATTTTCCATGTTTTTATATGCTTTTGTATAGGTACAAAGG
>CACYKE010000019.1 GCA_902774925.1 uncultured Prevotellaceae bacterium | reverse complement strand
AGTGTGGACCAGCCTGGGCTTGAACCAGGGACCTCCAGATTATGAGTCTGTTGCTCTAACCAACTGAGCTACAAGTCCGGTGCTTTGTGTGAAAGCGGGTGCAAAGATACGCAGTTTTTAGTAAATCTCCAAATATTTTTTGCGAAAATAGATAAAAAGTGCTAACTTTGCACGCGAATATGGATAAGAAACGACAAGGATTGAGTGCTGCGGAGGTGCTGATAAGTCGGGAGGAGCACGGGCAGAACGTGCTGACACCGCCGAAACGGCCCTCGATGTGGCGACTCTATCTGGAGAAATATGAAGACCCGATGGTGCGCATCCTGTTGGTTGCGGCCGTCGTGTCGTTGATATTGGCCTTCGTGAAGCAGGACTTCCTGGAAACGGTGGGCATCATTGCCGCAGTGGTGCTGGCGACGACGGTGGGCTTCTACTTTGAGCGCGACGCAGCCCGTAAGTTTGACGTGCTGACGCAGTTGGGCGAGGAACAGCCCGTGAAGGTGATTCGCGACGGACGGGTGCAGGAGATTGCCCGTCGTGACGTCGTGGTGGGAGATATCGTGATGGTAGAAACGGGCGACGAGATTCCTGCCGACGGACAATTGCTGGAGGCCATCGATTTGCAGGTCGACGAGAGTTCGTTGACAGGCGAGGCGATGACCACCAAAGAGGTGAGAGGTGAGAGATCAGAGGTAAGTGGTGAGGAGGCTTATGCGAAGGACCAGTTGTTGCGTTCGTCGATGGTGATGAGCGGTTCGGGACTCTATGTAGTAACGGCCGTTGGCGACGAGACGGAGATAGGTCACGTGGCGCGCCAGTCGACGGAGATAACGGGTGTGAAGACCCCGCTGAACATCCAGCTGGACCGCTTGGCAAAGTTGATCAGCAAGGTGGGTATTGGCCTGTCGGCAGCAGCATTCGTAGTGTTCTTGGTGCACGACATTCTAAGCAACGAACTGTGGCGCACGACGGACTATGTCGGCATGACGGAAGTGGTGCTGAAGTACTTTATGATGGCTGTGACGCTCATCGTGATGGCTGTGCCCGAGGGTTTGCCGATGGCCGTCACGCTGGCATTGGCGCTGAACATGCGGAGGATGCTGAAGTCGAACAACCTCGTGCGTAAGTTGCAGGCCTCGGAGACGATGGGTGCCGTGACGTGTATCTGTACGGACAAAACGGGTACGCTGACGGAAAACCGAATGACGGTGGCAGAGATGCAGACGATAGATCCGACGGGCGAAACCCGTCGGCACGAACAACCATCGGCTATCGCGATGGCCATCGCGCTGAATACGACGGCGACGCATGACGTGGGTAATCCCACGGAACAGGCCTTGCTGCGGTGGTTGGTGGCGCAGGGAGTGGATTATCAGCAATTGCGCGAGACTCACCCCATTACGGCCCGCGAACCCTTCTCGACGGAGCGGAAATACATGTCGACCACCGTTGGCGACACGATATATATAAAAGGTGCGCCAGAGATCGTGATGGCGATGTGCGAGATGACTGACGAGGAACGGCAACAGGCCGAAGCACAGTTGGCCGAATGGCAACAGCACGCCATGAGGACGCTGGCCATAGCGGCAGGTTCACGGTTCATGGTTAATGGTTTACGGTTGTTGGCTATTGTGGCCATTAGCGACCCGTTGCGCAAGGAGGTGCCTTCGGCTATCCGCCAATGCGGGCAGGCCGGTATCGACGTGAAGATCGTGACGGGCGACACAACGGCAACTGCATTGGAGATTGCGCAACAATGCGGAATTACGGAATCAGGGAATCATGGAACGACGGAATCCATTACGGGTGCGGAGTTTGCTGCGTTGAGCGACAACGAAGCCCTGCAGATGGTGAAGAGTCTGAAGGTCATGTCGCGCGCCCGTCCGACGGACAAGCAACGACTGGTGGCCCTGTTGCAGCAACGTGGCGAAGTGGTGGCAGTGACGGGTGACGGAACCAACGACGCCCCAGCACTGAACCGCGCTCATGTAGGACTGTCGTTAGGCAGTGGTACGAGTGTGGCCAAGGAGGCCAGCGACATCACGCTCATTGACGACTCGTTCCGTAGCATTGTCCATGCGGTGATGTGGGGACGTTCGCTCTATAAGAACATCCAGCGTTTCATCTTCTTCCAGCTGGTGGTCAACGTGACGGCCTTGTTGCTGGTGCTTTGTGGTGCCTTTGTGGGTACAGAGATGCCGTTGACCATCACGCAGATATTGTGGGTGAACCTGATTATGGACACTTTTGCCGCTATGGCGCTGGCCTCGTTGCCGCCATCGAGAGAAGTAATGCAAGAGAAGCCTCGTTCGCAGGATGCGTTTATCATTACGCGTCCGATGATACGAGGCATTGGCATCATTGGCGGATTGTTCTTTGTAGTGACATTCGCCCTGCTCTACTATTTTGAGCGCATAGCCGGCGTCGACCCCAAGGAACTGACCATTTTCTTCTGCATCTTCGTCATGTTGCAGTGGTGGAATTTGTTTAATGCCAAACAGTTAGGTTCGAGCTACTCCGCATTCCGTCGCCTTTGGGCTTGTCGCGGATTCCTGTTCGTGCTGGCAATGGTGTTGGCAGGTCAGTGGCTCATCGTCACCTTTGGCGGAAAGATGTTCCGTACGGTACCGCTCGAATGGCCGTGTTGGGGTTGGATCATCCTTGGAACGTCGCCTGTTCTCTGGGTAGGAGAACTGTATAGATTAATCGTCAGAATGAGGAAGGCATGAAGGGATACGTAGCAACGATAGGCATGTTCGACGGTGTTCACCGCGGTCACCAGTTTGTGTTACACGAAGTGGTAAGCGAGGCTCATGCGCTGGGGTTGCAGTCGCTATGCATTACGTTCGACCACTCACCCCGTCAGGAACAGGTGCTGACGCCGTTGGAGCAGAAAGTCAGGCTTATCCGCCAGACAGGTATCGACCGCGTGGAAGTGTTGGCATTTACCCCTGAACTGAAAGTCCTGACGGCGAAGGAGTTTATGGAGCAGATGCTGAGAGACCAATGGGGTGTGCGCGTGCTGTTGACGGGTTACGACAACCGTTTCGGACACAACCGCGAGGAAGGGTTCGACGATTATGTGCGGTATGGTCGCGAGCAGGGCATTGAGGTGCGCCAGTTGCGTGCTGAGGGAGCAATCAGCAGTTCCGTTATCCGCCGGCTGATAGCCGAAGGAAATATCATCAAGGCCAACGAACTGCTGGGCCATCCGTATGCGTTGCTGGGTCGTGTCGAACACGGCGAGCATATTGGTACACAGATGGGATTTCCCACGGCAAATATCGTGGCAGACGACCAGTGCCAGCTGATACCTGCCTCTGGCGCCTATGCCGTAAAGGTAAGCATAGGGGACGACACAACGTGGAAAGCAGGCATGATGAATATCGGCACCCGTCCGACGTTCGACGGAAACCACCAGACGCTGGAGGTGAACATCTTCGATTTCGACGAAGACCTTTATGGCAAGGCGTTGTGTGTCGAGTTTGTCAGCAGGCTACGCGAGGAGCGCCGATTCGACAGCATGGAGGCTCTGCGCGAACAGTTAGAGAAAGACGAAATACAAGCTAAGAAAGAGTTGTTATGAAGAAAGCATTAAGCTATCTGCTTATTTTTATCGGCATCCAACTGCTTGGTGGTGCCATTATACAAACGGTGTGGAGCCTTGTTACCCATAGCAGCGACAAGACGGCCCCTATGCTGATTACCCTGACGGCAATATGTGCCCTGCTGGTCATCGTCGTATTCCTATGGGCGCGTTACGCTGTCGTGTCGCCCAAGTGGTTGCGCACGCGGCCTTGGACGGTATTGGCGTGGAGTGTGGTGGCGTCGTTGGGAGCACTCATCCCTTCCATATGGATGCAGGAACAGATGCCCGAACTGCCCAACTGGATGGAAAACGAATTTGACACCATTCTGGGAACGCCCTGGGGTTATCTGACCATCGGACTGTTAGCCCCACTGAGCGAGGAAATCGTGATGCGTGGTGCCATCCTGAAGGAGTTGCTGAAGTCGCCGAAGCTATCCGTTTGGGGTGCCATAGCCATCTCGGCAGCGATGTTTGCCCTCATCCACATGAATCCAGCACAAATGCCGCATGCCTTTATCATCGGACTGCTGTTAGGATGGATGTATTGGCGCACGGGGTCGATACTGCCGGGAGTGGCCTATCACTGGTCAAACAACAGTGCAGCATTTGTGATGTACGCCCTCTATCCCAATCCTGACATCAAACTCGTTGATATCTTCAAGGGATCGGAAACGCATGTGGTGTTAGCGGTGTTTTTCTCGCTGCTCATCCTCCTGCCGGCTATCTATCAGCTTCACCTGAATATGAAAAGAGCTGACGAGCGTTAAACAGCATAGAAAACGAAAATACGGGCTGCCCCAGACACATCAGATAGGGCAGCCCGTACTGGTTTCATGGAAATGTGTTTTAAATAAACTTGATTAATAATATAGAGAAAGCATAGAAATATAATCTCAGTCGGTAGGCAGAGCCGGAGCCAGCACCTTGGTGCTATCGCCAGTCATTTCACCCACGTTTGCCACCTGCACAGGACTTACCGCCGCTACGGTATCAGCGTCCTGCAGATTGCTGGCATAGTCGTCAGGAGTATTCCATGTGGAATCCCATGGAGCCTGAGCGGCATTGCCAAGGGTGAGGATGATGGCCACAACGGCTGCGGCCCTGAATAGTGGCATCAGTCGCTGGGTGAGTGTCACCGTGCGAGCCTTCACGCTCTTGGGAGCATGCTCTTCGTTTACCATTTCAAGCATACGGGCATCGAAGTCGTCGCCCAACGTCTGGTGGCTTGCCTCGTCAGCAAAGAGTGCGCGCATGGGTTCCATCTCCGCAGGGATGTTCTCCTGACGGAAGAAGGTACGCAGGATGCTCTCCTCTTCGAGGGTAGTCTCCGCGTTCCAATAGCGCTCCATGAGTTGTTCGATGTACTTGTAGTCCATATTGCTTTGCTTTTGGCCTTTGGCTATTCGCTTTTGGCCGTTCTCTATATTAAAGACGTTTGTCAAAACAAAAAGTTACAGGAATTTCTTAAATTTTTCGCGAATTGTTTGTCGAGCCCTGAAAATATTGACTTTCACCTGTTCCTCAGTGATGTCGAGAATGGTGGCAATATCCTTATAGCTCTTGCCCTCCATGTCGCGCAATTGCATACAGCTACGTTGTTTTTCAGGCAGTGCGCTAATGAGTTGTCGCACCAGTCGGACCCTATCGTTCTGGATGGTTTGTTCCTCAGGATTGGAAGCCACATGCTGATCGTGGGGTTGGATGGACGCATCCAGCGACTGCGTCTGGTTGTCCATGCGTCGTGCCTTGTCCAGCGACAGGTTACGGCAGATGGTCAAACAGAAGGCTTCTATCGAGTCTATCTGTTCCCAACTATCGCGTTTGTTCCAAACCTTCATCATCGTTTCCTGTACCACATCCTCTGCCTCCGCAGGATTCATCGTGATGCGGAGTGCCATTCTGTAGAGCTCATTCTTCAGCGGCAGGATGTCGGACTGGAAATTAATCATTGGCAATTGGCTTTTGGCAGTTAGCTGTTAGCCTTAATCATAGTTCCGTGCTGGCCGTCAATAGCCGTTGCGAGGGTGATAATCACCTTCGAGACACCAGCATCGACAGCACTGAGGGCATTTTCGATTTTGGGTAACATACCGCCGCTGATAGTACCGTCGGCTTTGTACTTTTCAAATAACGTATGCGTAATGACGGGAATCACCGAGTCATCGTCATCAGGATTCGAGAGCACACCTTTCTTCTCGAACGAGAAGATTAGCGTCACGTCGTATTGCTGAGCCAGTGCCTTTGCCGTCTCTGAGGCGATGGTGTCGGCATTGGTGTTGAGGATATGGCCCTCGCCATCGTGCGTGAGTGGAGCCATTACAGGAGTGATGCCAGCCTCGATGAGTCGACTCAGCATGTGACCATCAGCAGCGTCAACATCACCCACGAAGCCGTAGTCGACGGGGGAACCATCGACCATTTTAATAGGGCGTTTGTGACTGCGGATAGCGTTGGCGTCGGCTCCCGTCAGTCCAAGGGCATTGACGCCATTGGCTTGCAAACGAGCCACAAGGTTCTTGTTGACCAAACCACCATACACCATTGTCACCACCTCGAGCATATCGCTATCGGTAATGCGTCGTCCGTTGACCATCTTGGTCTCGATGCCGAGTCGCTCTGCCATCTTGGTGGCCTTACGACCACCACCGTGTACCAACACCTTACGTCCCTCGATGGCCGAGAAGTTGCGTAACAACTGAGAGAGCTGCAGTTCGTCCTCGACCACAGCTCCTCCTACTTTTACTATCGTTAGTTTTTCTTTCATATTCTTGTTCTAGATGATCTAGAAATTCTAGTTATTCTAGATAAGTGTAGCCATAAAGGCCTGACCGGTAATTGCTAAGGAACTCTTTGCCTTCTTCGAGGGTAATCTTGCCAGTCTTAACGCTCTTGGCCACCCAGATTTCCAGCTGACGCACCAATTTCTTGGGATTATACTGTACGTACTCCAAAACCTCCTCGACAGTCTCACCATCGAATACCTGGTCAACATGATAGCCTCCGTCTTTCACGGAGATATGGACAGCAGTGGTGTCGCCAAAGAGGTTGTGCATATCGCCTAAGATTTCCTGATAGGCTCCTACGAGGAATACGCCCAGATAGTATTTCTCATTGCGTTTCAATGCATGAACGGGCAGCGAATGAGAGTTATGACGGTTGGTGGCGAAGTTGGCAATCTTACCATCTGAGTCACACGTGATGTCCTGAATGGTGGCATTACGCGTAGGACGCTCGTTGAGGCGCTGGATGGGCATAATGGGGAATATCTGGTCGATGGCCCACGAGTCGGGCAGCGACTGGAACAGGGAGAAGTTGCAGAAGTACTTGTCTGCCAGCAACTTATCGATATTCATCAGTTCCTCGGGGACGTGCTTCAAATTTTTGGCCAAGGCGTGAATCTCGTGACACACGCTCCAATACATGGCTTCAATCTCAGCACGCGTCTTCAGGTCTACGATACCGTGTGCAAAGAGGTCGAGGACTTCTTCACGAATCTGTTCGGCATCGTGCCAGTCCTCGAGTACATTGCGAGGCGACAGGTTGTCCCAAATCTCATAGAGGTCCTTCACCAACTGGTGTGAGTTCTCATCAGGTTCAAACTCTTCAGGCATCTCAGGTAAGGAAGCCGTTTCCAGCACGTCAATCACCAACACAGAATGATGAGCAGCCAGCGAACGGCCACTCTCCGTAATCAGGTTGGGGTGGGGGATTTCGTTACGGTTGGCGGCATCCACAAAGGTATAAATACAGTCGTTTACATATTCTTGAATAGAATAGTTGACGCTACTCTCGCTCGAAGGAGAACGCGTGCCGTCGTAGTCGACACCCAGACCACCGCCACAGTCGACGAAGTCAACGTTATAGCCCATCTTGTGGAGTTGCACATAGAACTGCGAGGCCTCGCGCAGAGCCGTCTGAATACGACGGATCTTCGTTATCTGAGAACCGATATGGAAATGGATGAGGCGCAGACAGTCTTTCATGTCCTTCTTCTCTAGCAGGTCGAGAGCCTCCAGCAGTTCGGCACTAGTCAGTCCGAATTTCGAAGCGTCGCCGCCACTCTCTTCCCATTTTCCAGCACCTGAAGAAGCCAGCTTGATACGGATACCGATGTTAGGACGAACACCCAGTTTCTTGGCCTCACGTGCAATGATATCGAGTTCGTTCAGCTTCTCCACGACGATGAAGATACGCTTGCCCATCTTCTGTGCCAACAGGGCCAGCTCGATATACGACTGATCCTTATAACCATTACAGATGATGATGGAATCGCTCTGGCACTGAACGGCAATGACAGCGTGCAGTTCAGGTTTCGAACCAGCCTCAATGCCCAGGTTGAACTTACGTCCGTGGGAAATGATTTCCTCGACGACGGGCTGCATCTGGTTGACCTTGATGGGGAACACCACATAGTTTTCACCCTTATACTCATACTCCTCGGCAGCTTTCTTGAAACAGCTCCACGTCTTCTCGATACGATTGTCGAGAATATCAGGGAAACGCAGGAGTACTGGTGACTGAACGTCACGCAACGACAGTTCGTCCATCACTTCACGCAGGTCAATCTGCGTGCCGTCCTTACACGGTGTCACATAGACGTTACCTTCGTCATTGATACCGAAGTAACTGGTGCCCCAGCCGTTGATGTTGTAGAGCTCCTTGGAGTCATCGATGGTCCATTTCTTCATTGTAATATCAGGAATGTTAGAGTTGTTTATTTATAGGTTTAACAGGGAACGAAGAGACGCTACGCTGATGCTAATCTTGTCATAGTCGTCAAGCACGTTGACATCAAGGGTATAGCGCGCTTTCTGATAGAACGGTTCGCGCTGCTCCAGATGTTCTGTGATATAGGCAATCAATTCCTCAGCGCTCTTGCCTTTCAGCAACGGACGCTCAATCTTAGCCATCAGTAGATGCTTGTATAGGGTTTCGGGAGTAGCCTTCAGATAGACGACGTCACCTTGTTGGTTCAGGTAGTCCATATTGTCGAAGAAGCAGGGTGTTCCGCCACCACAGCTGATGATGACGTCCTCAAATTCTGCCACCTCGTGCAACATGTTGTGTTCTATCTTGCGGAAACCCTCTTCGCCTTTCTCGGCAAAAATCTGGGAAACCGTCTTGTGCATGCGGCTCTCGATATACCAGTCCAGATCGTAGAACATCATGCCCGTCTCTTTCGAGAGGGCCTTGCCTACGGTCGTCTTGCCGGAACCCATGTAACCAATGAGGATGATGCGTCTCATTTCTTCTGCTTTTCGATGATTTCCATGCACTGGTCAAAGGTCAGCTTCGAAGCCGTGGAATGCATGGCCTTGGGGATGCGATAATTCTTACCGTCGAAGGCGATATAGGGACCGTAGCGACCGTTCAGGATTTGCATTTTACCATCAGCATCAAACGACTTCAGGTGTTTCTCTGATTCCTGCTGACGTTTCTCCTTGACGAGTGCGATGGCATCTTCTAGGGTAATATCCATGGGGTCAACGTCCTTTGGCAGTGAGGTGTACTTCTTCTGGTGGAGCACATAAGGACCAAAACGTCCTGTGCCAATAACTACGGGCGAGCCTTCGAAGTCACCCAGCGTACGAGGCAACTGGAACAGTTCCATAGCCTCCTCCAACGTGATAGACTCTATGCTCTTTTCACTAGGCATTTGGGCAAAGCGGGGTTTTTCGGAATCGTCGGCAGTACCAATCTGAACGACAGGTCCGAAACGGCCAATCTTAACAAAGACGGGACGTCCGCTCTTGGGATCGTTACCCAATTGGCGCTCACCGGCCTTATGTTCCTGACGGGCGTTCATGGTCTTTTCGACAGTAGGTTCGAACTTCTTATAGAAGCTCTTCATCATGTCTGTCCACTTCTCACCACCCTCTGCAATTTTATCAAAGTCCTGTTCTACCTTAGCGGTGAAGTTGTAGTCCATAATAGTTGGGAAGAACTTCATCAGGAAGTCGTTGACAACGATACCAATGTCGGTAGGTAACAGCTTGCCCTTATCAGAGCCAGCCATCTCCTTGCGTTTCTTCTGAGTGACCACCTTGCCTTTCAGCGTGTCGATGGTATAGAAACGCTCCTCACCTTTTTTGTCGCCTTTATGGACATATTCGCGTTGCTGGATGGTAGAGATGGTAGGAGCGTATGTTGAAGGACGGCCAATGCCCAATTCCTCCAGTTTATGAACGAGCGAAGCTTCCGTATAGCGTAATGGGCCTTGGCTGAAACGCTCCGTAGCCTGGATTTCACGACGAGTCAGTTCCAGCCCTTTTTTCAAAGGAGGCAGCACGTGGCTTTCTTCTTCCTGCTCTTCGTCGTCCACAGATTCACGATAGACCTTGATGAAACCGTCGAATTTAACCACTTCGCCCTGAGCCACAAAGAATTCTTCGGCACCACTGACAGTGATGTTTACGGCGGTTTTCTCTATTTCAGCATCAGCCATCTGACTGGCAATAGTACGCTTCCAAATCAGTTCGTAGAGTTTCTTTTCCTGCGAAGAACCTTCAATGGTGGTGTTTTCCATATAAGTAGGACGGATAGCTTCGTGAGCCTCCTGAGCACCCTTCGAGCTGGTATGATACTGACGCACCTTGCTATATTCTGCGCCATAGAGTTTCGTGATTTCCTCTTTGCTGGCATTGATACACAAGCCAGAGAGATTGACAGAGTCCGTACGCATATAGGTAATCTGTCCGTGTTCGTACAGGTGCTGGGCAATAATCATCGTCTGACTGACGGTAAAGCCCAGTTTGCGGGCAGCTTCCTGCTGAAGCGTCGACGTGGTGAAGGGGGGAGCGGGAGTACGCTTCATGGGCTTCTTGACCACAGACTCGATAGTGAATGAAGCATCTTTGCACTTCTCCAAGAACTGTTCCACTTCCTCGTGAGTTTTCAGACGCTGGGCAAGTGTGGCCTTGACCTCTGTCTGCGAACCGTCGGCATTGGTAAGGGCAAAGATACCATTGACGCTATAGTAAGGCTCGCTGTTGAAACTTTGGATTTCACGCTCGCGTTCAACTATTAGACGTACAGCAACACTCTGCACACGACCGGCTGACAAGGCTGGTTTTACCTTTCGCCACAATACTGGCGAGAGTTTGAAGCCCACCAAACGGTCAAGTACGCGACGAGCCTGCTGGGCATTCACCAGATTCATGTCCAAATGACGCGGAGTCTCAATGGCCTTCAGAATAGCCGGTTTCGTAATTTCGTGGAATACGATACGACTCGTCTTCTTTTCATCCAGCCCTAGTACTTCACACAGGTGCCATGAGATAGCTTCTCCCTCGCGGTCTTCATCGGATGCCAACCAAATCTTCTCGGCTTTCTCGGCATTCGTTTTCAGTTCCTTGACGAGTTTAGCTTTTTCCTCAGGAATTTCGTATTCAGGTTCGAGCGTATCCGTATCGATACTCATCTCCTTTTTCTTCAGGTCACGAATGTGACCATAGCTCGACATTACCTTATACTCCTTTCCCAGGAACTTTTCAATGGTCTTAGCCTTTGCAGGCGACTCTACGATTACCAAATTCTTTTGCATATACTTGTCTTTTATTTATTTCCACATCGAAAAGTTGACTTGCGTCGACTTTCTTTGATTGAAAAGTTGACTTGCGTCGACTTTCGGGCTGCAAAAGTAGAGAAAAGTTTTGGTTACACCTTATTTATATAGAAGATTTTTAGATTTCTTAACATTTTCGCTTACTTAATATTTTCTCCCATCCTTAAGGATGACGACAAAAACGGCCTTTGTCAGTCTTTTAAATAAAGAACAAAAAAAAGTATGAAAAGAATACTGATGATGCTTTGCCTGATGTTGTCGATACTTTCAGCACAGGCAGCAAACAAGCCATGGGACAATGGTAAGTTAAAGGTATCGGATAACCAGCGTTATCTGCAGTTTGAAAACGGGCAGCCTTTCTTCTGGTTAGGAGAAACGGGTTGGCTATTACCAGAACGACTCGACAGGGCCGAGGCGGAATGGTATCTGCAATCGTGTGCCAAGGCAGGATATAACGTTGTGCAAGTACAAACGATTGATGGCGTTCCTGCTTACAATATCTATGGTCAGATGTCAAACATTGATGGTTGGAACTTCAAGGACATCAATCAGAAGGGCGTCTATGGCTATTGGGACCACATGGACTATATCGTTGATATGGCCGCCCAGCACGGTATCTATATCGGTATGGTGTGTATCTGGGGTGGACTGGTGAAGGACGGCAAACTGAGTGTGGAGGATGCTAAGAAGTATGGCACCTTCCTCGCCAACCGTTATAAGAACAAGAAGAACATCATTTGGTTTATGGGTGGCGATATTCAAGGCGACATCAAGCCTGAGGTTTGGGAAGCATTGGCAACAACCATCAAGTCAATAGATAAGAACCACCTCATGACCTATCATCCTCGTGGACGTTACACCTCTGCCAAATGGTGGAGCAAGGCCTCATGGCTCGACTTTCACACTTTCCAGAGCGGACATCGTCGCTATGGGCAGCGTATGGGCAATGCCGACTATCCTATTCCTGACAATACAGAGGAGGACAATTGGATGTATGTCGACTCCACGTGGAAGTACAATCCTATCAAGCCTGTGCTGGATGCAGAGCCTTCATACGAAGACATCCCTATGGGACTGCACGACGCTAACGAACCGCGTTGGAAGGATTACGACGTGCGTCGCTATGCATACTGGAGCGTGTTTGCAGGAAGTTGTGGCCATACCTACGGCCATAATGCCATCATGCAGATGTTGAAGCCCGGCTATCCTACGAGTTATGGTGATGCTGGCGATGTGAAGGCGTGGTATCAGGGACTGAAAGATCCTGGCTACAACCAGATGCAATACCTGAAGCGGCTCATCCTGTCGTTCCCCTATTTTGAGCGTGTGCCAGACCAAAGTGTTATTTTGGATAATGGTGAGAAGTACAATCGCCTGATTGCAACGCGTGGCAACGACTATCTGCTCGTCTACAATTACAATAATAACAACATGAAGCTCGACCTGACAAAAACCAGTGGCGAGAAGAAAAATGTTTGGTGGATGACGGCTGCTACAGGAAAACTGAAGTATCTTGGTGAATTTGACAACAAGGTCCTTACCTTTCGCTATCATCCACAGTCGGCTCGTGTAGAGGATGGTGTACTTATCGCCATTGACAGCAGCAAAGACTATCTGAAGAAAGACCAGATGGAACTGTCACCTGATGGTTACAAAGCGAAGGAACGCGACTTGAATGAATGAACCACGGATTTCACGGATTATACGGATGAAGAAGCTTCTTGTTATATTGCTTGCCCTGCTGCCCATGTTGGCTTTTGCCAAAGTGGAAGTGACGAAGCTGCGCGTTGAGAATTTGGACAAACCGCTGGGTATTGATACCGGCGAGCCTCGTTTCTCTTGGCAGATTACCAGTGGTAAAAAGATTGCAACGCCACACTCTGACCAAGGGTCAGAGAACGTGCGCCAAACGGCCTATCAGATAGTTGTCAGCGGCGATCATGGCGAGCTGTGGAACTCTGGGCGTGTGGAGAGCGGCCAACAGCTGTGGGTGCGTTATGGTGGCTCTAAGTTAAAAAGCAATACACATTGCACGTGGAGGGTAAAGGTTTGGACCACTGTTGGAGAGTCCGATTGGAGCAGCGACGAGTGTTTTAGTGTTGGATTGCTCGATGAAGGCAAATGGACGGGCTATTGGATAGGTATGGAACAACTGTTGCCTGGTGAAGAAAGAGGAATGCACACACGCATGGCTGCACGCTATCTGCGCAAGGAGTTTCAGTTGAATGACAAAGCAATAAAGCGAGCAACAGCATACGTTGCCGGCATCGGATTGCACGAGTTTTACGTCAATGGTCAGCGCATGGGCGACAGAGTGCTGACGCCTGTGCCCAGCGACTATCGCAAGACCATTTACTATCATACGTATGACGTGACGGAGAGCATCGAGAAATATCCCCTTATCTGTGAGGGGCCAGGTAAATGTCTTTGTCTTGGTATCGTCCTTGGCAACGGGCGTCTGTTTCCCATGCAGCAGCACAAGCCGTATAAGATTCATACCTTTGGCTATCCCAAATGCCGCATCAACGTCATCGTGGAATATACGGACGGCAGCAGCCAGCGCCTACAGACGGATGACAAAGGCTGGAAGGTGACTGCTGACGGACCTATCCGCGCCAACAACGAGTACGACGGCGAAGAATATGACGCCCGCAAGGAGATGATGGGCTGGAGCGAGGTAGGCTATGACGATTCGAAATGGCTGAATGCTGAACGGACGGATATTCCACAGGCTTATCTTCGTGCACAGATGACGCCAGGCATGAAGGTGCTACAACGAATACAGCCAGCATCCATTAAGGGAACCATCGTTGACATCGGTCAAAATATAGCAGGATGGCTGAAGGTGCGCGTTCGAGGGCAGAAGGACGACACCATCCGTATCGTCTATGCCGAAAAGTTAAATGCCGACGGAACGCTCTACCGCGAAAACTTCCGCAATGCCCGTTCGACAGATATTTACGTCTGTAATGGTGAGGAAGGAGCAGAAGGCTGCTGGTGGACTCCGACATTCGTTTATCATGGTTTCAAGTACGCTGAGGTTATTGGACTGAAAAACGCCAAAAAGGACGATTTCGTCGCAGAAGTGGTGGCAGACGAAATGGCAACCACGGGGCATTTCGAGTGCTCTGATACCATCCTGAATAAAGTGATGAAGAATGCCTGGTGGGGTATTCTTGACAGCTACAAGGGTATGCCTGTCGATTGTCCGCAACGTGACGAACGCCAGCCCTGGCTGGGCGACAGGACAATGGGCTCGTTGGGCGAGTCGTTCTTGTTTGACAACGAGCGACTCTATACCAAATGGATGCGTGATATTTGCGAGGCCCAGCGCACGGATGGTTGCATCCCCGATGTGGCACCTGCCTTCTGGAACTACTATAGTGACGATGTGGGATGGGCAGCAGCGTTGCCTTTTGGCTGTGATATGCTATGGCGACAATACGGCAATCGCGAGGCTATCGACAAGAGCTATCCTGCCATCAAGAAATGGGTACAACACATCATGGAGGAATATTCCAAGGACGGTATCATCCATTGCGGGAAGTATGCCGACTGGTGCGTACCTCCTGAGAAATTGGAACTCATCCACTCGCAAGACCCAGCACGAAAGACGGATGTCACACTCATCTCCACCGCATATATCATCCGTACCTTGCAACTGATGGAGCAGTGGGGCTGCGAGGCGAGCTATTGGCACCCCATCCGCGAACAGATGACGGAGGCTTTCAACAAGCAGTTCCTGACCATCAAGCGTGGCACCAGTCCTCGTCCTGGCCACGTGCTCTATCCTGACTCTATATATTATGGTAATAATACGGTGACGGCAAATGTGCTACCGTTGGCGCTGGGTATTGTGCCTGACGACTGTAAGGATGATGTGGTGAAACAGATTGTAGAAAACATCTGTGTCCAAAACAAAGGCCACGTGTCGTGTGGTGTTATTGGCATCTCGTGGCTCCTCAGAGGTCTGAGCGATAATGGTTTCAGCGATGTAGCCTATCTCTTGGCCACACAGCGCACCTATCCGTCGTGGGGCTATATGACGGAACAAGGGGCGACGACCATTTGGGAATTATGGAATGGCGACAAGGCTAATCCTAAGATGAACTCAGGTAATCACGTGATGCTGTTAGGCGACCTGCTTACGTGGTGCTATCAATATTTAGGAGGAATACGAAGCACAAATGCTTATAAACATATTGTACTGAAGCCTGCCTTCGACATCCAAGACTGCGAATGGGCGAATGTCAGTTTTGACTCACCCTATGGAAGCATTACAAGTAACTGGAAGAAGAACCTGCAGCACCTCGACTGGCACGTGGTGATTCCCTGCAACACAACAGCCACTATCTATCTACCTGATGGTACGACAAAAGAAATTGGTTCTGGTTTTTACGACTTTAGCTGCGACATACCAACTTCGCATGCAGCTATCATGAAGGATGAATTCCTCTATGAGAGGACTTTCTTCCCAGAGGCTCATGCCTCAACCATTGTGGAGACGAAGAAGGGTGACTTGGTGGCAGCATACTTCGGTGGCACACACGAGAAAGATCCAGATGTTTGCATCTATGTGAATATCAAGAAGAAAGGCTCCAACAGGTGGGGTACTCCCATTCTTGCTGCCGATGGCGTGCTGGACCTTAACGACCCACGCGCCAAATTTGCCGGTCTTTCTGGTATGAAGGACGACACCACCCCTGCTATTAATGGCCCTATTCGTCGTGCGTTTAGTGGTTTGCCCGCTAAAAAGGGACTAACAGACGAAACTACTTACGATTACATCACCAAGACAACCCGCCTGCAGAATGTTCCCACGACACTGAAGCGCAAGTCATGCTGGAATCCCGTGCTGTTCGAGATGCCCAATGGTGAGCTGTGGCTATTCTTCAAGATTGGCAGCAGCGTTGGCGACTGGACAGGTTGGCTGGCGAAGTCGAAGGACGGAGGTAAAACGTGGAGCGATAAGGAACCATTAGGCTACGACTCAGAAGGTCGTGCTTTCCTCGGGCCCATCAAGAACAAACCTGAACTGATTGGCAATCGTCTGCTGTGTCCTTCGTCTACTGAGGATAACGGTTGGCGCTTCCATATGGAGATTCTCGACTTGAGTGATGGGCTTTGGAAAACGGACAAACCTGTCAATGAACTGAATTGGAAGTACATCCCTGTGGAATCGACAGAAGCCATTAAGACGGATGACAACGAGCGTCACCCCATTGACTGCATCCAGCCCTCGATACTAAAATTAAAGGATGGTCGTCTGCAAGTGCTGATGCGCACGCATAATGCCCGTTTGGCAACGTCGTTCTCGTTGGATGGCGGTGACACTTGGACGCCTGTCACCCTTTCCGAAGTAGAGAACAACCAGAGCGGAACAGATGCTGTGACGTTGAAAGACGGTCGCCACGCACTCATATACAATAATTTTGAGACGTTACCCCTAACCAAGAAAGGTGTGCGAACACCCTGTTCTATAGCACTTAGTGATGATGGCATGCATTGGCACCACGTACTGACGCTGGAGGACTCGCCCATCGACCAATACAGTTATCCTGCCATCATCCAGGGCAAGGACGGCACGTTACACTGCGTCTACACTTGGCGACGACAGCGTGTTGCCTACAAGCAAATAGACTTGCAGCAACTGCATTAAGAAAAAAACTGTTAGAATATCCAGACTTGACTTTCGTCGGGGTAGTAGTACCAGTCAAGGGCAGCCTTGTGGTTTTCCACCCATGCGCCAAACGCGTGGCCTGTGGTTTTATAAGCTCCATCACTGAATACCACACCGGTATCCGTGCGTTTATAGAAACCAATCTGCACGCCCTCTAGCGGATATTTGAAGTCGTTAGAAGGTATCAGCAATGCCCAAGGCAGGTCTTTGATTCTGAATTCTACCTGATAGTTGTACAACACCTGAGAGGCTTTCAGCTCGTCGAGATGGACTTCATATACGCCGCTGTTGTAGTTTTTGACGATAAATGGGTCGATTTCCTCGAGCGTTATGTTTTCAGCTATCGTAGAGTCTTTGAAATAGATAATATAGCTCTGGCTGACGGAATTTCTCGATTCATACTCTGGGCTAGCGTCCAAAGACGTATTATAGTATTTACGTAAGGCTATCGCACCCGTGTTTTCCATGATGGACTGATAGGGGTCCATTGCCCAGTGAGCATCGGCACACACGGTGATGACGGGTTGATTCTTCGTACTACAAATCAACAGGTCGTAGCTTCTTACAAAGTTTTTTGAACCAGCTGGCAAATTGTCGTTAAACGTCTTGCCGTTGGCAGTTGTGACGCTATCAATATCGTCAAATTTGCAACCCATCACCCTGAAATATCCGGCAAGCTGTTCATTACAGCCCACGGCCGACAATGTTACGTGAACCACCACTTGCTTGGGTGTTGTATGCTCCACACCGATGCGGAACACGAGATCGTTGTAGTCGTAGTCGCCAACCAACGGAAAGTCCTTTTCGTAAATATAGGAATAGGTCTGTGGTTTCAAGGTTCCAATCGGAGTTCCTGTGTTGATACCACCAGAAAAGTTAACCTCCGTCTGTGTTACGGGGAAGGATTTTACGTAGTAGACGCCATCCTTATCGACGAGTGCCACATAGAGTGTAGACTGTATCATTGGCACACTGACCATCATCCATTTCGACTCCCCTTTGGCTATCACACTCTCGTTCATCACTTCGGCTTTCGTGCTGGACAGCGGGTTGGCAGTCAGCAACATCACTTTCTCAACATCTTGACTGACGTTGGCTGTAATCTTGTACGAGCGCTCTTCCGTCAATCTCCACTGGTGATATTGATCCACGCTGTCTACTGGAGAATTGTATTTGATATATTCGTTATACTTCTCCTCGTCATAATAGTTTGTTGTACAAGCCATCATACTCAGAAGCATCATTGCCCCCAAGGTCGTCTTTATCAGTGAATGGGTCATTTTCATCTTACTTTATTCAAAAAGGTGTACTAATTTGGTTCCAAAATTACTATTTTGGCTTCAAAATTACAAAATAATATAGACAAATGACCATTATTTTTCGCAATTTTATAGATTTTAACACTAAAATGCATTTACTTAGGGAATTTCTTTGTATTTTTGCACCATCAATTGATAATTAAGTTACGTAACAAGACAAAATTAAAATCTTATGAGCGGAATGAAAAAGTTTTTTGGAATAGGATTATTGGCTCTGCTCACGACGGCCTATTTAACATCCAGTTGTTCGCGCGATGAATTTTCGGGTTCTATGATTGATGCCAAGGCAGAGGCATTTAATGAAGTTTTCATAGAAACCTATGGTACACCAAATCCACAGCATGATTGGGGATTCGGCACTGGTATTTCAAGCCGTGCGTTTACGCGTTCTGAGAATGCTAATGCTAACGAGTGGGCAGATCCCAACAAGGCTTATGGTGGCTTGAAGGTTCCTCCTCCCCTTACTCCAGCACAGATTGCTGTGGTAAAGAAGTATTTCCAGACTCATCCAAATCTGGGTTATGAGGATCCTCAGTGGACGCACTACTTTATCCAGCAGGTGTATAAGGGACATACTGATGTACCTGCGGGATGTGCTACCCCCGAGGCATATATGGCTGCTAACGGTACAACTTACCTCATAGCTTCAGATTATATGGATCACCTGGCTGCAATTGATGGTAGTTTTGTTGACCACATCAACAACTTCAACCATGGTGATTGCAGCGAGAACGATCACGTGCTGGATAATGGAGGTAATGCCAATGATGGTCCTTTCCATACCGATAAGATTATGTATATGCATAATTCAACGACGAAGCATTTCGGTTACTTTAACAGTAACGGCTCGTTGTGTCATACAAACTACACCGGCTTGGTGAGCTATACGACCATTATGCAGGAAATGGGTTCTGAGGCAGATTGTCTTAACGACGGTTGGAACCGCTCGTTCATGGGCTTCGACTTCGAGCAGATGGTTGATGACCAATGCTATGCTACCGAAAATAATGCAGTGAAGAACCTGACCATTTGGGGTAACTATATTATTAATGGTTCGATGCAGACCAACTATGTCTATCAGTACAATAGTCAGCCAGTGAAGATGCTGAGCGACCAGATGAACCGCTATTGTGGTGATAAGAGGACAGTTACTGATGCAGAACTTTATACCGATGTTTACGACGCAAACAACAACAATGCTTACGTTGGCAAACAGCTGAACACTGGTGTCATCGACGGTCTACTTGATGACGGCTATCTGCCCGTTGATAACAAAAGCTTACGTGAGTGGGTTAAGGTTGGTGGTTGCGCTGACGGCTACTTCAGCGACTGGATTGTGACGCTGACTGAGGCAAAGCGCCAAGACGGTGGAGATATTCCGACTGAAAACACTGACATCATTACCGTGCAGGAAATCCTCGACGGACGTATTTTCTGCGAGGACTTAGGATCGTCAGAGAAGTCTGATATTGACTACAACGACGTAGTGTTCGATGCCTTCACCTATGTGACGAAATCTTATAAGGTGCCATATACTCTCGACGGCAACAAGAACAAAATGTACGACTATAATAGTAAGCAGTATCTGGGCTATACTTACAATAAGACTGACATTAACCTGCTGGCTGCTGGTGGAACGATTGCCATTTCTGCCGCAGGAGAGAATGTCAACCAGAAGCTGGACATCGACAAATCCATCATGGCTAATACCTATGTGGAAGGCGTGAGCCCTAACAACTCTGGATATTCCAACTTCAGTAACGGAGTTAGTCCTGTCAAATTTACAGTTTACAATTCCAGTTATACCGATTTGAGCAACATACCCATTGTGGTGAAGTATGGTACAGAAGTGATAGAGCTGCAGGCCATTAGGGGTAGCGTGCCCCAGAAGTTCTTAGCTCCTGTGGGAACACCTTGGATTCCTGAGCGCGTGGAAATACAAAATGGATTCCCCCAATTCAGTAGTTGGGTGCAAACAATAGCTACGCCTTGGGGAGATTTGACCCCCGATAACCTCTATAACCTTAAATTCGTTTCGAATCGTAGTATAAATAATTGGGGCGGATCGATAGAAAAATTCTGGGCCACTATGGATGATTATCCGGCAATGTATGTCGATAATGAAAATCAGATTACCATCACGCTCGGAAATGGACAGTCTCTGCAAGAAGGCGACCAGATAGCCATCACAGGTTATCGCAAAAACGACGACAACGCAGCGGGCACGCTCTACATTAAGTGTAATGGCAATGTTGTCGCACAGACGCAGGATTATAACAACATCAGTTATGATGCCTATCCAAACACCTTTGTTTTCTCTGTGCCTTCCGACATGGCTGGCTACAGCAGCTTCCAGCTGTCGAGAGATTTGAATGGCGCCCAGATATATATCACTGGCATTACCGTCATCGGCGGACTCGGTGCTCAGCGTGACGATTCCACTACGAATACGACACCGACTACGCCGACCACGCCTCCTACCACGACTACGCCCACTGCACCCACAGTTACACGTCCGGACAATCCCACCTATGATGGTGATGTGACGTTCAGTGCTAATTGGACTAACTATGTTTCTTTGGATAAAGAAACCTATCCTGCTGTTGGTAATGTAGGTAATGGCACAATAGTTCGCGTATATGGTTACGGTACCAGCAACGATTGGCACGTTAAATTGGCTCGGCAAGAAACTGAATGGGTTGATATAGAAGAGAAAACGGGCTCGGATAGCTACACGTTTACAGAGCCGTTAACTTTTACTCTTAATGCCGAACAGGCTACAAACTTGAAGAATAGCGGAATACTTATAATATATGGTAAGGATTACGTTGTGAGGTATGTCACTGTTGAGAATCCCAGTAGTACTGGTGGCGGTGGTAATTATGAAGGAATAGTTTTGTGGGATGATGGTGGAAATGAAGCCACTATAGCTAACACTGCTTTCAAGAATGCAAAAGCAAAAGTGGACAACATAATTCGTATTTATGTTGATTCGCCATCAACGGGTTATTGGCACGTGTCTCTTTTCCCAGGTGGATATAATAGTGGAGCACAAGCTTCGGACTGGGAACCTGCTAATTTTACAACAGCTTATAACCCGCAGCCAGCGAATTTTCCGGGATATGTGGAATACAAGATAAAAAATACCACAGCCTTGAACAGTGTCTTGAATGGTGGTATGATAATTCAATCTACTCAACTTAACAGTAATGGTATTTTAGCTGTGTCATTAATTCAGTAAGATTATTCTGAAATAATATAATAAGATTTTAATTTTAGTTCGAAAGAGGGCACCTGCGTGAGGTAGGTGTCCTCTTTTTAGTTCGCTCAGAAATCGGGCGCGGAACCCAAAGGAACTAAACGGGCGGTCGTTGGGAAGTAAACCGCCCGTCTACCGGTTGAGGGTAAAAATCAGCGTGTCTTATACTTTGATGACAGATGACAGATGACAGTTTTCAGGAGAGCGTCACAGATCACAGTATCCTCAGGAGCCCACACCCTAAATCAATAAATCAAAAATCAGTTTATTCTATGAGCGAGTATTTTTGTGTGTAATAAATTTATTACTATATATATAATATATATATTATATATATAGTAATATAGATATTTTCAACAAATCTTGCCATTTCAAGGTTTTGAGCCCCAACAAAACTGATATCTGATTTACTGATTTGCTTGCCTAAGAAAACTGTCATCTGTCATCTGTAAGACAGTGTTATTTATAGATGAAGTACAAACCGCCGTCGCTTTGGCAATATTTGCGCAGCAATTGTTGGATGTACTGGGCATTCTCGCGCACACGTTGTTCGTTGCCGTCGTAACCGTTGATGAGTACCACCAGGTGACGAGTGTCTAACGTCATCTTCGTGCGCTCGTTGTCACTGGTTGGTGTCCCTACACCACCTTCTGCGTCGCGATAGACAGGCAAACCGCAGATATTCAGGAGACCACGTCCGATACCCTCGTAAGGTTCACCCTCGCGTCCGATGCCCAGCGTTAGTGTGTTGCCAACGAACTTGTCTGCGTCGAACCCTCCGATGCTGTAACCGTATGCTATAGATGCCAGGTTAACGAGGTCCACCAATGTGTCGCGCTGATACAGTTCCTTGCCTTGCAGCATGCGGCGTATGAGGGCCTCCGACGCAGGGCGATAGCGTGAGGGGTCTTTGCCACAGGCCTTATAAACTCGTCGGGTGGCCGCTATACTGGTCATGTCCTTCAGCGACTCAGTGGTCAGTTCGCTGCGATACCTTTCGCCCAACGCCTTTATTTCCTGCCATAGTTCCCCGCAGTATGGTGAGTTCATCACCTGCGCCTCAACACAAGCCCCAACAAACTCAGGGCATACACTTTCTATCTCTTGCGATACGTTGACAATAATGGAATTGGTTCTCATCATTCACTGAATGTAAATAGGGAAACTTCTAATGTGTTTATTGTAAAAGATTTCAACCCCATCGTTTTGGGGTTGAAATCTTTTTGTTGTTATGTCCGATTCGTATTATTCGGCCAGAGGGTCGAAGGTGCCGTTGGAGCCACCGCGATTGTAGTCAGCCCAGCCGATGGTCTGAGGAAGGTCGGGATTGTGGCTCTGTGCTCCTTGGCCCAGTCCGAGGAAGTAGTACTTCGGGCGGAAGGCTACGTAGAGGGCATTCTTCTGCGAGTCGCGGCTATCACCAACCTTGTATTGTGTGACGAGGTTGGTGTTGTACCAAGTCTTCAGCGTAGTGAGCTGTGACTCGATGTCTGCCACACTGAAGTTGACTCCGGCAGGACGCTCAACACCAGCCTTTACCAGCGGGTCGCTGTCGGCGGTGGTGCCTCCGACTCCGAACTGACTACCGGTGCGGAACTCGACGCGCTCACGACGCTGGCCGTTCCAAGGCTTGAAGCCTAACCATGTGCAGGTATTGCCACCCCAGCCAGTAACCTTCCAAGAAGAAGGCAGCGGCTGAGCCTCTGAATCTGGATCGGCTGCAGGTTCTGTCAATGTACCACCATCGAAGAGCATCCAACGACGCATATCGTCGAAGCGCTTACCCTCGTAGGCAAACTCAATCTGACGTTCGTAGAGGATGGCCGACATACAAGCAGCCTGGTCGGTGCCCAGATTGGCCTGAAGACCATAATTATTTTCAGCGGTATATCCGGCACGAGCACGAATCTGCTGCAGGTAACCTACAGCCTCGCCCATCTGTCCTGCACCGCAGGCAGCCTCAGCCAGATTGAGCAGCACTTCAGCATAGCGCAACTCGATGAGCGGAGCACCGGAATAGTAGTGCTGGCTGGCAATGGGGTCGTAGTTGTAGAGCGGTGAGGCGTTGACGTCGAGGTCGTCGCTCTTCTTGCGGACATAGATGCCAGCCTTGCTGGTAAGCAGGTTGTCGGCACCATATGAATTGCCGCTCTCGGGGTTGCCCTGATCGTTGAGGTCGACATACCATACATAATTCCACAGCACGTAGTTCTTACCACTGTCGTACGAGGGATTGTTGGCATCAGCGGGTACAGGGTCGCCACTATAGGCCCAGCGGAAGCCGGGGAAGGCGAATGTGCGGTAGAAACGCGGGTCGCGGTTCATGTAAGGCGCCGTCTCGTCGTAAGTGTACTGACTGCGCTCGAGCTTCGTATAGGTATCGGTATAGGTACGCTTACCAACCTCCGTCAGTGCAGGCAGGACGTTCAGATCGGGCATCTTACCGTCGGCCATCGGGAATAGCTCGACCAATGCCAGACCGGCATTCTTACCGCTACCGCCCGTGTTCTTCGGACGGATGGCACGTTCCCAGTTGTTGTTGCGCTGGATGTCGGAACCATCAGCAACGATGTTGTTGTAAAGAGACACGAACACAGCCTCAGGATTGATGGAACTCGACAAGAACTGATTGGCAAAATCGCTGCCGTTGACGTTGGAAGAACCCTTAAACAGACCATAGCCACAGGCATTGATGCTGTCAAGTTCCTGCTTCATCTGAGCGTAAGCCGTCTGCCAGCGTGCCTGGTCGTTGGCACGGTTGAACAGTGGACTTGCCCAGAGCAGTAGCACGCGGCCCTTCAGAGCCAGCGCAGTACCCGTGCTGACGCGGCCCCAGTCTTCACCGGTCCAACCGCCCTTCATGGTCTTTTCAGCCAGCAGACGAGCCGACAGGTCGAGGTCGCTGCAAATAAACTCGATAGTCTCCTTGGTAGTAGCACGTGGTGTGAAGTTTTCCTTGACAGGCTCAAGCACCTCCTTTACGAGGGGCACGCCACCATACCATTTCACCAGGTTATAATAGCACCATGCACGGAAGAAATAAGCCTGTCCGAGCATGATATTCTTATCTTCTTGCGACAACGAACTACCATTGACTCCCTTGATGAAGTCATTGATGTTGCGGATGCGTCCGTACACAGAGTTCTGGATGTTGTTATGAGCACCCATGAAGTAGTCGGGCACACCATTTGAAGTACCCATTGACGACAGGGCAATCTGCGGGTCGGTGTAGATGGTGAAGCCGGCATATTCCTCCGTAGCACCGCCTGCAGCGTCGTTGTTACCGATTGAGACCGACAGGTAGTTCGTTCCCGTTGTCAAGTCGGCTACCTGAGGCAGACACCATCCGTAGATGTCGTTGAGTCGGGCGTTGGCACCCTCCACGTAGTTATATACATCCGTCGTGACGTTGTCGTAGTTCTTCTTGTCCTGCAGGAACTGGTCGCTACAAGCCGACAAGGCCAAAACCGCAGAGAGACCGAAACTGAAATATTTTATTGCTTTTTTCATAATCGTAATCTTTTAAGTGTTTAGAACGACAGATTGATACCGATGTCCCAACGACGCAACGTAGGATAGTTGCCGTAAGTTCCTGCCATCGGGCTGGTGAACTTGTCGGGATAGGGGTTGTAGAAGTTAATCAGGTTCTGACCAGTAATGTTCAGACGAACATTCTTCACGCCAACGCTCTTGAACCAAGTGTTGGGGAAGGTATAGGCCAATGTCAGACGACTCAGGCGCACGCTGGCAGCACTGACACGCCAGAAGCTGGAGGCCACTGCGTTCACACTCTGATAAGCGAGGTTAGGATATTCTCCGTCGCGGTTCTGCTTGACAACAAGATTACCGCTTCCGTCATAGACATCCTGATATGCATACATATTGTCAGGATCCCAGAACGAAGGCATGTTGTAGTACTCGATATTCGAGGCGGACGGCACACTGATGGCTGCTGAAGGCAGCGTAGTGTAACCACCCCAAGAGGCACCGAACTGAGCAGTCAGTGAGATACCCTTCCAGTCAGCATGAGCATTGATGGTAAATCCGTAGGGGTTCGAGCGATTGCTCAAGCACACCTGGTCGTTGTCCTTATCAACTACACCGTCAGGACCGTCGTAGGTTCCTGTCTCTGCATTGTAGGCTCCGCGTACATCTTTATATATCAGCATACCAGGACGAACCTTGTCCTTGCTCATACCCATGTACGAGGTGATGTTGTACTTCTCGAAGTATTCCTCAATATCCTGGAACGAACGGAACATACCGATACATTGCATTCCCCAAGTACCGATGTCTGTACGACTGCCCTTGGTAATCTGGCGATAGATATAATCTTTTGCGAAGTCCATTACGAGCACCTCGTTGTCGTTGTAACCAGTGTTCAAACCGATACGATACTTGAAGTCTTTACCAATCTTGTCGCGCCAGGTGATGCCAAGTTCCCAACCCCAGTTGTTCATCTCACCAAGGTTCTGAGAAGCTGTCTGCGTTCCGATAGGAGTAGGAATCTCCTGAGCCAAGTTCAGCAACATCTCGCGGTTCTTCTCGTAATACCAGTCGAAGTTAACGGCCAGTCGCTTGTTCAATACCTGGAAGTCCAAACCGAGGTTGGTCTTATACGACTTGTCCCAGTGAACATCGGTATTCAGGGCTGAGTTATTCTTGTTGATGGTGATACGATTCTCGGAGTCGTTGCTGACACCAGTACCGAACACGGGACCGCGGTTAGAGTCCTGAGCATAAATCTGCATCCATTGCCAGGGAGCGAGGTTATCACGGCCGGTGAGACCCCAGCTGGCACGAATCTTCAGGAAGTCAACCCACTGCAGGCCCTTGGCGTTCTGGAAGAAAGGCTCTTCACTGATGACCCAACCGGCAGAGATTGCGGGGAAGGTTCCCCAATAGTTCTCGTGAGCGAACTTGGTAGAAGCATCCGAACGGAGCAGGAACTCGAACAGATAACGGTCGGCATAAGCGTAATTGATACGTCCGATATACGACAACGTACCGCTCTCGTAACGAGTGAATACCGTTGTCTGCTCACCATCGGCAGAGTTCGACTGACCAGTTGTGAATGGGAACGGATTCTCGCGCTGGCCCATCAGATATTCTGATTCGGCTTCCGATTTCTCGATAGAGAAGAGGGCATTGATGCTGTGTTTGCCGAAGTCACGGCCATACTGGGCAGTGAAGTTCATCTGGTAGTTGTCCGTACGTGTCATTGTACGATACAGCATGTTACCATTCTTCATCGTCATGGCGTTGAAGTTCGAGGCATCCAGATAATTGAAATCGGGATCATCACCACTTGTCGGTGTATAGAGGTGTTTGCCGGAACCATAGCGGGTCTGCATCTGATAGAGCGTGTAACGTGAACCATACTGATTGGTCTTGTCGTTGTTGATACTCTTCGAATAGCTGAAGCTCAACTTCAAGCCCTTCAAGATCTTGCTCCAACCGAAGTCATACTTGATGCTGGCACCGATATTGATGTTCGACGTCATACTGCGGCTGTAGTCACCATTATTCTGCAGCAAGTCGTAGTGGTAGTCCTGATTCTGGTTGCGACGGCCACCGCTCACGCCGTAGGCAGGAATGGCATATCCACCAACATACTCTGGGAAGTAAGTAGGACGCGTCAGCAACAGGTTGTAGTCCTTCTCGTCGCCAGAACCGCCCACCTTCACCAGCGGCTTGTTCTTCTTGCCGTAGTCACCGCTGACGGTCAAGTTGGCTGACAAGTATTCGCTCAATTTCACATCGATACCGGCACGATAGTTCCAGCGGTCGTAATCAAGCTTACCCAGGTTACCGTCCTGCTTGAAGTAGGTAATACCGCCAAAATAGCTTACCCTGTCCGCAGCACCGCTGACATTGACAGCATGACGGGTGGTGTAGCCTGTTTCCCAGTATTTATCCAGCAGGTCGTAGTTCAGCGCTTTCATGGCCTCCAACTCGTCAGCCTGGAACAATGCTGTGGTGTGGTTGAGGCTAGTGTTTGTCGGATCGGCAGCCGCAATGGCATTATAGAGTCGACCGTAGTTATAAGCGCTTAGCATCTTGGGACGAGCGACCTCGTCAGTAATACCGATAGAACCGCTATAGCTGATGCTGGGCGCTCCCTGCTTACCTTTCTTGGTAGTCACGAGGATAACACCGTTAGCAGCACGGGCACCATAGACGGCAGCCGAAGCATCCTTCAGCACAGAGATGCTTTCGATTTCAGAGGGGTCGAGGTTGTTGAAAGCCTCAGCACCAAGGTTCTGGAAGCTGTTGCCAACCTTCACGTCATTCGGATAAATGTAACCGTCAATAACGAACAACGGCTGCTGGGCGGTAGAACCTACCTCACCTAACGAGTTGACGTCACGGATAGCCAGACGGGCATTCTCACCGGGACGTGCGTCACCACCTGATACTGACAGACCGTTGACCAGTCCTGCGAGCGACTGTCCGAGACCACCATTGGCGAGGTCCTGAATATCATCCACTTCAACGGTCGATACAGAACCCGTCAGGTGAGCCTTCTTCTGCGTGCCGTAACCTACGACAACAACCTCTTCTAACGTCTGCTTGTCTTCTTCCAATTTTACTGTACCGCCAGGCGTCACAGTCTGGGGTAAATAGCCGATGTAGCTGATGGTCACCTTCGACCCTGCAGGGGCAGAAATCGAGTAATTTCCATCCATATCGGTCACGGTGGCTATCTTCGTACCTGCTACCGTTACTGTAGCGCCGATAACGGGCTCACCGAGCTCATCGACCACAGTACCAGTCATAGTCTTGTTCTGAGCCAGAGCCGATGCTGAGAACATCAACATCATACCGAGGCATAAACTGAATATCTTATGTTTCATAGTCTTTTCCTTTTTACTATTAGACCTTATTATATATTAAGGGAGCCAACGTGGATCTCCAGTCTTGCGAGCAACTTGCTCAGCACCTTGCGGAGTAAAGTCTCCATTAGCGACGTTGACAAAGGCTGGATCAGTTTGCAATGCTGTTTTACTGTCGTCGTACTCCATCTTAGCACCCTCTACGGTGTCAGGGGCACCCTCAAGTTCGAAGGTCGCTACACCATTTTCATAAGTACAATAGGTGTTATAGCCGAACTTGATATCTGCGCCTTCTGCACGACGTCCGATGATACGGCGGGGAACCTGCTTATTACCGCAGTCAACGAAGATGTTGTTCTCAATGTCATAGTTTGATGTGTTCCTTCCGTCGAAGCCACCGTGGTTACACATCTGGCCGCCCTTGCAGATATTATAGAAGGTGTTGTTAAGGAAGGTCATCGAGTTGGTGTTGTAGCCGGCACGGTCGCAACGCCCTGAGTTGTTATAGCGCACAAAATACTTCTGGTCGCTTTCGCCAGTATTCCATACGGTACTATTTGTTATTGTGAAGTCGTTGATGAATCCGCCACCGTCGTAGATGTAGAATATCGAATTGTTCGACATCTTTACCGACTCAAGGTGTAGCAGACAGTTATCCATCACAAAAGTCTTTAGGCAATACTTTACCTTGTTATCATACATAAACATTCCTGTAACACCGGTGAAATTACAGTTCATGATTGCCGTTGGATCTTTAATCTGATTGTGGTTGTTATTGTTAGTGTCGAGAATTCCCTCTGCAGGTGTCGCACTGAATGCCAGCACGGGTTTCGTCGACAGTGCACAGTCGAAGTTAAGATATTTCAGTGTGAGCTTTCCGCAGTACTCCAGACTTCCGTTCTCACCATAGACTATGGTGGCATAGTTGGTCTTGCTGGCTGTACGCAGCACCACGTTGTGGTTACTGAAGTCGATGGTACCCGACATAGTATACTTACCACCGGCCTCTAAGTAAATTATCAGCTCGTCGGTGGTATCGGGCAACGGGTTCTCAGTGAAATACTGGAATAGGTCAGCACCATTGGACAGTGTGGCGAAAGCCTCAGCAAAGGTAGAGAACAGCTTCTCCACAGCGGCACTGGCATCGGTATTGTTCTTCTGTTTGTTACCCAAGGGAAGAATAGTCAGTTTGTAGTTGACATCCTCTTCGCGATCACCTTTTACCGAGCAACCGTCCACAATACTGTCGTTGATAATCGGCTTGTCGGGGTTTGCTACGTCAATCAGACTGACACGATAGCCTCCAGCTCCCATAACGACGGGCCAAGTAAAAGTCTGCGACTTACCGTCTGCACTGGGTGTGATCGTAATGTCGTCGGCAGATATCGTTGCTACCTGCGTATTCGACACACCGCTGTCGAACGATTCGTCGTCGAAACCATCTTTGGCGCACGAAGCAAGGAGCAGAGCACTTGCTCCTGTGAGGGCAAGCACGCACATCTTACTGTACGTAAAGAATTGATTCTTCTTCATAAAATCTTTCATTTAGTTTGACTTATTTGATTAGTTTTTGAAATATCTCTTTTAAGTAGGCAACGTTGGTGCCGAAGTTGCCTCGGACATTACGGACGTCTTGGGCATTACGGCTGCGTTCTACGACGAGCCACCCGCTCCATTTCATCTTGTCGAGTGTCTTCTTCACCTTGTGCAGATCAATACGCGGGTCTTTGTCGAGCGTCACGCTATCGGTCATCGAAGCGTGAATCTGCGCGATATTCTCAGCTCCCAGCGTTTTCAGTTCCTTGCAGGGACATAATCCTTGATCGACGGCATCCTGCAGGTTATAGTAAATCTTGATGCCCTTGCTGTTGACCTCCTTTAATAAAATAAGGTCCGCGCGAGCATCCTGTTGGGTGCGAATGGCAATGACTTTGCCTCGTGCAAGAGCCATCTCGCCTACTTCATGCAGCCGACGAACCATCTCCTGACGAGCTTCACCATGCTGTTTCCAATCGTTTCCACTGCCGCCTAAAGGCAGGAAAGCCACTTGGGCACCCATGACATCCATTGTGTTCAGGCAATCGACTATCAGGTCTTTGTAGTTCTCTCGCTCGAGGAAACTTTGTGCGAAGAATCCGGACATAGCTATCGAGGGCACCGCTACGCCCAGCGAGTCGGCCGTCCGTCGGAATAATTGCTGGAACGCAGGTTCGCGCAATTTGTTGTCGAACAGCACCCGCTTTCCCAGCGGACCCATATCGACCTCCACACCATCGGCATTGATGTCCTTGGCGAGCTGGAACTCTCCCAGTTTCTGGCGCTTTAGCATCATCCAGTCGCAAGCGGCCACGCGGTATTGCTGCTGTTGTTGGGCACACATGCCAAGCGGCAGTGCGACTAACACTACAACAATGCCCACCAAGAGACATCTTCTTAACTTTAATTCACTCATTTGTTAGTTCGAACTATTAATAGTTGTTTATAAGACGTTCAAAAACACGTGTTGTCATCATTTAAGGTTAATAATCATAAAAAAAGAACCTCCGACAACCCAAATTGTCGGAGGCACTAATTATTGCTTGTGTGATTGAAATCAGAAATAATATGCCAAAGCAATCTGCCAGGCGTTGGCTTTTGCACCGGTAACCGTCTTCCAAGTGCTCTCGGCAGCACTCTTTACATCCACCTCACCAGTCTTGCCAAAAGCGATGTTATAGTTGGCAGTAAACTGCAGATGTTTTAACAGCATTACACCCAGACCAACATTCGCACTGAAGGTAGAACTCTTGAGAGTCCATTCGCAAGCATTGTTTTTGTAGTCTGTCCATGTTTTATTCTTGTCGCCTATGTTGAAACCAAACTGAGGACCGGCAAAAATAAAGATGCTGGCGCTTTCGCCCAAACCAAAGCCATAGCGTAAATTGATGGGAATCTGGATGGACTGAGACTTAAGAGTCATATCCTCTCCTCCATCACTTTCAACCTTACCCTCACGCTGATCGTACAAAGCAGAAGCATCAATGCCTAAACCAACAATAGGCAAAGTGAATTTCACTGTCGGACCGACAAAAAAGCCCGCCTTGTTCTTAATGGCATTATCTACGCCAGCTGCACTAAAAGAGAAGTCAGAGATATTCGTCAAGTTCAGACCGCCCTTCAAGCCAAACGTCACCTGAGCATTCGACGGCATAGCTATAGCGACAGCCATCACGATAAGTGTTAAAATTTTCTTCATCATCTTTCTATTTAAAGCAAATTATTTTCTAATGTCTCTGGCGACGTACGCTCATTTTGGCAGAGCCTGACGACGAAGAGCTGCTCTTCTTGGGCTTGCTGCTCTTGACCTTTGCCGACGAAGAACTACCTGTCTTGCCACTCTTCGACTTCTTGGCAGCCTTCAACTGGCGAGGATCGAGCTTAGCAATAGAATCCAGCGAGTCCTTCTTATGCTGGTCACCGAAGATATTCTGTTCGAAGGCCTTCAACTCGGCCTCAATCTTCTTCTGCTCTTTGGCCAGAGCAGAATCGTTCGGACAATACTGCGCCAACGTCTTACCCAGCATGTTGTTGGTTTTATAAATCTTACCCAGGTAACGGTTCATCGTGAAATAATCCTCCATCGACATCGTTGCGGCATTGTTCAGATTCGAGGTCATCACCGTCTGACGACTCAGGAAGGGCTCCAAATCGGCGTATTTCACCCAGAACAGCGGATATTTCGAAGCCTCACCGCCAAAGTCATCCTCACGTATCATCACAGGACACACGGCCTGTACCTTACGGTGGAATGTCGAGTTGGCATCATCGAAATAAGCACTCTCTTTCAGATAGTACATCTTCACCTCTGCCGAGGGAATATCGCTGTTGTCAACACGCAACTTGCCGTCACGCTCTTCATAGAAGATGTGATAGTTGTCCAACACCGTCCTCATCTGAACCTTGGCAGAATCGGTAAACACCTCATTACCGTCCAAGCGGTATTCATAGACGGGGATGTAACCGTTCAGCGCCAGTTTGAAGACATAGGTAAACAGGTTCAGCTGCTTGTCGATAGGTTCTACGGGATAGTAGAGACCTGCATTGGCATCATCGTTGAGGTCAATCTCACGATAGATGTCACGACGCCATACGACATTTTCGGGCATTTCCACGGCAGTAGGAAACGACAAACGGGCACGCATCGACATTCCCTGACTCTGCGTCGGCTGTGCCTGCTGCTGGGCTTTCTGCTGCTGTTGCTGTCGACGAGCCTTAGGCTGAGCACTTACAGCTCCAGCCACCAGCGTTATCATCAATAAGAACAATACTCTTTTCATATCTTCTATTATCTCTTATCTGTTAACTCTAAACTATTTTACAATAACCTCCATCGAAGTGGTCAATTTACGCGATATGCCGTCAGGACCAATCGCATTGACACGTGTGATGTAGAATCGCTTGTTGCGCTGCAACTTGCGGAAGGTATCCTTCTGACGAGCTGAGAAACTGGCACCCTCAGAAACCATCGGCACGGCATTACCCATATTGTCGAAGAATACCGTCTCGAAACTCTGTACCTTGAAGGCGATATCGAGAATACCGTCGTCAATGGCGGCACCAATACCGTCAACACTCATCAGTTGCTGCTTCGACAGTCCGCCACCCTTATAGCGTACAGGACTGCCTGAGTCGTCCTTCATGGCAATATACGGCGTGGGGTCGGGCAGACGGCGCACGCGGAACGTAAACTGTCCCATCTGTTGCGCGCGTCCTGTGTTGGTCGATGTCACGGTGATGGTCACATTCTGACCGACGGCTGTCGGACGGGCAATATATTTGCCTGGACCTACGGGCTGCAACGTACCACCGCTCATTGTGGCCTGTACCTTGTTGAGAGGAACACCAGGCACACTGACACTCAGTGGGTTGTTATAACCTGCGTAAAGCACGTTCATCAGGTCGGCACTGACTGTTGCCGAGGGGTCAACCACCGTATATTTCTGTTCGAAGTTACGCTTGATGAGTTCGCCGTTACCATTCTCCACCTGGATATAGCCTGAGAGCGTGAAGTCACCGGTACGACCAGTCACCGTCTCATAAAGACCGTTAGGCAGATTCACTTCCTTGCCTCCGATGAATATCTGGGGCTGTTGCGTGGTATCGACGGCTGCCATTACAATCTGTGCCGAGAACTTATCACCACGAACGATGGTCTGCGAATTGGGAATGACAAAGGCATTCAGTGCGTTCACACGGATATCCTTCACGTCGATGTTCGACACCAGCGTATGGAGAATCATTCCCTCTGCATAGCGCACGTCGTTCTGCAACTTGCTCAGCAACGTCACGGCAGCGGCAGTAGGCATCGACTCAAACATATATTCCTGCCAGTTCTTACCCATCGTTTGCACTTCCTTGGGAATGTCTGTCGTCAGGTTCGAAGCAATAGCTTTCTTCTGGTGATAGTCCGTTGCCATCTTCAGCATCTCATTACGATAGTTGTTGATGGCGTCGAACAGTTCCTTGCCGCGACCACGACCGGGAGCCAGCATCACCTGGGTAGCAGCTTCCAAGTCTTCCTTGTTACGGATATTTCTCACGTCACCATCGTCACCGTCGGCTTCGCGGACAATAGCCAGTTTCAGTTCGTCGGCAAGGTTATAGAGCTTGTCGCTCATCTGCTTCACCTTCTGCGACTTATCATACCACTGCTTCACCTTCTGGGGATTCTTCTTCATCTGCACGGCAAAGTCGTCGTAGATGGCCAGATTCTCCTTCGTGGCATTGATGGTGGTACGTTTCAGACTTTCCTCCACCAGCGAGAAGCCGTTGAGCACCTCGTTCGAGACGTTCAACGCCAGCATAGCCATCAGTACGACGTACATCAGGTTAATCATCTTCTGACGTGGTGAAACGGGTCTTTTCTTGATTGCCATAATTATTTTTCGTTATTCCGGTATTCCGTAATTCCGTTATTCCGATTAAATATTAGCCTTTATCTGCATAGCCTCAATCATGCGGGCGTAAATCTTGTTGAGTTCCTGAATCTGCTCAGCCATGTGCTTCGTCTGCTCATTGATCTCGTCGATGGTACTGATCTGTGCCGAGGCACTCTTCAACTGCATCTCATAGACGCGGCTGATACCTGTCAGCGTGCGGTTCAGGTTCTCCATTTCCTCTGAGTCGCGCGTCAGACGCTTGCTCTGTTCAGAAACCTGCGTCAACATCTCCGTCAGACGGTTCAACTCGTCAATGTAATTTGAAGTAGCTTCCTTCAACTCTTCACCCATCGGCTGTACCTCCGGCTGCTGGGGAGCAACAACACCGCCAACAACTGCACCGCCTCCGCCAAAGCTGATAGCTCCGCCTTCAGCGTGTTCTGCAGCGCCACCTTCCCAACGGGCGGCTTCTTCTCCGTTGCCAACTACTCCGCCGACAGCACCACCACCATTGATGATGACCGTGCCACCACCAGCAACGGCAGGAGCAGCTGTCGCATCTACTGCCTCTGTCTCTTCACCTACGTGCAAGTCGAGGTCCATACCGTCTGTTGTCTTGTCAAACGGACGGTCGAAGGCTGAGATAAAGAACACAAACACCTCAGTGCCCATACCCAGGAACAGGAAGAAGTTCGCTCCTGGCAGGTGGGTCAGTTTGAAGAGTGTACCCAGAATAACGATAGAGGCACCCCAGCTGTAGGCGTAGTTCAGGAACGTCTGTCCCGGCACGCTGTCCATCCACTTCTGTAAGCGGTAGACGATATTCAGTTTGCTGTATGTAGTCATGATTACTTACCTTTCTTTACTTTAATCTTATCACTGGTGGTATTGGCCAACGAGCGCACACAACGGAATCCGATGTACGAGCGCGGCTGGTTCTGATACTCATACGTACGCCAAGCGGAACGGATATAGCTCTCGGGATCCTTCCACGAACCGCCTCTGACGCTCTTCTTCTTCAGGCGATAGGGGTCTTCCTTGGCGGCATTATACCTGAGCTGGGGGTTGATGTCGTTCATCGACTCCACACCAGCCTCCGTATAGATAGTCGAACACCACTCGGCCACGTTACCTGCCATATCGTACAGTCCGTTCGAGTTCGACGAATAGATACCCACACGACTAGTAATCAGGTTGCCGTCCTTGGTATAGTTACCGTTATCGGGCTTGAAGTTGGCATAGAAACAGCCGTTGCCGTTCATCACGTCCTCGTTCTCCCAAGGGAATTCCGTTTGGTCCTTACCACGTGCAGCATATTCCCACTCAGCCTCTGTCGGCAGGCGGTAGCGTTGTACGAACCGTGCAGCAGGACCCAGTCCGCGCAACAGATATTCCGTACGCCAGGCGCAGAAGGCGTTGGCCTGTTCCCACGTCACACCTACTACGGGATAGTCGTTATAGGCGGCATTGGTGAAATAGTAGCGCATATAGGTCTCATTCTCCGCATTGGGGAAGTCGTTCACCCAACAGGTCGTATCGGGATATATATTAACAATGTACGTGTTAAGGAAATCCCAGGGACCGGTATACTGACGGTTGATGGTCTCGCGAACGATCTGACCCTCGTCGTTGATATAGGCCGTATCCTTCGAAATCCATACCTGTTCGTTGCCCGTAGGACGCATATCGGTATTCAACACACGCTCCTCGAAGTTCGGACGATACTTACGCTTGGCAGCTTCCGTATAGTCGTAAATCTCGTAACGGTAGTTCATCTGGCGCCAGTCGAGCGCTTTCTCACCCGTTACAGGATTGGTCACATACAGGCTCTCGAAAGCACGCTGCTCGTCCTCGTTCGGCTTGCGCGGCAGTGCCTTCTTCCAGTTCAGATGAGGCGGCACGGGGTCACCGTTCTTGTCTTCCTCAATCTTGTAACTCTCGTCACCACCATAGGCAGGGTCTGCCAGACGCTCACGCAGAATGGAGTCACGCACATAATTGACAAACTGGCGATACATGGAGTTCGTCACTTCATGCTCGTCCATCCAGAAACCCTCTACAGAAATGTCGCGGATAGGCGTCTGCTTACCCCACAACGAGTCCTGCTTGTCGATACCCATTTTCAGGTGACCACGCTTGATGAGCGTCATGCCATGAGGCGTTGGCTCCGTAAATGCACGGCCACTCGTTCCTGTCACTTCACCGCCCGATGCTAACGACGCCTTGCTGCCGAAACAGCCTGTCATCACTACCACCATCACGGCAGAAAGCATCATGATTATACCTTTTTTCATATCTTCGTTTTTATCAATGTTCAATGTTCAAAGTACCCTCACGCTCTGGTGTCTGTTACGACCCTTCTTCACGAGGTTCAGCTCCGTCTGATAACCCACGAACAGCTCATGACTTCCATGTTTGAAACTAAGAGCCGACGTATAGGCCTCGTAGCTGTAGCCAAGACAGATGCCGTGAAAGTTTCCGCCAATGAGTGCCGTCACCGAATTTGTCGGGCTGTAGGCCACTCCTGCATACAACATACGCTTCTCGTAGCTGTACTTTACACGCGTCGTCACATCCACTCTGTAAGCCGTCCCGTCAGTACGCGCTAACACAGATGGGTGTATTGTTATAAACGGATTATGCAGCCGAATATTGTATCCGCCGGTCAAATAATACGTTCTTGCTATATCAATTATTGACCGAGTACCCAATTCTATCGATGGAGCAGTGGCATGCGACACCGATACTCCGGCGTACCACTGACGGTGCTGGTAATAGAGTCCGGCGGCCATATCCAGCGCGTTGCCCGTCTCGTCAGTCTTGGTAAACGCAGGGTCGTCGGTCTCTTCCAAATCCAGCCCGCTACCCTTGAATTTCTCGTTCAGCATTCCAGCCTGAATACCAATACTCAGCGTGCCTCCAAACATTTGACACTTATAGGCATATTGTGCCGTCAGACGCTGGTGCTTAAACAGTCCGATGTCGTCGCTCATCAGTTGCAGGCCCACGCCATGATAGCCGTTCAGCAGATAGATAGGCATGTCGCCTGCGATAAACATCGTCTTGGGATTGTTCTCAAATCCTGCCATGCTCATGGCGTAGGCTCCCGTCACGTTGATCAGCTGCTGCTTTCCGATGGCAGCAGGATTAAACGACGGTTCCAACGCCCAATAGTGAGCGAAGGAAACGTCCTGTTGTGCAGAAGCTCTTGTCAGCATCGTCAACAACAGGCTCAGAAGCGCTATTTTACGTCCAAACACGTAATTAATAACGCGAAATATCATATATTATTGTTTTTTTTCGTAACTTCGCACCGAAAAAGTTTCATGTTTCAAGTTTCAAGATTCAAGTTCAATGGATAAAATAGCCCAAAGATTAGACGCTCTGCGTGAAGAAATGCGACGCGAACACCTCGGTGCATTCATTTTTCCCAGCACCGACCCGCACAATAGTGAATACACGGCCGACCACTGGAAGGGTCGCGAGTGGATCAGTGGTTTCAACGGCTCGGCAGGCACGGCAGTCGTAACGCTCCATGCTGCGGCTCTTTGGACGGACTCACGCTATTTCATTGCTGCCGCCCAGCAATTGGAGGGCACTGAATACCAGCTGATGCGCGAGAGGATAGAGGACACGCCCACCATTGCCGAATGGCTCGGCAAGCAACTGGCAGACGAAAACGACAAAGAGGTCGGGCTCTACGGCATGGACTGCACGGCCAACGACGTTCAGCAACTGACGTCCGAACTGCGTCAGCACGGCGGACTCACCCTGCGCACCAATTTCGACCCCCTGCAGCGCATCTGGACCAATCGTCCGCCAATTCCCATGCGTCCCATTGTTCCCCAGCCTATAGAGTACGCAGGAGAGGATACACTCTCCAAGCTGTCACGCATCCGAAAGGCGCTGCGTGAGCAACATGCCGACGGCATGCTCATGGCTTCGTTGGACGATATCGCCTGGACGCTGAATCTTCGTGGTAGCGACGTCCACTGCAATCCTGTGTTCATCAGCTATCTGCTCATCAGCACGCAGTCGGCAACGCTTTTCGTCCATGAAGAGAAGCTCACCGCCGAAGCACGTCAGCATCTGACTGCTAGCGGCGTTGCCACAGCTCCTTATACCGCTGTCGCTGAGGGACTTCGACGTTATCCCGAATACAACATCCTGGCCGACCCCGACGAGGTAAGCCACACCCTGATGCAGGTCATTCAACCCAATGAAATTAACTCTCACCTCTCACCTCTTACCTCTCACCTCTTACAGGCTTCTTCACCCGTGCCGATGATGAAGGCCGTCAAAAACGATGCCGAACAGCGTGGCTTTCGGCAAGCCATGATTCGCGACGGAGTGGCCCTCGTGCGTTTCCTGCGGTGGCTGAAGCCTGCCGTTGAGGCTGGTGGCCAGACGGAGATAAGCGTCGACCAGAAACTCACCGCCCTGCGTGCCGAGCAGCCCTTGTATCAGGGCCTTTCGTTCGACACCATTGCGGGCTATCAGGCTCATGGTGCCATCGTGCATTACGAGGCGACGCCAGAGACGGACGTTCCGCTGAAACCTGAAGGTCTGCTGTTGCTCGATAGCGGAGCACAGTATATGGACGGCACGACGGACATCACGCGCACTATTGCCCTCGGACCCGTTACCGACGAACAGCGTCGCATCTACACCCTCGTGTTGAAAGGTCATATCCAGTTGCAGATGCTCAAGTTCCCCGACGGTGCCAGTGGCACCCAGCTCGACGCCGTTGCCCGCAGAGGACTGTGGAAAAGCGGTCTCAATTTCCTGCATGGCACAGGTCACGGCGTCGGTTCCTATCTGAACGTCCACGAAGGCCCTCATCAGATTCGCATGGAATATCGCCCAGCACCCTTCCATGCCGGTATGACCGTTACCGACGAGCCAGGCATCTATCTCGAAGGCCGTTTTGGCGTCCGCATCGAGAATGTCCTGCTTGTCCAGCCGTATATGGAAACCGAATTCGGACGTTTCCTCCAGTTCGAGACACTGACGCTCTGTCCCATCGACACCACACCCGTCGACGTCACACTGCTCACCGACAACGAGCGCACGTGGCTCAACGACTACCACCAAATGGTCTTCGACCGCCTCTCACCCCATCTTGACGACTCCGACCGCCAATGGCTCTACGCCGCCACCCGTCCAGTCTAAAAAGAAAATTGCCTTTTTTTTATTTTTTTTTTCATGCTTACTGCAATGTTTTAAAGATTGGCGTCGTATATATGAGTAGATAAGAAAAAAAATCGAATGGCTGAAATAGACATAGACCTGATAAGGGGACTGCGTGAACAAAGTCCCAAAGCCCAACGACAGGCGCTCGAACGCTATGGTAACGAGGTCTTCGCAATGGTAGCGAGGATGTTGCCAGCCGCAGAGGATGCCGAGGAGGTGTATCAGGACGTGTTTGTGAAAGTGTTCAGAAACATCGCGACATACGACGTAGAGAAGTCAGCACTCCGTACGTGGATATCACGCATAGCCTACAACGAGGCCGTCACGTGGCTGAGGCATAAGCGCCAACCGGTGATTTACTTCGAAGACCGCGAGGGTAGGGCCGAGCAACTGTCGGATGCGGAAGTGGAAGAGACACTGGGACATGCCAACGAAGAAATGGTACAGTTGATTCGTGCAGCGTTGAAGCATCTGCCACCTGAGGAACGAGCCATCGTCACGATGTTCTACTACGAAGAGATGAGCCTGAAAGAGATAGCCTACGTCACAGAGTCGATACCTACGACGGTGGCCTCGAAGCTCAGCAGAACGAGAAAGAAAATATGTAAAATCATCAAAATGTTGCTATCATGACAGAGGAGAAAATCAATGCTTTCAGACAGACGGACGCGAACCTGCGCAACGCCCTCGAGATGAATGAAGCAGAACGTCCGCAGATGCCTGCTGACCTCAACGAACGACTGATGCAGCGCATGGCCAAAGAACAGAAGCAGCCACGTCGCATCGACTGGCCTTGGATTGCTGCTGCTTGTGTGGCTGGCATCATGGTGATATGGCTCATGCCGCCCAGGGCGACAACAACGGATGTCGTTGCGGAGAATACGGTCATCGAGCAGCCTGCTAATATAAATAAGGTGGAAGAAAACTCTGTGGCAAAGGTGGAAACCGAAACTCCAGCGCCAGTAGCCACCCCAGTCAAGGCAAAAGGGACAAAGGTGAAAACCACCGTCGTGAAACGCGACGCTGCCCTCCTGGCACAGGATGCGAAAACGACTCCGACTCCAACAGCCGAAACCACAACGCTGCCTGCTGTCGAAGAAGTCAACAAGGAGTTGGCTGTTGCCGAGACCGCAAAGCCTCAGGAAAAGATGGTAACGCTGACCGAACGCGACATCCCGATAACCCGTCCGGAGAACTACAAATACACTCCCGAGGAGCTCGCCCTGATGAAGAAGCAGGCCAACGAAGCCTACCTGAAATGGGCGCAACTGGAACTTGAGATTGCAAAATACAATTTAGAACAAACAGCTCAAAAATAAGAATCATATGAAACGCTTTTTTATCATGCTGCTTATAGCTTGCAGCGCCATAACAACCGCCAGTGCCGATCCTACGGCTACCCCGCAGAAGAAGGCAGAGAGTGTCATCCGGAGTCTGGAAGGTATCATCGCATTTTATGCTGAGGAGGGAGGCCAGACACTGTCCGTCATCAAAAATCCTGAAACAGGTCTTGTTGAGGCAAGTGAACGCATCGCACCATTCACCTGTGAGAAAGAAGACCTGTGGAGCATACCCATCGGATTCCGCGATGATGAGCCTTTGTCGTATCAATACATGCACCTGCTGCCAGGCAATACAGAACTATTCACCCTGAAGGTGGTGACTAACAACGGACAGAAGAGCAAGGATGTACGTATTCGCACCAATAGTAAGCAGGAGATGTGGTTCATGTGCTGCAAGAACCCTGACAACCCGCAGTTGCGCGATGCATACGCCATCGTGTGGGAAGAAACCAAGAATAATAATGTCGCGGGTACCGTCTATATGATTACCTCGCTGCGTCCTGACATGTACGAGAAAAACATGACTGGAGCAAGTCTCGTGAGCGACAATAAAAACACGTTCACGATTGACGGACGTGTGGGCTATGACCTGAACGATTCCCTTTATGTGGTCTATATGGCTGATTCAGCTGAAGAACTGGACAATGTGGCTGACGATGCCTATGTTGCAACGATGCCTGTGGTGAACAAACGCTTCAGCTTCAGTGTGCAGCTCGACAAGCCCAAGGTGGGTCGTATCCGTACCGTGATGCCCGACGGCTCGCTCTGCAAGTTATGGACGAACCTCGACTTTGTGCCTGGCGAGACCTATCGCATCACGACACACAATGGTTGGTACGAAGAGGATCGCGACTATGAGAACCGCGTAGGCCGCTACTCGTCGATTCAATTCCCGAGGAATTCAGGGTTGTTGACCCACAGCAGAATTGGCGGGATAAGCTTTCACCAGTCCATAAGATACAACTTGAAATAAAGGTTGAACAGGTGGGTATGACTGTTGAAAGCCTCAAGGCCAACTATAAAGCGATTGGTGATAATTTGAGTGGTTTTAGAAGCCGCGACAAAATCGTACTCCTCTTAGACCAGCTTCTCCGCCAAAACAAAGAGCTGGACAAGAAATATCAGGAGCTCATTCAACTGGCAAAAAACTGTGATGTCCCTGCTACTGCAATGCCGGGCCTATATAAGGAAATCGTTCAGTTCTATACTGAGCAGAATAAGGCGCTCATCGATCTCTACAAGGATAGCATTACTAATGGCAAATCCATCCGCAAACTCCATGAGTACGTAACCAAACAAACAGAGAAATACATCAAAGAGATGGAGAATTCTCTTCAGTAACTCGTAAACGTGTCACGTAAAATAAAAATCGAGCCCATATTATGACCTGCAGGGTCGTAAAGTAGCTAACGGCCAAAAGCCAAAAGCTAAAGGCCTGTACATCTACAACGGTAATAATGTCGCGATTAAATAAAATCATAACAAGCTATGAAACGTTTCAATATCTACGAAGAAGCCAACCGCTGCCTGCTATGTCAGGACGCACCGTGCACAAAGGCCTGCCCGACAGGCGACCCTGCCCGCGCACTGCGCGCCATCCGCTTTGACAACCACAAGCCCGCCCTCCGCTTCGTTGCCGATTGTACCGACGCTGACCTGGAAGCCGCCGAACGGGCCTGTATCCACTACAATCCCCCCATCCGCATCCGCGACATCATCCATGCCATCAGTCCCGACGATGTCGACGACACGCATTATCCCGACCTGGCCATCGACTTCTGCGGCATCCGTTGCGAGAATCCCTTCTTCCTCGCCTCGTCGGCCGTATGCACCAACTACGAGATGGTGGCGCGCGCCTTTGACGCAGGATGGGCCGGCGTGTTCTACAAGACCATCTGTCTGCAGGAGATCCGCGAGGTGTCTCCGCGTTTTGACGCCGTCCATAGCAACGGCATCCACGGCGACTTCTATGGCTTCCGCAATATGGAGCAGTTGAGCGAGAATCCCGTCGATATGGACTTCGACATCCTCCGCCGACTGAAGCAGAACTACCCCACGAAGGTGGTCATTGCCAGCATCATGGGTCAGACCGAGGAACAATGGATTGAACTGGCCGAGATGGTCGAGCGCGCCGGTGTCGATGCCGTAGAGTTGAACTTCTCGTGTCCCCAGATGCGCCTTTCCGGCATGGGTAGCGACGTCGGACAGTCTCCCGAACTCGTGGCCGTCTATACCACCTACGTCAAGCGCCATGTCCACATCCCCGTCATCCCCAAGATGACGCCCAATATCACCAACATCTTCCAGCCTGCTCTGGCTGCATACTTAAGCGGTGCTGACGCCATCTCGGCCATCAACACCATCAAGTCAGTCACCATGGCCCCCGACGCCGAAGTCTCAGGTCACCGCACCGTGTCAGGCTATTCCGGTCGTGCCGTCAAGCCTATCGCCCTGCGACACATCCTCGAAATGACGAAGGAGCATATTTTCAGCAACACCCATTTCAGCGGTATCGGCGGCATTGAGACATGGCGCGACGCACTGGAGTTCATCCAGCTCGGATGCCGGAACGTCCAGGTGTGTACGGCCGTCATGCAGTACGGCTATCGCATCATCGACGACCTCATCCTCGGTCTCCGCCGCTACATGGTGAAACGGGGCGTCACCGACCTTGCAGACCTCGTCGGCGAGAGGATTCCTATCTTCACGAATGCGGGCAGCCTCGACCGCGACAGCATTGTCTTCCCCAAGATCGACCGCGAGCGTTGCGTAGGCTGCGGCCGCTGCGAGCTGTCATGCAACGACGGCGGCCATCAGGCCATCGTCTTCGACCGCGCCACGCGCCAGCCCCGCATCATCGGCACCAAGTGCGTCGGTTGCCACCTCTGCCGCATCGTCTGTCCCGCCGGTGCCATCGACCTTGCGAAACGCATACCGAAGAAAGACGCTAGATAAACGATAACGAAACGATATGAATAAAAACATTTATTATTAGCTATTGCCCTGAGGGATCATGGGGTCATTCTGATCACTTTTTGAAGTTTCTGTATTACACATCGTTCTTAACTCCCCATGATCCTAGCATCAGCCCTATACCAATGAAAGTAGCGACGTCCAAGAGTT